>DASZNB010000056.1:0-12552 GCA_035551395.1 Solirubrobacteraceae bacterium | reverse complement strand
TGCAGTACACCACCGACGGTCCCGAGCCGCCCTCGATCGAGGACTACGTCACCGCGGTCGTGAGCGCTGCGTCCGAGCACGGCATGGGCGCAGCGCGGCTGATGATCGAGCCGGGCCGCGCGTTGTGCGCGAATGCGGGCGTGACCCTGACGAGCACCGGCTGGGGTCCGCGGTCGGCGAGCGCGCCGTCGCCGATCAGGCGCTCGAGGCGATCGAGCTCATCGAAGCTGTCGAGCACGATCAGACCGACGCGGTGGCGCAGCGCCATACGCAGCTCGGCCTCCGACTTGGCGTTGCCGTGCAGCACGACGCGCTCGGGCGCGAATCCCGCGTTCAGCGCGAGGTGCAGCTCGCCACCGGAGGCCGCGTCGCACCACAGTCCTTCGCGCGCGAACAGCTCCAGCACGGCGGTGCAGGGGAAGGCCTTGGAGGCGAACACCACATGGAAGTCCTCCTGGCCGGCGGCGCGGCCGGCCTGGAGGAAGGCGCGCGCGCGCGCCTGCAGGTCCTCCTCGGCCACGACGTAGGCCGGGGTGCCGTACTCGCGGGCGAGCTCGAGCGTGTCACAGCCGCCCACCTCCAGGCGACCGCGCTCGTTCAGGCGAGCACCGAGGGGGAAGGCGGCCGAGAGGCTTGTGCCGGTGAGCATCGGCGGGATTATCGCTTGCCGTCTATGCCGTCGTCGGACGGAGCGCCGCCGTTCCGCCGCGGCGCACGAGCAGCGCCAGCCAGGCGAGGCCGACGACGAGCAGCGCGAGGCTCTCGAGCTGCGGCGAGGTGAGCCCCGCGAGCACCTCGCTGTTGCGGCGGATGAACTCGACGAGGAAGCGCTCGAGGCCACTGCCGATCAAATAGAGGGCGAACACGACGCCGGGGCGGACGCGGTCGCGCAGCTTCCACAGGAAGTAAGCGAGCAGGCACATCGAGACCGTCTCGTAGATCGGCGTCGGCTGCACGCGCACGCCGGGCGGCGTCGGCACGGTGCCGTGGGGGTAGCCCATCGCCCACGGCAGGCTGGAGCGGATGCCGTAGTCGCCGTCACCGGAGACCTGGCAGCCGATGCGCCCGATCGCATAGCCGAGCGCGAGCGCGGTGGCGCAGGCGTCGAGCATCCTCAGTTCGAGGACGTGGCGCCAGCGCATCCAGCCGATCACGCCGATCGCGCCACCGATCGCCCCGCCGTACCAGACGAGGCCGGAGCCGGAGAAGATGTTGCCGAGCAGATCGTGCTTGACCTGGTCGTATTTTTCGATCAGGAAGTATCCGCGCGCTCCGACGACGCCGCCGATCAGCGCCGCGAACACGATCTCGTAGGCCCAGTCGGGGGGCCGCCCGAGCTCGCGCAGCCGGCGCGCAACGAGCGCACCGCAGGCGAGGAAGCCCAGCGCGAACATGACCCCGAACGTCTTGATCGAGATCCCGAGGAGATGGATTTCGGGCTTCATGGCAGTGGTGCTGCGGGCATCGGCGCTCGCCGGCACTTTAGGGCACCGCTATGCGCTTCTGCGACAATCAGCTCCGATGTCCGCGAGACGCTCGAGCTTCGGTAAAGACAACGGCCTGCAGGCGCGAATGCTGTTGACGCTGTTCCTGCTCGGGCTCGTCTACGTGATCTTCATCGGCGTCCTGTTCGCCGCGGGGGCAGGCGCCGGCTTGATTGTCGTGGTGGCCGTGGTGCTGCTGCTCGTGCAGCTGTTCGCCTCCGACAAGCTCGCGATGGCGACGATGGGCGTCAAGGAGGTCTCCCCCGCCCAGGAGCCCGAGCTGCACGGAATCATCGAGCGTCTGTGTGTCCAGGCCGACCTGCCCAAGCCGCGGGTCTGCGTGATGGAGACCTCGATGCCGAACGCCTTCGCGATGGGCCGCAGCCGGAAGTCCACCAGCGTGACGGCCACGCGTGGGATCCTCGAGATGCTCTCGCCGCCGGAGCTGGAAGGCGTGATGGCACACGAGCTCACCCACGTGATCAACCGCGACGTCATGGTGATGACGCTGGCCAGCTTCTTCGCCACGCTCGCTTCGACGATCGCCCAGTTCGCGCTCTTCTTTGGCGGCGGCTACGGCTCAGACGAAGAAGGCGAGCGCGACATCATGCTCGTCGTGCTCGTGTCCGTCGTCGTCTACGCGGTCTCCTTCCTGCTGCTGCGAGCGCTGTCGCGCTATCGCGAGTTCGCCGCCGACCGCGGCTCCGCCGTCCTCACCGGGCGCCCGAGCGCGCTGGCCTCCGCGCTGTTGAAGATCAGCGGGACGATGGAGCGCGTGCCCAGCCAGGATCTGCGCAAGGCCGAAGGCATGAGCGCCTTCTTCATCATCCCGGCGCGCACGAAGAAGTCACTGATGAACATCTTCGCCGACCACCCGCCGCTCGAGCAGCGCCTCGCCGCGCTGGAGCGGCTGGAGGCCCAGCTGCAGGGCACCGCCTAGCAAGTGGGCCTCCGCGACATCCTCACCGGCCGCCACGCGGTCAAGGGCCCCGCGCCCGACCGCCTGTTCGCGATCTCCACCGCCTATGTGACGCTGCAGGCCGAGCACCAGATCTCGCCGGCGGGCAGCGCTGCAGTCGTCTTCCAGGCGCTCGCCACGAGCGAGTTCGAAGCGACGATCCGGGAAATGGAGGAAGTCGTCACCGCCACCGGCGGAGAGAGCGGCACGAAGGTCGCCACCGAGGACGACAGCTATGGCTACCGCTGGATGGTGCTGCACAATCCCGACGACGCCCCCAGCGTCGAAGATCTCGCGGTGGCCGTCAACGCGGTGTCGAGCTCGATCGAGATGGCCGGGCACGGCGAGCGCCTGCTGTGCGCCGTGTTCGCCTTCACGGACGCCAAGAGCAGACGCATCTACTTCATCTACAACTACAAGCGTGGCTTCTGGTATCCGTTCGTCCCCGCGGGTGGGCGGGATTCGGGTCAAACGCAGGAGCGCTCGACCGAGCGCGAGCTGCAGATCAAGGCGCAGATGTCATCGGAACTGCCGATCGAGCCGGAGCTCGAGCGCTGGTTCCCGCTGTGGGGCATCCCGATCTGATCGCGACGCGCGGCCCGGGCCTTGCGTGCAGCGGGCCCCTGGCGCGCGTAGCTAGTCGGGAATCAGGCCTTCGCCGGTGAAGTCCTTGCCGGCCTCTGCGAAGGAGATGTCGGCGGGCGGGAGGATCACGTCTGAGGTCTCGATCTCGTCGTCCTCGAGCACCGTGCCGTTGGCGCGGACATAGTCGAGCACGGCGGCGAAGGCGTCGGCGAAACCGTCCTCGCGACCGCCGTCGACGACGGCGATGACGGCGTCCTCGAGCTCGTTGAGGCGCGCGGCGTCCTGATCGGCGAGGCGGTACTGCCCCTCGCCGGATATGCGCACGATCATGCCGATCCGCTCTCACTCGGCTGGCCGGCATCGCCGGAGGAGATCTGCTGCGCGGGCGCCGCGCCTCCCTGCCCGAGTTCGCTCTTCATCTTGCTCAGCTCGTCATCGACGGCGGGCTGGCTGGAAAGCTGCTTGAGCTGGCGGTCGATGTCGTCTTCGCCGGTGCCGAGCTGGGTGACGTCATCGAACGTGCCCGCAGCTTCGAGCTCGGACACTGCATCGGCCCGCGCCCGCATGTTTTCGGTCTTGTCGACGGCTCGCTGCATCGCCAGCCCGACGTCGGCCATCTGCTCGCCGACGCCCGTCGCGGCCTCGGAGATGCGCACCTGCGCCTCGGCCGCGGAGTACTGGGCCTTGATGACCTCCTTCTTGGTGCGGAAGGCTTCGATCTTGGCGCGAAGTTTCTGCTCGGAGTCGATCAGCTTCTGCTGCTGGGCCTCGAGTTCGGTGACCTGCCCGTCGAGCGACTGCAGCTCGGTCTGGGCGACGTTCTTGCGTTCGAGCGCCGTGCGGGCGAGATCCTCCTGGCCGGCCGCGAGCGCCTGACGGGCCTGCGTGTCGAGCTTGACGACGTTCTGCTGCAGCGTGCTTTCCTGCATCTGCAGGCGCTTCTTGGCGGTCACCACGTCGGCGATGCCCTTCTTGACGTTCTGCAGCTGTTCGGTCTGCTTCGTGTAGCTGTAGTCCAGGGTCTCGCCCGGGTCTTCCGCCCGGTCCAGCAGTTTGGAGACCTTGGCCTTCACGACGGTAGACATGCGCCCGGTCAGGCCGGCCATCTGATCCTCCTATTGCATTGCCACGGGGTGGCCGATCTGGCATCGGCCCACGGCTTCTAGCCTAGCCGACGGGGAATGCTCACAGGCCCAGGGGGTGGCGAACGGTGTAGCCGCCGTTGCCCGGGCGCAGCGGACGCCAGCGCGGACCCTGCTGGTTGGTGGGGTCATCGGCGGCACTGGTGTCCAGGCGAAGTCCCGCGACCGTCATGTAGGCGTGTCCCGGGTTGGAGAAGATCGTCACCCAGCGCCCGACTCCGTGTGAGCCCCACTGCATGAATTCCGAGGAGTCCTCGGGCGTCTTCAGCAGCGCCCCGCCGTGCAACGCGAAGGAGACGGTGCCCGAGCAGTCGTAGCCGGGCGAGAGGAACGACGCGTGCCCGCCGCCCCAGATGTAGGGCAGGCCGATGATCTGATCGCCGGCCCAGACGATCTGCTGGATCACCGCAGGCGCGGACATCGGTGCGGCGGCGATGCCGGCGACGTAGCGCGCCCGGGTGCCCGGCACGAGCAGCTCGGGCTTGCTCGGGACGATCACGCCGACGGCGCTGCCGCCGGTCGCGTCGGCGACCTGCCCGGTCGTGGAAGCTGTCGTGTAGGGCACGACTTCCCCGCTTGCCGTCCTCATGAACACCGGGCCCTTGTAGGCGATGTTCGTCGAGCGCGAGGTGACGGGCGAGAGATGCAGCGCGGCTGGCGCGCTCGCGGTGGTGGTGGTGGTGGTGGTGGTCGTGGGGGCCGGCGCGGACGAGGCGCCGCCGGTGCTGACGGCGAGGGCGCTGGGCGCTGCGGTCGCCGCGATCGTCAGGCTGCAGAGAACTGCACTGGGAATACGGAACCGCAAAACGAACAACCTCTTTCGTTGGCCTGCGGGGTTAGCTGACGGGCTAGCGCTGAAAGAGCCTGCGCTTCTCGCGGTCCGACCGCGGGATTAGCCCCAAACAACTTGGGTCCCCCGTTCCTTGACACCTGGTCAAGGACTCGGCGTTCGGGGCGGCACGCTAGCAAACTGCAATGACGCTTGCAGCGGATGGCGACGATCTGGCGCGTTCTCCCCGCAAATCCCGGGGTTTTTTCAGCTAGTGTCCCCGCGGATGCGCCTCGCCCCGCCCCGAACGCTGCTCGCCCTGCTGGGCGCGCTGCTCCTAGCGGGCTGCGGCAAGGGCGTCTCGAACACCTCCTCGAGCGGTGGTCCGATCAACAGGCTCGCCCCCGTCGCCGCCCAGGGAGCGCTCAGCGTGGCCACGCGCAACACGACCCGCCTCGGTGGTGGCGATGTGGCCACCGACGCCGCGGCGGTGGCACGGACGGTGTATCCGGCGCTGACGACGGCCAGCCGTCCCCAGGCGGTCGTGCTCGTCGACCGGCGCAGCTGGAACACGGCACTCGCCGCATCCTCGCTCGCCGGCGCACCGCTCGGGGCGCCGCTGCTGTTCAGCGACGGGAACTCGCTGCCGGCGGTGACGAGGGAAACGCTCGAAGCCCTCGCTCCGGTGGGCGCGAGCGCGCTCGGGGGGGCGCAGGTGCTGCGGATCGGCACCACGGCGGCGCTGCCGCGGGCCTACGTCACGCGCTCGCTTCCAGCAGCTCAGCCGGAGGTCACGGCGGCGGCCATAGCGGGGCTCCTCGGGCAGTCCACCGGGCATACGCCGCGCCAGGTGATCGTCCTGCCCGACAATGCCCCGCGCGCGCTTGCGGCGCCGGCGGCGGGCCTGTCCGCCGAGAGCGGCGCGCCGATCCTGTTCGTCTCGCCCGCACGCGTGCCCGCGCCGACGGCCGCGGCGCTCGTCGCCCTCAAACGGCCGGCGATCTACGTGCTCGATGCGCCGGCGCTCGGGCAACCGGCGCTGTCGGAGCTGGGCAGCCTGGGGACCGTCACCGAGCTTCCGAGCGCGTCGGCCGGGGAAGCGGCGGGGCCGGTCGCCAACGCGATCGCCGTCGCGCGCTTCGCCGACGGGCAGTTCGGCTGGGGCGTCAAAGAACCCGGCCACGGTCTCGTGTTCGCCAACGCGTCGCGCCCGCTCGACGGGCCCGCCGCCGCGCTGCTGTCGGCCACCGGCGACTACGGACCCCTGCTACTGCTGGAAGGCGCCGCCGCGATCCCGACATCGCTGGCCGCCTACCTCGGCGACATCCAGCCTGCCTACACGCCGGCATTCGACTTCCGGCCCGTCCGGGGCGTCTACAATCACGGCTGGCTGATCGGCGACGAACACGCGATCTCCGCCGTCACGCAGGCGCAGATCGACTCGCTGCTGGAGATCAGTCCCCGCAAGCAGAGCGGCGAACCGAGCGTCTCGCAGGTCGAATAGCCCGTCGGAAGGCAGCCGTGAGCCAAGCAGAGGACCCCCAACGTCTCAGCCGCAAGGCCCACGGCCTCGAGGTCACGCTCGAGGACGTGCGCCAGCTGATGGGCGCCTCGACGCCGCACTTCGCGCTGCAGCTACGCAACCGGATCGCGAGCCTGATCGCCGACCTCCCCCCCGAGCATCCGGCGCGGGTGGAGGGCGAGCGCGAGATCGCGCGCCTCGAGCGCCTCGGCTTCAGCGGCGAGACACGCGGCGAGGGCGCCAATGAGGGCGAGCGCCCGCTCCCGTCGCTCGACCTCGCGGCCAGCGCGAGCGACTAGCGCGCTCAGCGCCGCCCCGCGAAGGTCCGCTCGCGGCGAGCGTCCTGAAAGCGGCTGCGCAGCAGCCTGTAGAGGAACCAGAAGAGCGCCCCGTCGAGCGGCAGCAGCGCGACGTTCAGCCAGCGCGGCACGGTCGTCTCGGCCTGGGTGGTGAGGACGACGGCCGAATGCATCGCCAGCGGCGGCAGCACCGACAGCAGGATGGCGTGCGAGCGAAAGCCGGAGAGGTGCTCGCGCAGCGTCACCTCGATGGTGCCGATCATCACGCAGGCGATGCTCGCGATCAGAAGCGCGGTGCCGCCGTGCTGGACGCCGCGGCTCCAGGCGATGACCGCACCGATGATCCCCACGAGGATCAGCAGCTCAGACAGCGGGAACGGATGCCAGGGCGCGTTCGGCCGCTCGCCCACCGACAGCGCATCGGTCATGCCCCCGGGGCGTCCCGCGCGCACGCGCGCCTGCTCGCGACGACGCGGCTCGGTGCGTGTCCCGGTGCCCGCCGCAACATCGGCGGCGACGTCGGCCTCGGCTTGCGGGAGGGTCGCGCCGCGCTCGCCGGCGGACGAGGCGCCCGGCGGGGTGGTGCTGCGGCGACGCTTGCGTGAGCGGCCTCTCGGGGTGTTGCGCTTGGCCACCTGAGTCAGCGGCCAGCCCGGGGTTCTGCACGCCGCATTGACGTCGATCGTAGCGCCTATCCTTGGGCACATGTCCCCGCTCTCCTCCCCCGCGCGCCCTGACGGAGGGGGCATTCCGGAGAGCTCGCTGGCGGGGCCGTTCCCGGTCGGCGAGTATGCCGCCGCGCTGCGCACGAAGCTGCGGTCGTTCGCGCACGTGCAGCTGATGGGCGAGCTCGTCAACCTGCGCCCGTCACGCGCGCGCGTGTACTTCGAGCTGCGCGACGCCGGCGGCGCGATTCCGTGCAGCGCCTGGCGGCAGGACTGGGAGGCGATGATCGCGCGCGGCGGCGCGCCTGCCGAGGGGATGCAGGTCGTGGTGGCGGGCGGCTGCGACTACTACGCCGGCAGCCCCACGTCCTCGCCCGGGTTCTCCTTCGCCGTGCGCGACCTCCGCGTGGCCGGCGAGGGCGACCTGTTGGCGCGGATCGAGCGCCTGCGCAAGCAGCTCGATGCGGAGGGCCTGCTGGAGCGCCAGAAGCTGCTCGCGCGGCCCGCGTTGCCGCAAACGATCGGCGTCGTCACGGGCGAGGGCGGCAAGGCGCGCGACGACGTGCTGGCGGCGCTCGCGCGGCGCGGCTGGGCGGGCCGGCTCGTGTGGGCGTTCACGCCCGTCCAGGATCGCCATGCGGCGCCCGCGATCGTGCGCGCGCTCGGCGACCTCGCGGCCGTCGCCGAGGTCGACGTCGTGATCGTCGCGCGCGGCGGTGGCTCACTCGCCGACCTGCTGTGCTTCTGCGAGGAGAGCGTCTGTCGGAGCGTGGCGCTGCTCGGCGTTCCCGTGATCGCCTCCGTCGGGCACCACACCGACCGCACGCTGCTCGACGACGTCGCTGCGGTCAGCTGCTCGACGCCGACGCACGCCGCCGAGGCGGCCGTGCCGGTCGACTGTGCCCGAGCGCGCCGCGAGCTGCCGGTCACCGCTGCGCGCCTGCGCGAGCACGCCCGGCGGGCCGTGCTCGCGCGCGCGCGCCACCTCGCCCTGCTCTCGCGCGCACCGGCCGCGCACCTCGAGCGCCAGCGCGGCCGCCTGCACCAGCAGCTGCGGGAGATCCGCGCGGGCGCCCGGCGGCGGTTGAGCGCAGAGCGCAGCCTGAGCGAGCGCCGCGCGATCGTGCTTCAGCGAAAGACCGCCTCGACGCTGCACGACGTCCGCGAGCGGCGCCCGCGCGAGCTCGAGCGAATGGCGCTCGCGCTCGACAGCCACGATCCGCAGCGCACGCTCGAACGCGGCTATGTGCTGGCCCGCTCCACGACCGGCGAGCCGCTGCTGACGGCGGCGGCCGCGCAAGCAGCCGAGGAGCTGCGGCTGCGCTTCGCCGACGGCGAGCTGTCCACGCACGCGGGCGAGCGGTGAGCGCGCCTGAGCAGCCGGCGGCGAGCCCGGGCGAGCCGCTCAGCTACGAGGCGGCCGCGGCTCGCGTGGAGGAGATCATCCGCCGGCTGGACTCCGGCGAGGCGAGCCTCGATGAGACGCTCGCGCTCGTCGGCGAGGGCAAGCGGCTGATCGAGCTGTGCGCGAGTCAGCTGACGGATGTCGGAAATGCGCTCGAGGAGCTGCGCCTCGATGAGCTCGTCGCGCGCCTCGAGGGCGAGGCGTCGGCGTGAGCACCTGGGAGCAGCTCGCCGAGCTGCCGGTCGCGATCGAGGAGTACTCGCTCGAGCCCCTGCAGGCGAGCGTGTCGAGCGACTTCGAGCGCAAGACCACGCTGATCCGCTTGCGCGGTGGCGGGCAGGAGGGAATCGGCGAGGACGTCACCTACGACGCGGTCGACCACGAGATCCTGCAGGCAGCGGGACCCGTGCTCGAGTTCGCCGGCAGCCACACGCTCGCCTCCTTCTGTGAGCGCCTGAGCGAGCTCTCGCTGTTCCCAGAGGACCCCCAGCGGGAGGTCTCACAGCGTTACCGCACGTGGGCGTACGAGTCGGCGGCGCTCGACCTCGCGCTGCGCCAGGCGGGCGTGCCGCTGCACGAGGCGCTCGCCCGCCAGCCATACCCGGTCCACTTCGTCGTGTCGTTGCGCCTCGGCGAGCCGCCCACGCTTGCGCCGCTGCGACGGCGGCTCGATCCCTATCCCGGTCTGCGCTTCAAGCTCGATCCAACGAGCTCGTGGGACGAGCCGCTGATCGCCGAGCTCGTCGCCACCGGCGCCGTCGACTCGGTCGACTTCAAGGGCTACTACTCCGGCTCGATCGTCGACCAGCCCGCCGACCCGGTCCTCTACCGCCGCGTCGTGGAGGCCTTTCCGGACGCCTGGATCGAGGATCCGGCGCTCACGCCGGAGACCGACGCTGTGCTGGCGGCGCATCGCGAGCGCTTCTCCTGGGATGCGACGATCCACTCGATCGCCGACATCGAGGCGCTCCCCTATCCGCCGCGGATGGTCAACATCAAGCCCTCGCGCTTGGGCGGCCTGCGCAACCTGCTCGACGCCTACGACTACTGTGCCGAGCGCGGGATCGGCAACTACGGCGGCGGCCAGTTCGAGCTCGGCGTGGGACGCGCGCAGAACCAGTACCTGGCCTCGCTGTTCCACCCGGATACGCCCAACGACGTGGCGCCGACCGGGTTCAACCTGCCGACTCCGCCTCCCGGCTTGCCGTCCAGCCCGCTCCCGCCGACCCCGGCTGCGACGGGCTTTCGCTGGGGCTGAGAGCCCGCGCGAGCGCAACTTCCGTGCCGCTTCTAGGTTTGCCAGGGCATAGCGGGTAACGTCGCATGTGGCCGATCGGGCGAGGTTCTCGCCTGACACGCGGCGCGAGAACTAGGGCCAGAAGGGTGTAGCGATCTTGGCGAGCACTTCCGCCTACGGGCGATCGATGTCACTCGGCGCAGCAGTCGCTGCGCTGCTGCTCGCGCTCGGCTGGCTCGGCGCGGGTAAAGCGGCGGCAGTGAGCGGACCAGGCGGAACTCAGGCCGTTCCCGGCGCCGCGGCTCCGTCGACGCGCAGCGCCGACAAGCCCGCGACCGCGAAGACGGGCGGCACGAGCCTGCACGTGACGACGGTGCGCATCACGAGCGTCCGCTGCACACCCGTCTCGCACTGCAGCGCCAACCCGCGCCAGGTCTCCACCCACGGCACGCTGCTCCTCGCCGGGGTGGGCCTGAAGGCCGGCATGGTGCTCGCCTTCCCGCGCGCGCCCGGCGCGCACATCAGCCGCACCTCGCCCGTCTCGCGGCTGCGCCACACGAGCGCCGGGCTGCTCGCGACGGTGCCCGCGAGCGCGCACTCCGGCCACATCCAGATCCTGCTCAGCCACGGCCGTTACACGAGCTCCTACGGCCCGATCTACGTCTATCGTCACGCGCTGCACCCGCCGGCGCCGAAGGTCACCGTCCCGGCGGTCGTCGGCGGCACCGCCAGCGGCACGGCGCTCGACGGGCAGGGGATGTGGATCTGGTACGTGAGCCGCTCGAGCGGCGGGAGCGCCGCGGCGATCCTCGCGCAGGCGCATGCGGCGGGCGTGTCGAGCGTGTTCATCAAGAGCTCCGACGGCTCGAGCAACTACTGGAGCCAGTTCTCGCCGCAGCTCGTCGCCGAACTGCACGCGGGCGGCGTGAAGGCGTGCGCGTGGCAGTACGTCTACGGCAGCAACCCAGCGGGCGAGGCGGCGCTCGGCGCGAAAGCCGTCGCCAGCGGCGCCGACTGCCTCGTGATCGACGCGGAGGCCGAGTACGAAGGTCACTACGCGGCAGCGCAGACCTACATCACCGACCTGCGCGCCAAGATCGGCGCCACCTACCCCCTCGTGCTCGCCTCCTTCCCCTACGTCTCCTTTCACCCCTCCTTCCCCTACTCCGTCTTTCTCGGCCCGAACGGCGCTCAGTACAACGCGCCACAGATGTACTGGAAAGACATCGGCGTGTCCGTCGACACCGTGTATGCGAACACCTACATCGCCAACCGCATGTACGGCCGTTCGATCTTCCCGCTCGGGCAGACCTACGGCGGGGTCTCCAGCGCCGATCTCGTGCGCTTTCGCGAGGAGGCCGTCGACTACGGCGCCACCGGCTACTCCTTCTGGGACTGGCAGGAAACCTCGCCCGGCGGCTGGAGCTCGCTGGCCGCGCCGCTCGCGCCGCTCACGAGCGTGACCCCGAACACGACCTATCCCGAACTCGCGAGCGGACGCAAGGGCGACCAGGTGCTGTGGATGCAGGAGCACCTTGCCAGCGCGGTGCCCACGCAGGAAACGACGGGCACGTTCGGCTCGCAGACGAGCACCAACCTGCGCTCGTTCCAGGCCGCCCACGGGATCCCCGCCAGCGGCGTCACCGACGCAGCAACCTGGGCGGCCCTGCTGGCGCTGCCCCCGATCGCGGTCGACTGGACGGGCGGCGGGCCGAGCGGCTGACGGCCCGGCTATCGCGTGTAAGCGCCGTCCTGGCCGTCAGGAACGAGTATCCGCGGCTAGGTCCCCGGCGAGTGCCACAACCTCGCTACTGAACCCTTCGTCGGCAAGGCGGCTCACGGTCTTCTCCGACACGGCGGCACGTGGCATATCCACCAAATTGCCTCGGATCGTGGCAGCAGCGAGCGTTGGTGCAGCCGCTGGCGGGACTTTGTCCGACGTCGAAACTGAGGCGTGCATGGGCATCAGGATATCGGCTCCATCAGCGGATCGCCACAATCACGCCAGCAGTTGCTCGCACATGTCCAACAGGGCGCGCACGGCCGCCTTATGGGTCGTGAGGGCCTTGGCGAGTTCGTCCGCGTGGCCTCTGCCTTCAACATCCACAGAGAGCAGGCCCTTGAGCTTGGGGGCATCGCCCTGTCCGCGGTATAGCTTTGTCACCCAGATCAGGTTGTACTGTTTTGCGGCCTGGAACTCCGACCAGGTCAAGTTGAACCGCTCACGCGGCTCGAGTGCACAGAACCTGTCCTCGGTCGTTGCGTATGCCTGCAGCTCGGCGAGATCGGTCAGCTGATCTTTTTCGTCCGAGATCCAGCACCGCCCGACCACACCCTTGCCCCGAGTCCAGAGAACTGGCGTATGCGCTCCGGCTTGCGTTCGAAACATCGCGCGCCGTCGGAGACGTCGCGCAAAAAATGGTCCGGCTATCTCCCAGATATGCACGCCTACGCTGCCGCGCGCGATCTCGGTGTTGTTTTCAACC
>DASZNB010000055.1:0-9330 GCA_035551395.1 Solirubrobacteraceae bacterium | reverse complement strand
AGCGACCACGCGCTTTCGAGATTCTCGATGTCGATCCCGGGGAGCGCGCTGCGGGTGGCGGGCAAGCTCAACGTGCCGATCTACCGGCTCACGCGCGGACGCGTGCTGGGCAAGGTCGGACGCGCGCCCGTGCTGCTGCTGACCTCCACCGGGCGGCGCTCGGGACAGCCGCGCACCGCGCCCGTGCTGTTCCTCGCCGACGGCGACGGCCTTGTCGTGATCGGCTCGAATGCCGGGAACAAACGCGCCCCCGCCTGGTCGCACAACCTCAAGGCGAATCCCGACGCCGACGTGCAGATCCGCGGCGAGCGCCGCAGTGTGCGCGCCCGGGTTGCCGAGGGCGCCGAGCGCAGCGAGCTGTGGGCGAAGATGAACGCCCAGTACGCCGGCTTCGACGACTACGAGGAGCGCACCTCTCGCGAGATCGCCGTGTTCGTGCTCGAGCCCCGCTAACCGGAGGACGAGGGACGGCGCTCCTCGTGCGATGCCGCGCGGCGGGCGCTCCGCGAGCGCGACCCTGCCCGCCGACGTGGCGCCTGCGCACCGCTCCGCTTGCGAGCCCTGCGTCGCTGGAGGATCACCGACGTCGCGCACGCCAGCAGCAGCAGAGCGCCGAGGATCGCGGCGATCGCAAGTCCCGGCGTGGCGAGCAGAAGGATCAGCGCGACAGCCACGCCAACCCCGAGGTCGACGCGCAACAGGCGCCGGCGCCGGTCAGCCTCGCGCCGGCGCGCGCGCAGCAGCGAGATGTCGCGGGGCACAGGCGCCGTGGCGCGCTCCTCGGGACGTGGGCGCGAAGGTCGCGTGGCGCTCATTGCTCGATCCGACGAAACAGCGGGCGGGGAATCATTCTCATCACGAGCATAAGCAAGCGCAGCGCTCGCGGCACCCAGATCGTCTGCGCGCGGCCTTCGAGCCCCGCCAGCACCGCCCCGGCCACCGCCTCCGGCGTGCTCGCCAGCGGCGCCGGCTTCAGGCCTCGTGTCATGTTCGAGCGGACGAAGCCGGGGCGGACCACGAGGATGCGCACGCCGTGATCGTGCAGGTCATCGGCGAGGCTCTGTGCCAGCGAGTCGAGCCCCGCCTTGGCGGCGCCATATACGGCGTTGGCACGCCGCGGCCGTTCGGCGGCGACCGAGGACAGCACGACGATCGTGCCGCCACGCCCGCGCAGCTCGCGCGCGGAGTGCATCAGCAGCGAGCCGGCACCGACCGTGTTGACCTCGAGCACGCGGAGCGCTGCGGCGATGTCATCCGGTAGGCCGCCACGCTGGCCGAGCTCGCCGACTGCCAGGAGGACGATGTCCGCGCCGCCGAGGTCTGCGAACGCCGCCGCGAGCACCTCCGCGTGCCGGTCGAACGCCAGCGCGTCGAGCTCGAACGTGAGCACGCGCGGGCTACCGGCCGCGCGCAGCTGCTCGGCTCGCTCGCGCAGCGCCGCGCCGTCTCGAGCCACGAGCGCAATCTCGCGCGGCGCACGCCGCTGCAGCTCGCCGACGATCGCCTGGGCGATCTCGGAGGTGCCGCCGAGCACGAGCACGCGTCGCCCCGAGGATCCCTTCGCGGCCTTGCTCACGCCCGCGCTCCGCAGAGGCCAAGCCGGCCCGCGAGATCCGATCGCATGACGCCCTCGGGATCGACGCCGGCGCGCACCCCCTGAAAGCTCTGCAGGTGTGGATACATGCTCTCCACCAGATCGCGTCGCAGGCGCGCGTCCTTTGACAGGTACACGCGCCCTCCACTCCCGGCGACGAGCGCGTCGAGCTCGTCCAGCGACGCGCCGAGGCCGGGCGCGTCGGCGGGAAGGTCGATCGCGAGCGTCCAGCCCTCGAGCGGGAACGAAAGCGGCCCGCCGAACTCGCTCCCGAAGCGCTTGAAGACGGCCAGGTAGACCGGCAGCCGGCGGGAGTCGATCAGCTCGAAACAGGACTCCAGCGCCGCCTCCTGGCCGCTGGGGATCACGAACTGGTACTGGATCAGGCCCCCGCGGCCATAGAGGCGGTTCCACTCTCCGAGCACGTCGAGCGGGAAGAAGTAGGGCGCGAGCGCCAACGGGCGGCCACGCTCGCGCCGGGGTGAGCCACGCCAGCGCAGAGCGTTGAACGCCCGCACGCTCGCCGGCCGCAGAACGGCGGCGGGGAAGCCGCGCGGGATCACGAGCACGGGGCGCTGGGACAGCGCCCCCGGATAGCCGGCGCCGGCGCGCCTGCCGCGCCCGGACGGGGTCGGCGCCCCCGCAGGCATGGGGTCTGCGCGGCTGACGATCGCGCGACCCATGCTCGCGCCCTGTGCGAGCAGATCCAGCCACGCGACCGAGTAGCGACGAGGCTCCTCGTTGCTCATCAGCTCGAGCGTCGCCGCCAGGCCATCCGTGCGGTCGAGATCCTCCAGCACCCAAGGCGCGGCGAGCGACTCCACGCGAAGCGTCGCCTCGATCACGACGCCAGTCAGGCCCATGCCGCCGAACGTCGCAAAGAACAGCTGCGGGTCGGACTCCGGCGCGAGCTCGAGCAGCTCACCGCCAGGTGTGCACAGCTTCAGCGACACCACGTGCCTCGCGAAGCCGCCGTCGCGGTGGTGGTTCTTGCCGTGGATATCGCTCGCGATCGCTCCCGCGAGCGTCACGTGGCGGGTGCCGGGCACGACAGGCAGGCCCAGGCCGTGGGCGGCCAGGCGGGTCATCAGCTGACCGATCGTCGCGCCTGCCTGCGCGCTCAGAAGCATCCGCTCGCGGTCGATCGTGAGGACCCGGTCGAGCCCGGTCATGTCGATCACCTCGCCGCCGGCGTTCTGCGCCGCGTCGCCGTAGCTGCGCCCCGCCCCCCTCGCGATCGCTCCGCCGACCGCGGCTCGCGGGCCCGCGAGCACCTCGAGCACCTGCTCGGCGTCGCGCGGACGCACCACACGACAGCGGCTGGGCGCCGTCCTGCCCCAGCCCGACAGCGAGCGCTCCAAGCCGGCCGGGCTGGGCGGGCCGCTCAGCTCAATGACCGACATAGACGCCGCCGAGGAACAGAAGGCTCCAGGCGACGCTGAGCGCGAGCAGCGTCCGGTCGCGCAGGATCAGCTCCTCCGGCGCCTGCCCGGCGCCCGAGCCGATCAGCATCGCGTAGCGCGCCAGCCACAGCACCAGCGGCAAGATCGACAGGCCGTACCAGAGCAGATGCGCCGGGCGCGTGACGGCCCAGCCGGTGTAGGCGACCGCGCCGAGGCTCGCGGCAGCGAGCAACACCAGCCGCAGGCCGCCCTGCGAGTAGAGCCGCAGCGTGGCACGCGCCGGGCCTGCGGCGGTGTGCTCGCGCAGCTCGGCATAGCGCTTGGCCGCGACCAGGAAGATCGCGCAGCACGCCGTCACGATCACAAACCAGCGCGACAGATAGACGTCGGTGGCCACGCCGCCGGCGATCGCGCGCAAGACGAAGCCCGCGGCGATCGCGAGGATGTCGAGCACGACGATACGACGAAGCCACAGCGAGTAGCTGCCGGTGAGCAACAGGTATCCGACAGCCACCGCTCCGAGACCCGGGCGAACGACCGTCGCGAGGAGGACGCCGAGCACCGCCAGCGCAGCCGCCCAGCGGATCGCTGCAGCGGGCGCGAGCTCTCCGCTGGCCACGGGCCGCAAGCGCTTGCGCGGATGCAGGCGGTCCTGCTCGCGGTCGCGCACGTCGTTGACGAGGTATGTGGCGCTGGAGATCATGCAGAGCGCCGCGAAGGCACCCGCGACCTGCGCGGCGACGAGCGGCGTGTCGATCACGCCGGCGGCGCACGGCGCCGCGAGAACCAGCAGGTTCTTGCTCCACTGCCGCGGACGGCAGGCGCGCAGCAGCACGCGCGCGAACGATCGAGCCGCACCGGCCTCGTGGGCCCGCTGCGCCTGGCGCGCTGCGAGGATGCTGACGACTGAACCCTCGCCACCGCGATCGAGGCGCACCTCGTCGTCGTCCGCTACTGCCTCAAGTGGGTTGATTTGGTCGGACCTCCAGATAGACGGTACGGACGCGGCGGTGAGAACCCGAGAGAACCCACGACCCACGCGAGGCAGGATTCCACACCGGTGCCCATTCTCAGCTCGGTTCAGCGTCCGAAATCAGTGAGACTTTTCTTAATGAGAATGCGTTCACGGGAGTCTAGAAGCGTAGGACTCGGTGCAGTCGCATCGTACAGTTCAGGGCAATGGAGCTAGGCGCCGCGACAGCCCCTCGCCGCGGTGACGGCGACCGTCCGGCGCGACGCCCTCGTGGCCTCGCGCGCCTGCGCCGGATCGCGCTCGTCGCCGCGCTCGTCGTGCTGCTGCCGGCACTCATCTCCTACGTCAGCGCGATGACGCAGCCGTCGAACTCGAGCCTCGGCATCCGCACCGTCGAGTGGCTCCGCGACAACGGAGCCGCCGGTGTCGTCGCACGGGTGGAGTCGATCTACTACAGCCTGACGGCGCCGAGCAAGGGCGGCCCGACGCTGCACGCACTGCCGAAAGTGGGCTTCGCGGCGGGTGCCGGCAAGGCCGCCAGCGAATATCGCCCCGCGAGCGTCGCGCCGCTGCTGCAGCCGGCGCTGCCGGGCGAGGGCATCTGGCATGCCACGCGGCCGGGCCTCGAAGCAAACCCACCGGTGTTGCTGACGACGCTGCGAAACCAACCGGAATACCCGCGCGTCGTCATGGGTCTCGCCTGGATCGACACCAAGCGCGCGAGCGTGCTCCTGCATCCGGGACGTATCGAGCCCTCCGTGTCGCTTCCGCGCGGGCCGATGTCAGTCCCCGTGGAAGCCCGACCGCGCCTGCTCGCGACCTTCAACAGCGGCTTCAAGCTGAGCGACTCCAAAGGCGGCTTCGCCCTCGGCGGGCACACCTACGCGAGTATGCAGAACGGCCAGGGCACGCTCGTCGGCTACGCCGACGGGCATGTCGACGTGGTCGACTGGACCTACGGCTCGACGGTGCCGGCGGGGGTCAGCTACGCCCGCCAGAACCTTCCGCTGATCGTCAGCGAAGGCCGTCCCAACCCGCGGCTCACGAACGACTCCGAATGGGGCGCCACGGTCGGCAACGCGGTGCTGGTGTGGCGCTCCGGAATCGGCGTGGACAAGCACGGGAACCTGATCTACGCGGCCGGCGAAGACCAGACCGTCTCGAGCCTCGCAAAAACGCTGATCCACGCCGGCGCCGTGCGGGCGATGGAGCTCGACATCAACTCCTACTGGGTCAGCTTCATCACCTATGGCGCTCCCGGCGCAGGCCAGCCGAAGAATCTCCTGCCCGGGATGAACCGCCCGGTCACGCGCTACCTCGAACCTGACGATCGCGACTTCTTCACGGTCTACTTGCGCTAGCCGACCGCACGCAGCAGCGGCCGACGGAGCGCATCACCGGCGGCGTATCGGCGAGTCGCGCCGCGGCAGCGCGCCCATCGGCTAGCCTGGTTCCATGCGCTTCTTCAGCCCCGCCAAGGCCAGCATCCCGGACCCCGCCAGCGCCCTCCCCGGCCGCGAGGAGGCAATGCCCGTTCCCACGCGCCACGAGGTGCTCGGCACGCCGCTGAAGGGCCCCTTCCCGCCGGGCGTGCAGTCCGCCGTCTTCGGCATGGGCTGCTTCTGGGGCGCCGAGCGGATCTTCTGGCAGGCCGACGGCGTGTATACGACGGCGGTCGGCTACGCCGGCGGCAGCACGCCCAACCCCACCTACGAAGAGGCCTGCAGCGGGCGAACGGGACACGCCGAGGTCGTGCTCGTCGCCTTCGACACGGCGGCGACCGGCTACGAGGAGATGCTGAGGCTGTTCTGGGAGGGCCACGACCCGACGCAGGGAATGCGCCAGGGAAATGACGTGGGCACGCAGTACCGCTCCCTGATCATGTACGGCGACGATGCTCAGCGCGCCGCCGCGGAGGCCTCGCTCGAGAGCTACCAGCGGATGCTCGCGGCGGCCGGACACGGCACGATCAGCACGCAGCTGCTCGAGCTCGACGCCGCCCATCCCTCCTACTACGCCGAGGACTACCACCAGCAGTACCTCGCGAAGAACCCGGGTGGCTACTGCGGCCTCGGCGGCACCGGCGTCGCCTGCCCGATCGGGCTGGGCGCGCCCGCGCCGAGCACCGCCGAACTCGAGCGCTGAGCGCGACGCCCCGCACAACGACAGCGACCCCGCCGAGGCGGGGTCGCTGAAGGTTCGTTGCGTCTCCCGGACCCGGACGCGTCCGTGGGGAGGCCGCGCCCGGGTCGGAAGTCTGATCGGGCGCCTAGCTCAGACGCCTGCTCCCGCCGGCAACGGACCCCCGCCGCCCTGACCTGGCTGCCAGCTGGGCGCGTGCGGACCGCCGAGCGTCGGCACGTCCGACGGGTACACCTCGTTTCCGTGGATCGCGTGATCGCCGACCTCGAGCTCCTCATCGGAGAGGCGCAAGGGCACGAAGATCCCCACGACCTTCAGCAGGATGAACGTCATCACTCCGCTGAAGATGATCACGAACGCGGCCGTCTCGGCCTGCCAGCGCAGCAGCGTCCAGCTGCCGCCGTTCAAGACACTTGCTTTGCCCGGTAGGTTCGAGGCCCCGCCCACGCCGATGTACTCGACAAGGTGCGGGTCGGCCAGCAACCCTACGCACAGGCCCCCGACAAGGCCCGCAATCCCGTGTGTATAGATCACCCCCAGCGTGTCGTCCACGCTCCGGAACACCGGCGCTCGACTGAGGAACCTGATCGCCATCCACACGATCGTCGAGGCGATCACGCCGATCGCGATCGCCCCCCAGCCGTTGACGAAACCGGCTGCCGGGGTGATACCCACCAGCCCTGTGATCATGCCGTTGACCGAGCCGATCAAGGATGGCTTGTCGCGGAAGATGTAGTCCCAGGCGATCCACACCATCACGGCCACGGCCGTGCAGACGTTCGTGTTGACCACCGCCGCCGACGCGTTCGCGCCCGCGTAGTAGGAGTCTCCTCCGTTGAAGCCGTTCCAACCGAGCCACAGCAGCCCGGCCCCCGCCATCACCATCAGCAGGTTGTTCGGCGCGTCGATCTCACGGTCTCGCTGCAGACGTGGCCCGATCACTGCGGCGGCGACGAATCCTGAGATGCCGGCCGCCAGGTGGATGACGTACCCACCGGAGTAGTCCAGCGCGCCGTGCGCGGCGAAGTAGCCGCCGCCCCAGATCAGGAACGCGTTGACCGTGTAGACGAAGGTGATCCACACGAGCACGAACGGGATCCATGCCTTGAAGTTGATGCGACCGAGCACCGACCCGAGCATCAGGATCGGCGTGATACCGGCGAACACGAACTGGAAGTAGACGAGCGACGCCATCGGGAAGTGGAACGGCGGGCCTTCGGTGATCGATGGAATCGCCGCCTGCCCCTCCTCGGCGCCGGTCGAGAGCACGGTCCCCGACTTACCCCAGAAGGTGTCGAAGAACCCTTTGCCGTGACCGATCGGGGAGCCGAAGCCCATCTTGAAGCCCCACAGGACCCAGGCGATCAGCACGACACAGAACGCCACGAACGTGAGCATCATGCTGTTCACCGACCAGCGCTTCTGCATCACTCCGCCGTACAGGATCGCCAGGCCGGGCAAGCTCATCAACCCGACAAAGGTCGCTGCCGTCATCTGCCACGCGTTGTCGCCCGCATTCAGCCAACTTGGATATGCCAGCCAGGACATGTGCCTCCGTTCCTACATCTTGATTGGGGTACCCGGCCCCCCCCACACGAGCGGGCTCCGCGCACCAATGACAGTCCCGCGTATCAAATCCGGCCTGTCCGAACGCGGGTAGGGCCATCCTGGCCAACACTTGAGCCACGGGTTTCGACATTTGTCTAGGACGCCCCCGCGGGGCCGGCTGACTTGCTACGCCCGTGCCCCCGACGCGTCGCTTTGTCGGGAGCCGCCGCGACTGGAGGGCCCGGCGAGGGCGCCCGTGGCGGCCCTAGCTGGGCGGCTTGTACGCCAACCGCGCGCGGGCGCAGGCCTCGCGCAGTTCCTGCTGAATGTGGCGGAATCCGCCCGAGGCGCAGATCCGCCGGGCGCGGGCTCCGCACCCCTGCAGGTCGGCGCCGCCGAGCGTGCTCGCGAACGTCACGCGGATGCAATCCGTACGCGCGGGCGCGCCGCTCGTCAGCGCATACGCGCCGAGGCCGACGAGCGCGATCACCAGGCAGCTGAGCGCCGCGGCCACCGCCGTCTTCTCACGCCTGCCCCAGCGCAGCGGCTCGGACAGCCTGCGGGACTGTTCGAACATCACCATCGCCGGGAGAGGCTACAGGGTGCTCGTGTCGCGGGCGTCGGCGGGCGGGGCCTCGCCGGGCGCCGAGGCGGAGTCCGTCTGCGGGTTGGCGGCGTTCGTCGCGGATGCGTCCGGCGCCTGCGCGTCGCCCGCCGCCGGCGCGAACGAGAGCGCGGCCGAGTTGATGCAGTAACGCTCCCCCGCGGAGCCCGGGCCGTCGTCGAAGACGTGGCCGAGGTGACCGCCACAGGTACGGCAGAGCACCTCGGTGCGGCGCATGAACAGGCTGTTGTCGGGGCGCAGCTCGACGGCCTCCGCGACCGCTGGCTCCGTGAAGCTCGGCCACCCCGTCCCCGAGTCGAACTTCGTGTCGGCGGAGAACAGCACCGCCCCGCACGCCGCGCAGCGATAGTCGCCGGCGTCCTTGTTGTAGACGTACTCGCCCGTGAAGGGGGGCTCGGTGCCGGCCTTGCGCAGCACGTCGTACTGCGCGGGCGTCAGCTGCTCGCGCCACTCCTCCTCGGTCTTTGCGACCTTCGGCTCACTCGCGGACATGAAGACGTTGTAGCACCGCAGGAGCGCCGAGACCACCGTGCTATTCTGATCTTTACGTTCACGTCAATTTCTTTCGGGCTTAGGACGGTGAGGGTTTGAGCGTCACCACGCAGCAGCGCAAGAGCGCACCCGGTCAACGCTTCGGCGTGTCGGCAGCTCACGAGCACTACAAGTGGTGGGCGCTGTCCTGCACGAGCCTCGGGATGCTGCTCGCGGCGACCAACTCCGGCACCCTGATCATCGCCCTCCCGGACCTCGAGCGCTCACTGCACGCGAGCCTGCTGGCGCTCGTCTGGGTGATCCTCGCCTACCTGATCGCCGCCACCGTGCTCGTGCTGATGGCCGGCCGGCTGAGCGACCTGTTCGGGCGCAAGCGCGCCTATGTGGGCGGCTTCGTCGTGTTCGCGCTCGCCTCGCTCGGTGCCGGCTTCTCGCCGGACGCGACCACGCTGATCCTCTGGCGCATCCTGCAGGGCATCGGCTCGGCCTTCCTGTTCGCCAACGCGGCCGCGCTCGTGACCGACGCGTTCCCGCGCGAGCAGCTCGGCCTGGC
>DASZNB010000054.1:0-5822 GCA_035551395.1 Solirubrobacteraceae bacterium | reverse complement strand
GCGCAGATCGCGGCACGCGCCGGGCGCACGTTCTGGCTGAACCCGGAGCCGCGCCTGTACTGGAACTACGGCGACTCCGTGATCGCCGCCTACGAGGAGCACTGCACCGCGTTCGAGTGCTGGACCACAGCGCAGCTCGAGGACTTCGTTCGCGCCCTCACCCGTCCGGTGATCGCGGCTGCGGGCTGACCGACGCCGCGCGCTGAGCGCCGGCGCTGTGCTCGCCCCGTGCGTGCGCGCGCTGAACCGTCTCCGCATCGGCGTCGCGCGCTAGCATCGCCTCCAGCGCAAGACACCAGGGGGGCTGGCGGGAAGGCCGGCTGAGATGGCGTCCGGGAAGCGATTCCTCCGACGTCGACCCTTAGAACCTGTGGGGTAATGCCCGCGAAGGGAGCGACGTGCCGAGCCAACTGCAATCCCCCGGACGACCGCCGCTCACGCAGGTGGACGGCGGCGAGATCGTGCTCAGCGGCGTGAGCTTCGCCTACCGCGACCGGCGCGGAGCTGCGCTTCAGGCGCTCGAGGACGTCTCGCTGCGCTGCCAGGCGGGCGAGCTGGTGGCGCTCGTCGGGCCGAGCGGGTGCGGCAAGAGCACGCTGCTCGAGCTCTTGTGCGCTCTGCGCGCGCCGGACTGCGGCGGGCTCGCCTGCCCACCCGCGGTGCTGATGCCCCAGCGCGACCTGCTGCTGCCCTGGTTGAGCGCGCTCGACAACGCGGCGCTCGCGCTGCGCATCGCCGGATGGCGACGCTCCCCGGCCCGCGCTCGCGCGCACGAGCTGTTCGTCGAGCTCGGGCTCGAGCAGTTCCAGCGGGCGCGCCCGCACGAGCTCTCCGGCGGGATGCGCCAGCGCGTCGCCTTCCTGCGCACGCTGCTCGCCGGTAAGCCCGTGCTCTGCCTCGACGAGCCCTTCGGGGCGCTCGACGCGATCACCCGCAGCGAGATGCAGGAATGGCTCGCCGGCATGCTCGCGCGCGAGCCGCGCACCGTCGTGCTCGTCACGCACGACGTCGAGGAGGCCGTGCTGCTTGCAGATCGGGTGCTCGTGCTCTCGGCCCGTCCCGGGCGCGTGTGCGCGAGCATCGACGTCGAGCTCGAGCGTCCCCGCTTGCGCACCGCCGACGGTGTGACCGCGCTGCGCGAGCGGGCCCTGCAGGCGCTGGCGCACGGGTCACGCCGATGAGGGCCACCGCATCGCGCGGCCTGCCCGCGCTGGCGCTCGTCCTCGGGCTGCTCGCAGCGTGGGAGCTCTACGTCGACGTCGCGGGCGTCCAGGAAGCGCTGCTGCCGGCGCCACACGCCGTCGCGCAGGCGCTGTGGGACAGCGCGGGGCTGCTGTGGCGCAACTTCGCGGTGACCGCCGAGGAGGTCGTCCTCGGCCTCGCGCTGGCGATCGCCGCCGGGCTCGCGCTCGGGGTCGCGATTCACCTCTTCCCGCTGCTGCGCCGCGCCGTCTACCCCCTGGCGATCGGCTCACAGGCCGTGCCGATACCAGTGATCGGCGTGCTGCTCGTCTTCTGGTGGGGCTTCGGATTGCTCCCCAAGCTCGTGGTGATCGCGCTGATCTGCTTCTTCCCGGTGCTGGTCACGACAGTCGACGGCCTCGCCGCGGTCGACCGCGACCAGCGCAAGCTGCTGCGCACGCTCGACGCCTCGCGCTGGCAGGCGCTGCGCTTCGCCGAGCTGCCCGCAGCGCTGCCGGCGGCGCTGAGCGGCGCGCGGATCGCCCTCACGGTCGGGGTGATCGGCGCGTTCATAGCCGAGACGACGACGCCGACGACCGGCGCCTACCCCGGCCTCGGACGCGAGATCGTGACCGACGTCAACTTCCAGGCACCGCGCGCTTACGCAGGCACTGTCATGCTCGTCGCGTTCGCGCTCGCCTGCTTCTATGCGCTCGCGCTCGCCGAGCGCGCACTCGCCCCCTGGAGCATCCGACCCCGAGGAGAGACCCCTTGAACGACTCGCGCACCCGTCACCGCATCCGCCGCCGGCTGCTCGCCGGCGCGTGCCTGAGCGCTGCACTCGTCCTCGCCGCCTGCGGGAACAAGCACGACGTGCTGTCGGCGCCCGGCACGAAGAGCTTCACGGTGATGCTCGACTTCTTCCCCAACGCCGACCATGCCGCGCTCTACTCGGGGATCTCCCACGGCTACTTCCGGGCGGCCGGTCTCGACGTCAAGCCGGAGACGCCGGCCGATCCCTCCGAACCGCTCAAGCTGCTGGCCGCCGGCAAGGTCGACATGGCGATCTCCTATGAGCCCGAGCTGCTGCTCGCACGCGACGCCGGTCTCAAAGTGGTTTCGATCGGAGCCCTCGTCCAGCGCCCGCTGACCTCGATCATCGCGCTGCCGGGCAGGCGCGTGCAGCGCGTCGCCGACCTCGCGGGCAAGCGCGTCGGCACGGCCGGCATCGCATACCAGGCCGCCGAGCTGCGCACGGCGCTCGCCCACGCTGGTGTGCGGGCGGGCAGCGTCCGCGAAGTCAACGTCGGCTTCAACCTGATTCCCGCGATGCTCTCCAAGCAGGTCGATGCGACGCTGGGAGGCTTTTGGAACTACGAGGGCATCCAGCTGCGTCTGGCGCACAAGCGCCCGGTCGTCATCCCGGTCGACCAGGCCGGCGTTCCCACCTACGACGAGCTCGTGCTCGTCGTCCGCACGGCCGAGGCGCGCCAGCGCGGGCAGGACCTGCGCGCGTTCCTGCAGGCGTTGACGAGGGGCGAGCGCGCGGTCCGCGCCGATCCCGCGGCCGCCGCCGACGAGCTCGTCAAGGCGAGCCCGACGCTGGAACGCAAGCTGCAGCTCGAATCGATCAAGCAGACCCTCGGCGCCGCGCTCCCGAGCGACCAGAGCAAGCCGTTTGGATGGCAGGCGCCGGAAGCGTGGGCCACGTTCGCGCGCTGGATGTTCTCGAACAAGCTTCTGCACAACGATCCAAGCGGCGGCCTGCCGCCCTACACGAACGAGTTCCTGCCCGGACAGGGGATCTGAGCCGCCCCGAGGTGTGAGCAGCACGCGGGCGCCGGCGCTACCTTCAGGCGATGGCGCGGATCGGGCTGCTAACCGGGGGAGGCGACTGCCCGGGCCTGAACGCCGTCATCCGCGCGGTCGTACGCAGCGGCCTGCGTGGAGCGGAGCACAGCTTCGTCGGCTTCCGCTATGGCTGGGCCGGCGTGCTCGCGGACGACGCGATCGAGCTCACCGAGCAGAGCACCGCCGGCATCCTGCCTCGTGGCGGGACGATCCTCGGGACCTCGCGCACGAATCCCTACGCCGAGGGGCGGGACGGAACGGCCGCCGTTCGCCGCACGCTACGGGCGCGCGGCGTCGACGTGCTGATCCCGATCGGCGGCGAGGACACACTCGGTGTCGCGTTGCGCCTGCACCGTGACGGGGTGCCCGTCGTCGGCGTGCCGAAGACGATCGACAACGATCTCGGCGGCACCGAGGTGACCTTCGGCTTTCACACGGCCGTGCAGATCGTCACCGACGCGATCGACCGTCTGCACACGACCGCAGAGTCGCACAACCGCGTGATGGTCCTCGAGGTCATGGGTCGGCACGCCGGCTGGATCGCGACGTACGCCGGCATCGCGGGCGGCGCCGACGCGATCCTCGTCCCCGAGCGCGAGTTCGACATCGAGCAGGTCGTCGCACACCTGCGCCGCCGCCATGAGCGCGGGCGCAGCTTCTCGATCGTCGTCGTCGCCGAGGGCGCGCTGCCGCGCGAGGGCACGTTGGAGGTGCGCGCCGGCAGCGCGGTGGACGCCTTCGGTCATGCCCGGCTCGGCGGGATCGGCGTCACCCTCGAGGGCGAGATCGAACGCCGCACCGGCTACGAGACGCGCGTGACGATCCTCGGGCACGTGCAGCGCGGCGGCACGCCGGTCGCCTACGACCGCGTGCTCGCCACCCGCTTCGGCGTCGCCGCGATGGAGGCCGTCGCCGGCGCTCGCTTCGGGACGATGGTTGGCCTGCACGCAAACGACATCGTCGAGGTCGCGCTCGAGGAGGCGCTGCGCGAGCCCAAGCTGCTCGACCCCTCGCTGTACTCCACGGCCGAGCTGTTCTTCGGCTGAGCACGCGCCGCTCGCCGTCCGCGCGCCGGCGGGCCGGCGGGCCGGCATCGCCCGAGGCGCCGCTCTTCACAGCGGCCAGTAGCGCTCGTATTGCTCGATCGCAGCCGCGAGCACGGGGTCCTGCGCCGCAGCGGGCAGCTCGGCGACGGGCGGCGCTTCGCCGGCCAGCGCGGGCAGCGTCGCGCACACGCACTCGGCCAGCACGCTGGCGTTGTAGCCGCCCTCGAGCACCACGCCGAGCGGGACGCCGGCGCCGGCGGCCAGCTCGCGCACGCGCGCGGCCATCGCAACGAAGGACTCCGTTCGCAGCAGACATTCGGCCAACGGGTCCTCGGCATGGGCGTCGAAGCCCGCCGAGACGAGAACGAGCTCGGGCGCGAAGGCCGACGCCGCCGGCAGCACGACGCGGTCGAGCAGCGCCAGCCAGAGCGGCTCGCGCGAGCCCGGCGGAACCGGCAGGTTGAGGGTGTAACGCTCCCCCGCTCCCGACCCCGAGTCGGTGAGCGCGCCGGTGCCGGGAAACAGGTGCGTCTGGTGGATGCTCGCGAACAGCACGTCGGAGCGCTCGTGGAAGATCTCGGCGGTGCCGTTGCCGTGGTGAACGTCCCAGTCGAGCACGAAGACGCGTTCCAGGCCCAGCTCGGCGATCGCGACGGCTGCCGCGACGGCGACATTGTTGAACAGGCAGAAGCCCATCGCGCGGTCGCGCCCGGCGTGGTGCCCCGAGGGCCGCGCGCCGCAGAAGCCGACTCCGGCCTCGCCGCCGAGCAGCGCGCGGGTCATCTCGCTCGCGCCACCGGCGGCGTGCAGAGCTGCGCGATGCGAGGACGCGCCGAGGAAGGTGTCCGGGTCGATCGCCCCACCGCCCGCGGCGGCGAGCTCCCTGATCGCGGCCACCAGGCGCGTGCTGTGGACGAGCTCGAGCTGCTGCTCGCTCGCGGGCGGCGCGAGGCGCCGCTCCCAACCCAGCCAGTCGCGCTCGGCGAGGGAGCGCTCGAGCGTGATCAGGCGCTCCGGCGTGTCGGGGTGCCCCGGTGATTGCGCGCTCGGATCGTGCTCCAAGGAGGCCGGGTGGCTGAAGTAGAGGCCGCCGCTCACCGGAGGTGGTCGCGATCGTGGTTCACTGATCAACTATGGCGCACGGGACAGGCGCGGGCATGCGGGCGATGGTCTTCGAGGGCGTCGGGCGCCCGCTGCGCGAGGTCGAGCGCGCGCAACCGCAGCCGCAGGCCGGCGAGCTGATGCTGCGGGTCGAGGCGTGCGGCGTCTGCCGCACCGACCTGCACCTGCTCGACGGCGAGGTGGAGATCGCCGATCCCCCGCGGATCCTCGGCCACCAGATCGTCGGGACGGTGATCGCCGGAGAGGGCGAGGGCCGGGTTGGCGTACCCTGGCTGGGCTGGACGTGCGGCGTGTGCGCCTATTGCCTCAGCGGCCGCGAGAACCTGTGTCCGAACGCGCGCTTCACCGGCCGTGACATCGACGGCGGCATGGCCGAGTACGCGGTCGCCGACGCGCGCTACTGCTTCGCGCTGCCCGAGCGCTACCCCGACGAGCAGGCGGCGCCGCTGCTGTGCGCGGGACTGATCGGCTATCGCGCATTGCGTATGTGCGGCGACGCAGAGCGGCTCGGCCTGTACGGGTTCGGCGCCTCGGCGCACATCATCGCGCAGGTCGCCGTAAGCCAGGGACGGCGCGTGTTCGCCTTCACCCGCGCGGGCGACAGCGCCGCGCAGGGGTTCG
>DASZNB010000053.1:0-7428 GCA_035551395.1 Solirubrobacteraceae bacterium | reverse complement strand
CAACGCGACGAGCCCGGCGACGAGCGCCTTCCAGGTGGCCGGCTGCACGGGGCTGGCGTTCAAACCGACGTTCACCGCCGCGACGGGCGCGAAGGCGACCAAACTCAACGGCGCGAGCCTGACGGTGACGATGACCCAGCCGGCTAACCAGGCGAACCTCCACTCGGTCGTGGCCACGCTCCCGCTGCAGCTGCCCTCGCGCCTGACGACGCTGCAGAAAGCCTGCCTGCAGGCGAGCTTCGACGCGAACCCGGCGAACTGCGCCGCCGCCAAGGTGGGCACCGCCACGGCCTACACGCCCACGCTGCCCACGCCGCTCACCGGCGCGGCCTACCTGGTCTCGCACGGCGGTGCGGCCTTCCCTGATCTCGACCTCGTGCTCGAAGGTAGCGGCGTGCGCGTGATCCTCGTGGGCAACACGAACATCAAGAAGGGGATCACGACCTCGACGTTCGCCTCGATCCCCGACGTGCCGGTGTCGAAGTTCGTGCTCGACTTGCCGACCGGGCGCAACTCGGCGCTGACCGCCTTCGGCAGCCTCTGCGCGAAGCCGCTGATCATGCCGACGACGATGACCGCACAGAACGGCAGCCAGATCAAACAGAACACGCGCATCGCGGTGAGCGGCTGCGGCGTACGCATCGTCAGCCACCGCGTGCGCGGGCACAAGCTGATCCTCAGGGTCCTCGCGCCGGCCGCCGGCAAGCTGAGCGTCGCAGCCAAGGGTCTGCGCGGTCGCTCCCGCCGTGTGAAGAGGTCCACCACGGTGACCTTCAAGCTGCCGCTCACGAGCGCGGGCCTCGCAAGCCTGCACCGTCACCGTCCACTGCGGATCAAGGTGCGCGTCTCGTTCGCCCCGAGCAAGAAGAGCGAAGGCCGCTCGAAAGCCTCCGCGACGGTCAAGTTCAAGCACTAACGTCACCGTGGCAGCGCACCAGCTAGCGTTGCCGAGGCGATGGGCGGAGCTGACACGAGAACGCGCGCTCGTTGGCGACGAGCGGAGTGCTCGCTCGGCGCGGCAGTTCTGCTTGCGGCTCTCGCGCTTGCCCCGCGCGTCGCGGCGGGCGCTGCCCCCGCTCCGGCGATCAGCGCGCAGGCGTCGCCGACTGAGCTCGGCTACGGGCGCCCGCTCACGGTCAGCGGCAGCATCGCAGTCCGCGCCTCGCTGCCGCTGGCGCTGCAGCTCGACCCGTATCCCTATCGCGGCTTCACGACGCTCGCCACCGCCTCGAGCGCAAGCGACGGCACGTACACGTTCGCGGACGTGCGGCCGGATCGCAACTCGCGCTTGCGTGTCGTGGCGGCAGACGGCAGCGCGGCCGCCAGCGCGACGATCGCGGTCACGGTCGATCCCAGCGCGGCGCTAAACGCCAGCAGCATCGGCCCGGGTCGCGTCCGCCTGAGTCTCCGTCTCGGGCACACGCTGCACGCCGGCGCCTCCCAGCCTGTCGAGGTCTCCTGGTTCCTCGCGGCGAACGGCAAGGACGCCTGGAAGCTGGCGGCGAGCACCACCTCACGCGAGCTGTCCGCTGGGCTCACCTATTCGAGCGCGACCGTCGATCCCCCCGCGCGGCGCTTTCGCTACCGCGTCTGCCTGCGGCCCGGCTGGGAGCGGGCGATGGGGCACCGCTCGGGCAAGGGAGTCTGCGGAGGCCTGGCTTACAGCGGAGAAGGCCATGGCATTCCGCTCGCGCCCTACCCCTCCGCCGCCGCGATCGCCGCGGCCGGGCGCTATCTCGCCGGGCGCGCGGGGCGAACGTCCTTCGCGGTCGTCGACAGCACGGGCAGGCTCAGCGGGCTGCACGTCGGGGAGCACTTCGAGACCGCCAGCGTCGTCAAGGTGATGATGCTCGTCGCCTTCCTGCGGATGCGCGCCGCCCAGCACCGCGGTCTCGACGCCGCCGACAGGGGGCTGCTCTACCCGATGATCCACATCTCCGACAACGACGCCGCCTCGGCTGTCTACTCGATCGTCGGCTCGGCCGCGGTCAGCCGCGTCGCGCGCGAGTCCGGCATGACCGCCTATGCGCCCGGCGTCGGGTGGTGGGCCTACGCGCAGACCTCGGCGGCCGACCAGGCTCGCTTCTTCTTCGTGCTCGGCCAGCTGATCCCGGCGCGCTTCTACCCGTACGCGCGCGGCCTGCTCGCGGGCATCGAGCCATCGCAGAGCTGGGGCGTGCCTGCGCTGGCGCGCCCGAGCTGGCAGGTGTTCTTCAAGACCGGCGCGCTGCCCGAACGGGGCCTCTTCAACGAGGTCGCCCGCCTCGAGCGCCACGGCGTGACGTTCACGGTCGCCGTCTTCACCGACGCGGACCCGTCGATGGCCTACGGCGAGCAGACGATCGAAGGCGTCGGCGCGGCGCTGCTCGGATGGGCGCCGTGAGCGGGCTGGTGTTCGCCGAGCGCCCCGCCGCCGGCCAGGCGGCCGGCCTGCTCGTCCTCCATCACGGCCGCGGCGCCGATGAGCACGACCTGCTGGCGCTCGCGGGTGTCATCGATCCGGAGCGCCGGCTGCACGTCGTCACTCCGCGCGCGCCCCTGCAGCCGACCGGATCGGCCGGCTACCACTGGTATCTCGTGCCGCGCGTCGGGCACCCGGACCCCGGCACGTTCAACGCCGCCTTCGTCGCCCTCTCAGAGCTTCACGACGAGCTGTGGGAGCGCACGGGCATCGGCCCGGAGCAGACGATCCTCGGCGGCTTCTCGATGGGCTCGGTGATGAGCTACGCGCTCGCGTTCGCAGCGGCCCGTCCTGCGCCGGCAGGCGTGCTGGCGTTCTCGGGCTTCATGCCGACGGTCGCCGGATGGGAAGCTGAGCTGGCCAGTCGCCGGGATGTCGGAGTCTTCATCGCCCACGGCGACCGCGACCAGGTCATCGACGTCGCCTTCGCGCGCGAAGCCGCCGCTCGCCTGCGGGCGGCCGGCGTGGCGGTGGACTATCACGAGTCCGCCGCGGGGCACCACATCGATCCGCGCCAGCTCCCGCTCGCCGCCGCGTGGGTGCGACAGCGGCTCGATGCCGGCGCGGGCGGCGCGTGAGCCGCTCGGGGCCGCCCTTAGGTGGCGATGGCGCCTGCGCGTCATCGTGCGGAAGGGCATAAGGTTGGCGACGCCATCAAGCGGCCTCCCGGAGGAGAGCATGTCGGCAGCAGTCGCACAGCAACCAACCGCGTCGAAGCGGGCCCTCGAGGTCATCATCGTCGGTGCTGGCATCGGCGGGATCGCCGCGGCGATCGAGCTGCGTCGCCACGGCATCGAGCGCATCAGGATCCTCGAGAAGGCAGCCGACCTCGGCGGCACGTGGTTCTACAACAGCTACCCGGGCTCCGCTTGCGACGTGCCCAGCCACCTCTACTCGTTCTCCTACGCGCAACGCCGCGACTGGTCGCGACTGTGCTCTCCCCAGGCCGAGATCCATGCCTACCTCCACGACGTCGCACGCGCCCACGGCGTCGAGCAACTCGTCCAGACCGACACGACCGTCCACTCCTGCACGTGGGACGAGCCGAGCTGCCGCTGGACGGTGGAGACCGACCGCGGCGAGAGCCACCAAGCAGACGCGTTGATCCTCGCGACCGGGCAGCTGCATCAGCCGGCGCGTCCGGCGATCATGGGGGCCGGCGGCTTCGCCGGCCACAGCTTCCACTCCTCCGAATGGGATCACTCCTACCCGCTCGCGGGCAAGCGCGCGGCGGTCATCGGCACGGGTGCGAGCGCCGTGCAGCTGGTCCCCGAGATCGCCGCCCAGCTCGACCGCCTGACGGTCTTCCAGCGGACGGGCAACTGGTTCCTGCCGCGCCTGAACCGCCGCTACAACTCGCTCATCAGGAGCCTCGTCGCCGGCGTCCCCGGGCTGCAGGCATTGAGGCGCAAATTCGTGTTCGAGTACACCGAGTCGCTGACGCTGACGATCCGTCATCCGCGCACGCTCGGGCGCGTCGCCGCGCTGCGCTCGGGCGCCTTCATGCGCTCGCAGCTGAAGGATCCGGCGCTGCGCGCGAAGGCCTGGCCGGACTACACGTTCGGCTGCAAGCGCATCCTGTTCAGCTCCCACTTCCTGCCCGCACTCGAACGCCCCAACGTCGAGCTCGTCACCGACGCGATCACCTCGATCGCTCCGGAGGGCGTCGTGACAGCCGACGGACGGCTGCACGAGGTCGACTGCCTGATCTGGGCGACAGGCTTCAAGACGAACGACTTCATGCTGCCGATGCAGGTCAGCGGGCGCGACGGGCGCAGCCTCGAGGACGTCTGGAAGGACGGCGCGCACGCCCACCTCGGCATGTCGGTGGCGGGGTTTCCGAACATGTTCGTGATGTACGGCCCGAACACGAACACCTCCGGCGGCTCGATCATCGTCTACCTGGAGGCGCAGGCTTCCTACCTGCGCCAGGCGCTCGAGCAGCTGAGCAGGCGGTCGGCCGGCGCGATCGAGGTGCGCCCCGAGGTCGAGGCATCCAGCGACCGGGAAGTGCAGGCTCGCTTCGCCGGCACGGCGTGGCTCGAGTGCGACTCCTGGTACCGCGACGAGCACGGGCGGATCGTCGCCAACTGGCCCGGTTACATGCGCGAGTACCTCAAGCGCACCAGCACGCTCGACGCGAGCGAGTTTCAGTTCGCGCCGCTCCCCGCTCGCGCTGCGGCGCGCGCCTGAGCGAGACGACGCGGTGTACGACTACATCATCGTCGGCGCCGGCTCGGCCGGCTGCACACTCGCGGGCCGACTGTCGGAGGACCCCTCGCTGCGCATCCTGCTGCTCGAGGCGGGCGGTCGCGACTCCTCTCTGAAGATCAAGATTCCGGCGGCCTTCCCGCAGCAGTTCCACACCAAGCTCGACTGGGACTTCGCGACCGAGCCCGAGCCGCATGTCGACGGGCGCCGCCTGTTCATCCCGCGCGGCAAGGCGATCGGCGGCTCGAGCTCGATGAACGCGATGCTCTACGTGCGCGGCCGGCCGCTCGACTACGACTCGTGGGAGGCGCAGGGAGCGCCCGGGTGGGGCTATGCGGACGTGCTGCCCTACTTCATCCGCTCCGAGGACAACGTGCGCGGCGAGTCGGAGTACCACGGCGTCGGCGGACCGCTGCACGTCAGCGAGCAGCGCAGCCCGCGGCCGCTCGACCGGCGCCTGCTGGCCGCCAGCGAGGCAGCCGGGATCCCCCGTATCGCCGATTACAACGGTCCCGAGCAGGACGGCGTCTCGATGTTCCAGGTGACCCAGCGGGACGGTCGTCGCTTCAGCGCCGCCGACGCCTACCTGCACCCGGCCAAGGGCCGTCCCAACCTCGAGGTGCGCACGGGTGTCACGGTCCTCGGTGTCGAGCTCGCGGGCACGCGCGCGGTGGGGGTGCGCGTGCGCAAGGGACGCAGCGGCGTGGAGGTGCTGCGCGCCGAGCGCGAGGTGCTGCTGGCGGCCGGGGCGATCGGCTCGCCGCAGCTGTTGCAGCTGTCCGGGATCGGCGCCGGCGAGGACCTGCGCGCGGTCGGAGTGCAGGTGCGCCACGAGCTTCCCGGCGTGGGGCGCAACCTCCAGGATCACCCCTTCGTGACGCTGATCTGGGAGGTCTCCGACCAGACGACGCTATATGGCGCCGACAAGCCGAAGGCACTGGCCGAGTGGCTGCTGCGCAGGTCGGGCAAGCTCAGCTCGACCGTCGCGGAGGTGGTCGCCTTCACGCGCACGCGCGGCGGCCTGCCGGCGGCCGACATCCAGTTCCACATGGGCGCCGCCTACTTCGAAGACCACGGCGCGGAGACCTACGACGGCCATTGCATGGTGATCGCACCCGTGCTCGTCTCGCCGAAGGCACGCGGCCAGGTCTGGCTCGGCTCCGCCGATCCGACGGCCAAGCCGCTCATCATCACCAACACGCTCGCGGAGCCCGACGACCTCGCCTCGATGCTCGCCGGCATGCAGCTCGCGCGCGAGATCGCCGCGCAGGCGCCCCTGCGCGAGGTCGTGATCGGCGAGCTCAAGCCCGGGTCCGCGACCGTCGACAGAGCCGAGCTCGAAGCGGATCTGCGCCGTCGGCTGATGCTGATCTACCACCCCGTCGGCACCGCCCGCATGAGCGACAGCCACGCGGAAGCTGTCGTCGACTCGCAGCTGCGCGTGCACGGCCTCGAGGGCCTGCGCGTGATCGACGCGTCGGTGATGCCGACGATCGTCGGCGGCAACACCAACGCTCCGACGATCATGATCGCCGAGAAAGCGGCCGATCTGATCCGTGGGCGCGCATGAGCCCGTCGATCAACCACCACCGCGAGGGCGACGGGCCGCCGCTCGTGCTGCTGCACGGCGTCGGCCACCACTGGCAGGCGTGGAGACCCGTCATCGCGCTGCTCCGCGGCGAGTTTGACGTGATCGCCTGCGACTCGCCGGGCTTCGGTCGCTCGGCCCCGCTGTCCGATTCGATCGAGCCGACGATCTCCGCCTACACCGACGCCTTCGAGTGGTTCTTCGCCGAGATCGGGCTCGAGCGCCCGCATGTCGCGGGCAACTCGATGGGAGGGGCGATCGCGCTGGAGCTTGCCCGCCGACGAGCGATCGCCAGCGCGAGCGCCTTCTCGCCGGCGGGCTTCTGGACGCTTCCGGAGCTGCGCTACTGCCAGTTCTCGTTGGGAACGCTGAGCAAGACGCCGGCGGCGCTGCGCCCGCTCGTGGCAGCGCTCGCGCGCACGCGCGCCGGTCGCAGGGCGCTGTTCGCGCAGAGCTTCGGCCATCCCACGCGGATGCCGGCCGAGGAGGCGGTGGCGACGCTGCGCGACGCGTGGCAGGCACCCGCGATGGCGGGCGCGCTGAAGGCGTTCGACAGCTACCGCTACGTCGACGGCGAGCAGTCGCGCAGTCCCTCGGTGACTGTTGCGTGGGGCGCGAAGGACCGGCTCCTGCCCTACCGGCTGCAGGCGCCGCGCGCGCGCGCGCTGCTGCCGTGGGCCAGGCACGTCACGCTCGGCACGGGCCACGTGCCCTTCTGGGACGACCCCGCCGCGGTGGCCGAGGTGATCCGCTCGTGCGCACGCGCGGGCGACGGCGAGCCGCGCGCCGCGTCCCCCGCGAGGACCTAGCGCGCCGCAGGGCCTCGCGCCGCAGCGGCCGGTGGGCGCGCACGCGACCTGCGCGGCGAGCCGCGAGCCAGGAGGCGAGGCGTGTGTGTGACACGATCCCCCCCGAGCGAGCCCTGATGAGCGCATCGTCGACAGAGCAACTCCCGGAGACCGAGCCAGCGGCCGAGCATGTCGACGTGCTGATCGTCGGCGCGGGCGTGTCCGGCATCGGCTGCGCATATCACCTGCAGGACAAGCAGCCCGACAAGCGCTATCTGATCCTCGAGGGGCGCGAGGCGATCGGCGGCACCTGGGATCTGTTCCGCTATCCCGGCATTCGCTCGGACTCTGACCTGCACACCTTCGGCTACGCGTTCAAG
>DASZNB010000052.1:0-4249 GCA_035551395.1 Solirubrobacteraceae bacterium | reverse complement strand
CCCGTCGAGCGGATCGTGTTCGCCTCCGACCCGCCGTACGGGCTGCCGGCGACGTCCCTGTACATGGCGTTGCGCGTCGCGGCGCAGGCAGGACTCGACGAGCAGGCCGTCAAGGGCCTGCTCGGCGGGACGATCGCCGGGCTCTTCGACGGCGCCGGACTGCCGCCCACCTCACCCGTGCGACGCGGCCCATCGATCACGCTGTCCGGCCGCCTGGCGCGTGTCTACAACTACGCCAGCCTCGTCGGCCCGGCGCTGTTCACGGGCGTGGTCGAGCAGGCGCGCGCGATGCTCGACATGGCTGTCGCGGCCTGTCGGGACCCCGAGCCGGGGTCCGACCGCGAGGCGATGGAGACGATCGGCGCGGCGCTGAGCGCGGCCGACCGCCTGATCGAAGCGGAGGACGGGATACGTCCCGCGATCGATCTCGTGTACCGGGCGATCGTCTGCGCCGCCACGGCGATCCCCGACGCCGCCTGAGCCGCACCCCCGGCGAGCGGCGTCCGGCTCAATCCGCGCGGGAGAGCCACAGCGCACCCCACTCCCCCGCGATGCGACGCTCGCGCTCGTGCAGCCCGAGCCGCTCGGCGAAGGCCGCCGATACCTCGTCGAGCTCCTCGCGCAGCAGACCGCTCGCGATCAGCTGGGCGGGCGCCCACGCGAGCGTGCCGGCGAGCTCGAGCAGCAGCGGGCGCAGCAGGTTCGCGAGCACGGTCGGCGGCGATGCATCGTCCTCGCCAACGTCGGGCAGCGACTCGCCGCGCAGGTCCAAGCGCCGCACCTCGATGTCGGCGCCGTTGACGAGCGCGTTCTCGCGCGCGGCGGCGACGCTCTCCTGCTCATTGTCGAGGCCGACCACGGGCGCGAAGCCGAGCCCGGCGGCGGCGATCGCGAGCACACCCGAGCCGGTGCCGACGTCGAGCAGGGGCCCGTGCGGGCGCTGGAGCGCGGCCAGCTCGAGCAGCAGCTCGAGACATAGCCGCGTGGTGGCGTGGGCGCCGGTGCCAAACGCCTGGCCCGGATCGATCACGATCTCGCGCACCGCTCCGTCGGCCCGCGCGTGGGCTTGCTCCCACGGCGGGCGGATGTGCAGCGCAGGCGGCTGCCACTGTGTCTGCGCGGCGGGGGGCTCGATCAGGATGGCGCGGTGGAACTCCTTCCAGCGTTGGTGCCAGTCGTCTGGGATCTCGCTGGTGGAGACCTCGACGAGCGCGCCGCCGGCGAGTGCGTGCAGATCGGGCAGGCCGGGAAGCTCGCCGGGGGCACCGAAGACGGCGTACTCGATGGTGTCGCCGGCGATCACCTCCTCGACGCCCGCGGGGGCCAGCTCGAGCAGCTCGGCGAGCACTATCTCCGCGTGCTCGCGCGGAACCCGTATCGCCAGGCGGATCACGCGGCTTGGCTGCCGAATGCGCGCCTGAGCTTGGCGAACATCGACTCCTGCGTGCGCAGGTTCTCCTCGGTCAGACTCTCGTTGAGGCGGTCCATGAGCTCGCGCTGCTCATCGGTCAGCCGGCGCGGCACGACGACGTTGACGAGCACGCGCAGATCTCCCTGACGCCCGCGGCGCAGACCGGGCATCCCGGCTCCCCGCACGCTCAGGACCGCGCCAGGCTGCGTGCCCTCGGGCAGCTCGATCGAGGCGCTGCCCTCGAGCGTGGGAACCTCGAGCGTCGCCCCCAGCGCCGCCAGCGGGGCGGGCACGTCGAGCGCGGTGATCAGATCGTCGCCTTCGCGCACGAAGCGCTCATCGGCGCGCACGCCGACGACGACGTAGAGGTCGCCGGGGGGCGCTCCCGCCTCGCCCTCGTGACCGCGGCCGCTGAGCCGGATGCGCTGACCGTCGGCGATCCCGGCTGGGACATCGACCTCGAGCTCCTCGCGCGCGGCCAGACGTCCGCGCCCGTGGCACTCGCGGCACGGCTGTGAGGGCACGCGTCCGTCGCCGTGACAGACGTCGCAGACGACCGTGCGCATCATCTGGCCGAAGGGCGTGCGCGTGACGGCCTGCAGCTGGCCGGCTCCGCCGCAGCGCTCGCAGGTCTCGATCGGCGTGCCCGGCTCGGCGCCGTTGCCGTGGCAGCGCTCGCAGCGCTTGACGGCGTCATAGGCGACGGGAAGCCTCACGCCGTGGGCGGCGTCGATCAGCTCGATCTCGACGGCGACGCCGATGTCGCCGCCCTGGGCCGGGCCGCCGCCGCTTCCGGCGGCGCCGAAGAAGGCGTTGAAGAGGTCGCTGATCGATCCGAAGCCGTCGAAGTTGGGGGCATATCCGCCCGAGCGCAGACCATCGTGGCCGTAGCGATCAAAGGTCGCCCTGCGCTCGTCGTCGGAGAGGATCTCGTAGGCCTCCGCGGCCTCCTTGAACTTCTCCTCGGCGTCGGGGTCGTGGGCGTTGACGTCGGGGTGCAGCTCGCGCGCGAGGCCGCGAAAGGCTTTCTTGATCTCCTGCTCGGGGGCGTCCCGGCCGACGCCGAGCACCTCGTAGGGGTCGCGGGGCATCGACGGTCGGCTCAGGTCTCGGAGTAGGTGTTCTCGATGAAGCGCGAGAGCTCGTGCGCGGCGTCGCGTACGGTCGCGATCGCGCCCGCGTAGTCCATCCGCACCGGGCCGATCAGCGAGACGGTGCCGAGCTTGCGTCGCGCCAGCCCGTAGCCCGCCGCGACGAGTGCGAGCGAGTGCATCGCGGGCAGCTCGTTCTCGTGGCCGATGCGGACGTACACGCCGGGCTCGGCGAGGGCCGTGCGCAGCACGCGCAGGAGCGCCACGCGCCGCTCGAGCAGGCCGACGAGCTCGTTGACGCTCGTCGCGTCCGCGACCTGCGCGGTCGCGAACAGGCGCGCGGTGCCCTCGACGTAGAGCGCGTCATCGCCCTCGGCGGCGAGCTCGCCGAAGGCCGGAGCGAAGCGCTCGAGGAAGGCGAGCTCGCGCGCGGACAGGGTGGGATCGGATAGTCGCTGCAGCAGCATGCGGGCACCCAGCCCGAGGCCGACGAGGCGCTCGTTGAGGTACTCGCCCGCCCACGAGACGAGCCCGGGATCGACGGCGGACTCGAACGTCGCGAGCATCTTCGAGACGGTGCCGGTGGAGGTGATGATGACGACGAGCACCAGCTGCGGCTGCAGGGCGAGCACCTCGATGTGGCGGACCGTGGCCGTGTTCATCGACGGCGCGGAGACCACGGCCAGGAGGTTCGTCATCTGCGAGAGCGTCTCGCTCGTGGCCCGCATGGCCTGATCGAGCTCCCGGCGGATGAGCGACAGCTCGAGTGGCCGCGGAGGCGCAGGGAGGGGGCGCTTGGAGGCGAGCAGCCGGTCCACGACATAGCGCTGACCGGCCTCTGTGGGCACGCGCCCGGCGGAGACGTGCGGGTGCGCGAGCAAGCCGAACTCCTCGAGCAGCGCAAGTTCATTGCGCACTGTGGAGGGACCGCAGTCGAGCTCGGGGTCGGCTGCGATCGTGCGCGAGGCGACGGGCTGAGCTGTCGTCAGGTAGCCGTCGACGACCTTGCACAGAATCCGCTCCTGTCGGGTGCTCAGCATGGATCTGATTGTAGGTGGCGCGCTGGAGGGCGCACCGGGCTCGACCCCTACAGCTCGAGCTCGGCCTCGGCGTTTCGGATGATCTGCCTGCCATCCTGCTCGGCGACGGTGTCGAGGAGGACGTGTGCTTCGGAGCGCTCCCGCACGGTGCCGCTGACCCGCACCTCGTGCTCGGGAACACCCATCCCGCGGAACTGGACGGAGAGGCGCTTGAGGTGCTCCGGTCCGCCCGCCGCCTCCGTCTGGGCGCGGGCGACCTGCGCCATCGTCCAGAGTCCATGGAGGATGCGCCCGGGGAGCCCGACGGCGCGCGCGAACTCCTCGTCGATGTGGATCGGATTGAAGTCGCCCGACGCGCCCGCGTAGCGCACGGTCAGGTACTTGTCGGGCGTGACCGCCACGTCGGGGATCTGCTCGCCTGGCTGGAGATCTGTCATCGCCTCACACTCCCCGCACGATGTTCGTCCAGGTTCCGCGGCAGACCTGCTCGTCGCGCTGGTTGGTGGAGATCGACTCGAACACGTAGTAGCCGCGGTCATCGGATTCGGAGATGTCCTTCACGCTGACGGTCGTCGTGATCTCGTCGCCGGCCACCGCCACCGGCCCCCAGACGAACTCCTGCCCCCCGTGGACCATCATCGCGAAGTTCAGCTCGAGCTCTGGGTCGAAGATCGGCGGCCCAACCGCCGGCGCGCTGTAGACGACCG
>DASZNB010000051.1:0-11606 GCA_035551395.1 Solirubrobacteraceae bacterium | reverse complement strand
GGCGCGCGCGAGATCGGCGCGCGGGCGATCCGCGCGCGGTAGGTCCTGGGCACCTCGAAGCGCGGGTGCGTGAGGCGGTTCGCCAGCTCGCCGTCGTTGCTCACGAGGATCAGGCCGCTGCTGTCGGCGTCGAGGCGCCCGATCGGATAGAGGCGCAATCCGCTGGCCGGCAGCAGGTCGAGGACGGTGGTGCGCGCGTGCGTGTCGCGCGCCGTCGAGACGACGCCGACCGGCTTGTGCAGGGCGTAGACGACGCGCGGCTCGGGGCCGGTGAGCGGGCGGCCGTCGACGGCGACGGCGCTGTCGTCGTCCACGTCGCGCGCCGGATCGGTGACGGTCTCGCCCGCCACCGTCACCCTCCCGGCGGCGATCAGCTGCTCGGCCGCGCGGCGCGAGGCGACGCCGGCGTGGGCGAGGTACTTGCCTAGGCGCATCGTCGCCTGCCGGGGCCGGGGACCATCGGCTGCAACGATAAGGGCAGACGATCCTCGTCCACCGCCGCCGAGGAAGCCTTCCGCCATGGACCTCCAGCTGCTCGACCAGACGCTCGCCGACCGCGGCGAGCCCGCCTTCCGCGCCCGCCAGGTGTGGTCCTGGACCGCGCGTGGAGTGCACGGCTACGAGGAGATGACGAACATCCCCGCAGCCCTGCGCGAGGCACTCGCCGGCGAGGTGCCGTTCTCGGCGCTGCGCCTCCAGGAGGAGGCCCGCTCGCGCGACGGGACGGTCAAGGCGCTGTTCGCGACCCCCGACGGGCGGGCGGTGGAGGCCGTGCTGATGCGCTACCGCGACCCGCCGGGCCAGCGCACGGGCGGACGTCGCTCGGTCTGCCTGTCCTCGCAGTCGGGCTGTCCGCTGACCTGCAGCTTCTGCGCCACCGGCAGCATGCGCTTCGCGCGCAACCTGTCGGCCTCGGAGATCCTCGAGCAGGCGCTTCACTTCCGCCGCGTCGAGGCGATCGACCACTGCGTGTTCATGGGCATGGGCGAGCCGATGCTGAACCTCGACGCCGTGCTCGAAGCCTGCGAGCGGCTGCCGGCGATCGGCATCACCCACCGGCGCACGACGATCTCCACGGTCGGCTGGATACCGGGCATCGAAGCGCTCGCCGAGTCCGAGGTGCCGGTGCGCCTGGCGCTGTCGCTGCATGCCGCCGAGGAAGCCCTGCGCTCGGAGCTGATGCCCGTCAACGACCGCTACCCGCTCGCCGACGTGATCGAGGCGTGCAGGGCGTTCTACGCGCGTAAGCGCAGGCGCGTTTTCGTCGAGTACGTGATGCTCGCCGGCGTCAACGACCGCTACGAGCAGGCGCTCGAGCTCGCCCGCGTGCTCTGCGCACCCGCGGGCGCCGGAGGGTCGTCGATCTTCAAGGTCAACCTGATCCCCTTCAACCCGACCGACTCGGCCTTCACGGGCTCCGGGCGCGACTCGATCGCGGCGTTCGCGAAGGCGCTCGAATCGCGCGGGGTGCCGGTGACCGTGCGCCTGACGCGCGGGCGCGACATCGCGGCCGCCTGCGGGCAGCTCGCCGCCCGCGCGGCCTAGATGGCCGGTCACGCGTCAGCTGTTGCCCCAGTTAGGGGGACATGGGCCAAGCAGAGCAAGGACGCAGGGAGCGACTTGTGCTCTGCACACGAGCGACCGAGGACGCCGCTATGCGCCGGCCCACGTTCTCCTAACTCGCGCGCTGCTCGCCGGCGCGCAGCAGTCGCTCGCGCAGGTCGGCCTGCTCCTCGGGGCTGGGGTCCCAGCGGGCGACGTCCGGGAGCTCCTGCAGGCTGCGCAGCCCGAACAGCTTGAGGAACTGCGTCGTGCTGCGGTAGAGCACCGCGCCGAACTGCGAGCTGCCGGCCTCCTCGATCAGACCGCGCTCGAGCAGGGTGGCCGTGGCGGAGTCGGCGCTGACGCCGCGGATGCGCGTTATCTCCGGACGCGAGATCGGCTGCAGGTAGGCGACGATCGCGAGCGTCTCGGCCTGCGCGGGCGTCAGCGTCGAGGCGCGCGGGCGGCTCAGCAGCCGCCTGGCGGCCCGCTCGCTGGCGGGGTCGCTGGCGAGCGTCCAGCCACCCCCGAGCTCGCGCAGCTGGATGCCGCGCCGTCCGAGCGCGTACTGCTCGGCGAGCAGCGCGAGAGCGGCCGCCACAGCGCCATCGCCGACCTCCGCGGCCTCCGCCAGCTCGGCGACGCTGAGCGGGTCGGTGGAGAGGAACAGCAGCGCCTCGACGGTGCGCGCGAGCGACGGCAGCTGCTCCTCGGGCGCGGCAGCGTCGGCGCCGGGCCGTCCCACACCGGCGGCGCTCACCCCGCCAGGCCTCCAGCGCGGGCGGCGAGCGCGAGCGAGGCGGGCGCCTCGCGGGAGAGCCCGTGCACCGCGATCTCGCCAAAGCTCTCGTGCTGCTCCCAGCCGGCCTCGCCGGTTTTGTACAGCTCGAGCAGCGCGAACAGGGTGACAGCGACGGTCATCCGATCGGCGCCGCGCACGGCCTCCTCGAAGCTGAAGCTGCCGCGGCGCAGCAGCGTGCGCAGGTGCTCGAGGCGCTCGGCGACGGAGATCCGCGGCACGGCGATGTGCAGGACGCTGATCGCGGGCGGCGTGCTGAGCAGCCGCCCGATCGCCGCACCGAGCAGCTCGGGGCTCTGCGAGCCGTCGGCGGGCGCGATGATCGTGCGGCGCAGCTCGAGCGGCGGCGGAGCCTGGCGGAAGCGCACCCCGTGCTCGGCGCCGAGCAGCTCGCCGAGATGCGAGGCCGCGGCGCGGTAGCGGCGCGCGTCGAGCATCCGCGCGAGCAGCTCCTCGGCGGCCTGTTCGGGCTCGATGTCGAGGAGCTGCTCCTCCTCGCCGCTGAGCATCAGCCGTGACTTCAGCTCCAGCAGGGCGGCGATCAACACGATGAACTCGGTCGCCGTCTCGAGGTCCAGCTCGCCGCGCTGCTCGAGGTGGTCGAGGTAGGCGAGCACGACTTCGGCGAGCGCCAGCTCGAGCAGATCGACCTCTTCGCGCAGGACCAGCGTCAGCAGCAGGTCGAAGGGCCCGCTGAAGACGTCGAGGTCGAGCTCGAGGGCTGCGAGGCTCATCCGCGCACCGTAGCGGGCGCTCCCGACGGGCGCGCCCGCATTGGCGCCGCGGGGCGCGGTTGCCTCATCGCCGAGGAGCCCGCACGCCTCACCGCCGCGGGGCGGCGACGCCCATGCGCTCGCGCACGTCTGCGAGCGTGGCCTCAGCGATCGCGCCGGCGCGCTCGGCGCCCGCGGCGAGAATCGCCTCGAGAGCGGTCTCATCGCGGCGCAGCTCCTCGTAGCGCTCGCGGACCGGCGCCAGGTACTCGACGACGGCGGCGGCAACGGCGGTCTTGAAGTCCCCGTAGCGGGCCTCGGAGAACTCCGCCTCGATCGCGTCCGGCGAGGTGCCGCGCACGGCGGCGAGCACTTCGATCAGGTTGCTGACGCCGGGCTTGGCGGGATCGCGGCGGATCTCGCTGCCGGAGTCGGTGACGGCGCCCTTCAGCTTCTTCTCGATCGCCTTCGGATCGTCGAGCACGTACACGGTGCCCTGCTCGCTCCCGCCCGTGGTGGACATCTTGCGCTCGGGGTCCTGCAGGTCCATGATCCGCGCGCCGACCGCCGGGATGCGGTGCTCGGGCACGACGAGCACATCCTCACCATCGCCGAAGCGCGCGTTGAAGCGCCGGGCGACGTCGCGCATCAGCTCGAGGTGCTCGCGCTGGTCCTCGCCGACGGGCACCTCGTGCGCGCGGTAGGCGAGCACGTCGGCGGCCTGCAGGACCGGGTAGAGCAGCAGGCCCGCGGAGACGAGCTCGCGCTGGGCGAGCTCCTTGTCGCGGAACTGGTGCATCCGCTGCAGGCGGCCGAGCTCGGTGACGCTCGAGAGCAGCCACGTCAGCTCGGTGTGCTCGCGCACGTCGCTCTGGCGAAAGAGGATGCAGCGCGCCGGGTCGAGCCCGGCGGCGAGCAGGATGGCGGTCGTGTCGTACAGGCGCTCGCGCAGCTCCGCGGGGTCGTAGGCGACGGTGATGGCGTGGAGGTCGACGATGCAGAAGATGCCCTCGCCGCGCTCCTGGCTGGAGACGTACTGGGCGATCGCGCCGATGAAGTTGCCGAGGTGCTTGCGCCCGGTCGGCTGGATGCCGGAGAAGATCCGCATGTGTCCGCGCGGACCGCGCTCAGCGCCGGCGCCGGGCGGCATCGGCGAGCGAGGGCGGGTCCCAGCCGGTGTCGTTGGGGTTCACGTTGGACCCGGGCGGCACGATCTCATCGATACGGTCGAGCACGTCGGCGCCGAGCGTGCGCTCGAGCGCCGGCAGCTGGCTCTCGAGCTGCTCCATCGTGCGCGGGCCGATGATCGCGGCGGTGACCGCGGGGTGGGTCGTGACGAAGCCCAGCGCCATCTCGATCAGCGACATGCCCGACTGCTCGGCGAGCGCGGCGAGCGCGTCGGCGGCCTCGAGCTTGGCCTGGTTGGCGGGCAGCGTCATGTCGTAGCGCTGCGGGATCATCTGCGCGCGCCTGCTGGCGCCAGGCGAGTCGCCGCCCTTGCGATAGCGACCGGACAGCCAGCCCCCCGCCAGCGGGCTCCACGGGATCACGCCGAGCGAGTACTTCTCACAGATCGGCAGCACGTCGCCCTCGATCCGGCGGATCAGCATCGAGTACGGGGGCTGCTCGCAGACGAAGCGCTCGCGCCCACGTCGCTCGGAGACCCATTGCGCCTCGACGATCTGGTGCGCGGGGAAGGTCGAGCTGCCGATGTAGCGCACCTTTCCCGCGTGTACGAGGTCGCTGAGCGCGCCGAGCGTCTCGTCGATGTCGGTGTCCGGCTCGGGGCGGTGGATCTGGTAGAGGTCGATCCAGTCTGTTTTCAGCCGCCGCAGGCTGTTCTCGACCTCCGCGATGATCCAGCGGCGCGAGTTGCCGAACTGGTTGGGATCGTCGTCGTGCATGTTGCCGTGGACCTTGGTGGCGAGCACGACCGAGTCGCGCCGGCCCCCGGCGAGCGCCTTGCCGACGATCTGCTCGGACTCCCCGCGCGAGTACACGTCGGCGGTGTCGATGAAGTTGATGCCGGCGTCGAGCGCGCGGTGGATGATGCGGATCGAGTCCTCGTGGTCGGTGTTGCCCCACGCGCCGAACATCATCGCGCCGAGGCACAGCGGGCTGACGCTCACGCCGGTGCTGCCGAGTTTGCGGCGCTCCATCGTCCCTCCTAGTCGATCGTCTCGCGGATCACCGGCCGCTTGGCGGCCGTCACCTCGTCCAGGCGGCGCACCGGGGTCGTATACGGCGCCCCCTTGGCGATCTCGGGGTCCGCCGCGGCCTCGCGCAGGATCGCGGCGATCGCGTCGGCGAAGGCGTCGAGCGTCTCCTTCGTCTCGGTCTCGGTCGGCTCGATCATCAGCGCCTCATCGACGAGCAGCGGGAAGTAGACGGTCGGCGGGTGGAAGCCGAAGTCGAGCAGCCGCTTGGCGAGGTCCAGCGTCTTGATCTGCAGCGCCTGCTTCATCGGCCCGCCGGAGAGCACGAACTCGTGCATCCACAGCTCGCCGTAGGCGAGCGGCAGGTGTTGCGCGACGGGTGGGTGGGTCACCGACCGCAGCCGGGCGAGCAGGTAGTTGGCGTTCAGCACGGCCGCTTCGGAGGCATCCTTCAGACCGTCGCCGCCGAGCGAGCAGATGTAGGCGTAGGCGCGCACGAAGCAGCCGTAGTTGCCGTGGAAGCCACGCAGCCGGCCGATCGAGCGCGGCCTGTCCTCGTCGAGCTCGAAGGCGCCGTCCTCGCCGCGGGCGACGACCGGGACGGGCAGGAAGGGGGCGATGCGCTCGGATACGGCGATCGGCCCCGAGCCGGGGCCGCCGCCGCCGTGCGGCTGGGTGAAGGACTTGTGCAGGTTGAAGTGGACGATGTCGAAGCCCATGTCCCCGGGCCGCGAGAGGCCCATGACGGCGTTGAGGTTGGCGCCGTCGTAGTAGAGCGTGGCGCCGACGCCGTGCACGATCTCGGCGATCTCTGAGATGTTGGGATCGAACAGGCCGAGCGTGTTGGGGTTCGTCAGCATCAGGCAGGCGACGTCGTCGTCGGCCTTCGCGCGCAGATCCGCGATGTCGATGCCCCCGTCGGGGTTGGTCGCGAGCTTGACGACCTCCAGGCCGGCCATCGTGACGGTCGCCGGGTTCGTGCCGTGTGCGGTGTCCGGCGTCAGCACCTTGTGACGGGTCTCGCCCCTGTCCTCGTGGTAGGCGCGGGTGAGCAGCACGCCGGCGAGCTCGCCGTGGGAGCCCGCGGAGGGCTGCAGGGAGACGTGTGGGAGGCCCGCGAGCTCCGCCAGCGCGCCCTGCAGGTTCCACATCAGCTCGAGTGCGCCCTGGGCGCGGTCGGGGTCCTGCAGGGGGTGCAGGCGGGCGTGGCCGGGCAGCGCGGCGACGCGCTCGTGCAGGCGGGGGTTGTGCTTCATCGTGCACGAGCCGAGCGGGTAGAAGCCCGAGTCGAGGTCGAAGTTGCGCTTGGAGATGCCGACGTAGTGGCGCACGATCTCCGGCTCTGAGACCTCGGGCAGGCGCGGCGGCGCGGCGCGGCGGAAGGACGCCGGCAGCAGCGTCTCGGCGTCGACGGCGGGGACTTCGCTCGGCGGGCACTGGAAGGCACGGCGCCCCGGCGCGCCCTTCTGGAAGATCGTCCGCGCGACATCTCGCTGCAGCGGGGTCGCGCTCATCGTGTGCGCAGCGAGCGGGTGGTGGCCGTCGATGCCGGGGTCGGCGTGGAGGTGGTTCTCGTCGATCGCGCTCATACGCTCACCGTCGCCTCCCGCTCGGCAGCGACGGCGGCCTCGAGCACACCGGCGAGGCGGTCGATGTCGGCGCGCGTGCGACGCTCGGTGATCGCGACGAGCAGGCCTCCGCGGTCGGCCTCGCGGCCGCTGAGCGCTTGCAGGTCGACACCCGGGTTGACGCCCGCCTGCAGGCACCGCCGCCGAACCGCGGCGACGTCGGCGTCGAGGCGCACGGCGAACTCGCGGATGACGGGCTGCTCGTGCAGCTTCTCGACGCCGTCGATCGCCGCGAGCGTCTCGCGCGCGTAGTGGGTGCGGGCGAGCAGCAGCTCGCCGAGCTCGACGATCCCGCGCCGTCCCAGCCAGGACAGGTAGACGACGCCGGCGAGCGCGTTGAGCGCCTGCGCGGTGCAGATGTTCGAGGTCGCCTTCTCGCGGCGGATGTGCTGCTCGCGCGTCTGCAGCGTGAGCACGAACCCGCGCCGGCCGTCGACGTCGCGGGTCTCCCCCGCGATCCGCCCGGGCATCCGTCGCAGATACTCCTCGCGGGCCGCGAACAGGCCGAAGGAGGGACCGCCGAAGTCGAGCCTGTTGCCGAGCGACTGGCCCTCGCCGACGGCGACGTCGACGCCGCATTCCCCCGGGGCCTTGAGCACGCCGAGGGCGATCGGATCGACCTGCGCGATCACGACCGGGCCGCCTGCCTCCCCGCCCGCGCCCTTGGCCGCGGCGCTGAGCGCGGCGGCGTCCTCGACGGCGCCGTAGAAGTTCGGCTGCGCGAAGATCGCGGCGCTGGTGTCCTCGTCGATCGCCTGCGCCCACGCGTCGGGGTCGGTCACGCCGCCGGCGGGTCCCCCCAGCAGCGCCACCTCGACGACATCCATGCCGTAGCCGTGGGCGGTCGTACGCAGCGTCTGCAGCGAATGCGGGTGCAGCCCGGCGCTGACGACGAGACGGCTGCGAGAGTTGTGCAGCTTGGCCAGGTAGCCCGCGGCCGCGACCGCCGAGGGCCCCTCGTAGACGGAGGCGTTGGAGACCGGCAGGGCGGTCAGCTCGCAGATCGCGGTCTGGTACTCGAACATCACCTGCAGGCCGCCCTGGGAGATCTCCGGCTGGTAGGGCGTGTAGGGGGTGAGGAACTCCGAGCGCTCCATCAGCATGTCGATGAGCGCGGGGACGTAGTGGTCGTACATGCCGGCGCCGAGGAAGCTGAGCTCGTCCTCGCTGGAGACGTTGCGCGCGGCGAGCTCGCGCAGGTGCTCGTAGACGTCCTGCTCAGGGAGCCCGTCGGGGAGCTCGAGCGCGCGTGCGAGACGTACGCCGGCGGGGATCTGGCGGTCGAAGATCTCTTGCAGCGAGCCAACGCCGACCGCCGCGAGCATCGCAGCGAGATCCTCGTTGGTGATTGCGGTGTAGCGACTCAACCTACGAGCAGCCTAGCCAGCCAGCGTGCCCTTGTAGGTGGCTGCGTCCATCAGCGCCTCGCGCTCGGAGGGATCGGACAGGCGCACCTTCACGAGCCAGCCGGCGTCGTAGGGCTCCTCGTTGATCATCGCGGGGTTCTCCGACAGCGACTCGTTGACCTCGACGATCTCCCCGGACAGCGGGGCGATCACGTCGGAGACCGCCTTGACGGACTCGACCTCGGCGTAGGAAGCGTCCTTGGCGAGCGTCGTGCCGAGCGCGGGCGGGTCGAAGAAGACCACCTCGCCGAGGGCGTCCTGCGCGTACCAGGTGATCCCGAGCGTGGCCAGGCTCGGGTCGGCGGCGTCGATCCGGGCCCAGTCGTGCTCGGCGTGGTAGAGCAGATCGTCGGGGTAGCTGGCCTGGCTCATTCACGAGCCCTTTCTGTAGAGCGGCTTTTCCTTGACCACGGCGGGGCGCATCTTGCCACGAACGTCGATCTCCAGGCGAGTGCCCGCGGCGGCGCTTGCGGCGGGCACGTAGGCCATCCCGATGCCCGTCTGCAGGCACGGCGAGAAGGTGCCACTGGTGACCTCGCCCCCGCCCACTACGGGGTTGCCCTGGCGCGCGATCCCCGCCCCCTCGATCGTGAAGGCGACGAGTCGCTCGGCGGGACCGGCAGCGCGCACGGCGCCGACGGCCTCGGCGCCGATGAAGCGAGTGTCCTCCTTGCAGCACCAGCCGAGGCCCGCTTCGATTGGCCCGCGCTCGGTTGACAGGTCGTTGCCGTAGAGGTGGAAGCAGACCTCCAGGCGCAGCGTGTCGCGCGCGCCGAGCCCTGCCGGCGTTGCGCCGCGGCGCACGACCGCATCCCACACGAGCTCCGCGGCCTCGGGCGCGCACAGCACCTCCACGCCATCCTCGCCGGTGTAGCCGGTGCCGCAGACGAGCGCCTCCCGACCTCCCAGGCGCCGGGTGCCGACGCACATGCGCGCGGGCAGCGGCGAGTCGGAGATCGCCTGCACGAACTCGCGCGCGAGCGGCCCCTGCACGGCGAGCATCGCGTAGTCGTCGATCCGGTCGCTGACGTGCGCCTCGGGGTAACCGCGCGCATGCTCGTGCAACCAGGCGAGGTCAGCGGCGTGGTTGGCGGCGTTCGTGACGGTCAGGTAGCGATCGACGTCGAGGCGGTAGGTGAAGAGGTCATCGAGCACGCCGCCGTCCTCGCGGCAGAGCACGCCGTACTGCGCTCCTCCGACGGGAATCTGCGCGATGTCGTTGGAGATCAGCCGCTGCAGAAGCTCGCATGCCTGCGGCCCGCTCGTTTCGATCTCGCCCATGTGCGAGACGTCGAAGATGCCGCACGCCTCGCGCACCGCGATGTGCTCCTCGCGGACGCCCTCGGATTGGACCGGCATCTCCCAGCCGGCGAAGTCCACGAGCCGCGCCCCGGCCTCCCGGTGGCGCTCGAACAGCGGCGTGCGCCGCAGCCGCGGGGGTGCCGGCGATGACATCGGCCCAGGCTAGCGAAGCGACGGCTTGCTACCGCGGTCCCCGCGCCCGTCTCTACTCCGAGGTGCGTGTAGCCCGCTCAGTGCTCGTATTGCTCGTCGCCGACGTGGATCGACGGCAGCATCGACGCGTCGGGAGACAGCGGCAAGTCGCGGCTGGCGGTGCGCATGTGCTCGGGACAGAGGATCACCCAGCCCCGCCAGCCGTTGGCATCGGATGCGACCACCCCCTCGCCGGCGCGTACGGATGTGCGGCAGACGTTGCACAGCCCGTCCCACATATTCGACTTCGCCACCGGGCATGTGTATCAGATCGCGGCTGACCGCGACGGCCATCTCAGCGAAGGAACGGCGGGACGTCGATGTCGTCGTCGGAGATCTCCAGCGAGGAGCGCTGGCGCTCGTCGATGCGCGGCCCGCGGTCGCGGCCACGCGAGCGGCTCTCGCGGCGCGCGCTGCGCCCTGGGCGGTGGTCGAAGCCGGTGCCGATGACGGTCACGCGGACCTCGTCGGACATGCTCTCGTCGATCACCGCGCCGAAGATGATGTTGGCGTTCGGGTCGGCCGCGCTCTGGATGATCTCGGCGGCATCGTTGACCTCGAACAGACCGAGGTCCTTGCCGCCGGTGATGTTCAGGAGGATCCCCGTGGCGCCGTCCACCGACTCCTCCAGCAGCGGCGAGGAGATCGCGGCCTTCGCGGCTTCGCCGGTGCGGTTCTCGCCGGCGGCCGTGCCGATGCCCATCAGCGCGGAGCCGGCGTCCTGCATGATCGTGCGCACGTCGGCGAAATCGAGGTTGATCAGGCCGGGGATCGTGATCAGGTCGGTGATCCCCTGGACGCCCTGGCGCAGCACGTTGTCGGCCTCGCGGAAGGCGTCGAGCATCGAGGTGCGCCGCTCGACGACCGCGAGCAGCTTCTCGTTGGGGATCACGATCAGGGTGTCGACGACCTCGCGCAGCCGCTCGATCCCCTCGGTCGCCTGGCGTCCCCGCTGGGAGCCCTCGAAGTCGAACGGTCGGGTGACCACGCCGACGGTCAGCGCGCCGATCTCGTTCTTGGCGATCTCGGCGATGATCGGTGCCGCCCCCGTGCCGGTGCCGCCGCCCTCGCCGGCCGTGACGAAGACCATGTCGGCGCCCTTCAGCGCCTCCTTGATGTCGTCACGCGACTCCGATGCGGCCGACAGGCCGACGTCGGGGTTGGCGCCCGCGCCGAGGCCCTTGGTCGACTCGTGGCCGATGTTCAGCTTGATGTCGGCGTCGCACATCGCGAGCGCCTGGGCGTCGGTGTTGGCGGCGATGAACTCCACGCCGCGCAAGCCCGCGTCGACCATGCGGCTGACGGCATTCGTCCCGCCGCCGCCGACGCCGACGACCTTGATTACAGCCAGATAGCTTGAGCCGCTCTCCATGATGGTTCTGTCCGAAGCCTTCAGTAGGAATCTAGGGTTCGCAAGCATACTGGTCGCGGAACCGCCGGGTTGTGCACGTTATGCAGGGATCTTCGCCCTGTCAACGACACCCGCGAATGTCGCAACAATCGTTGCAGAATGGGTGACTCTCGACCAGGGGGTGAGGATGGCGGTTTCCGCTCTCTAACTCTACAGTTGAGGTCCAGCCTGTGATCAGCCGCCCGTCGTCGGTGCTTCTGTCGCGCCCTGCGCGCTCGGCGGGGCGGCCGATTCGCTCGCTACGCCGGAGGCGCCACCGGTTTCCGGCGCGCTGCCCGCGGGTGCCCCCGCGGGCGCGGAGGCGGAGCTTTGCGGCGCCGCTTCAGCTGCCGGTTCGGTGCTCTTGGCGGTGGCGCTGCCGGCCGGCCCCGAGAGGCTTTCGGCGAGCGCGCCAACGGGCGATTCGGCGCTCGCGATCCGTTCGCTTGCGGCCGCCGCGCTCGGCGGCCCGGCTCCC
>DASZNB010000050.1:0-3873 GCA_035551395.1 Solirubrobacteraceae bacterium | reverse complement strand
GCATCGCGACCTGCTGCTCGACCTCGCTGTTGCCGCACAGAACCGCGAGGCTCGGTCGCCCCGCGATCGCCTCGAGCTGCCCGCTCGCCTCACGGCGCACGGCGGCGCGGAAGTCATCGTCGGCGATCGGGTAATCGAGGTTGGCGAACATGAAGTCCTGCCACACCAGTACGCCGAGCTCATCGCAGAGCTCGTGGAAGGCGTCGCTCTCATAGACGCTCGTGCCGGGGATCCGGAGCATGTTCATCCCGGCGTCGCGCACGCGCTCGATCGCGGCCCTCAGCGCCGGCTCGCCCGGCGCCAGCCCGACCGGATCGACGGGCGTCCAGACGGCCCCTCGTGCGAACACGCGCACCCCGTTGACATGCAGGTCGAGGCCGTCGGCCTCGACGTCGTGACCGGGCAGCTCTCCGGCGGAGAGGGTGCGAAACCCGGCGCGTCGCGCGCTGAGCGTCGTTGCGGCGCCGGCGACGGTCGTGACGTTCAGGCGCACGTCGTGGAGCAGGGGCTCGCCGTGGGTGTGCGGCCACCAGCGGGCGACGGCGGGGACCCGCAGCGTGCCACCCGCCTGCCCCCGCTGGCCATCGGCCTCCAGCGCGAGCGTCCTCCGGTGCGTCCCGGACGGCCCGTCGAGCTCCAGCTCGACGGCCTCGATCGGCGTCCCGTCGAGCGAGCGCAGCCGCGCGAAGACCTCGAGCAGCCCGTCCGCGCCCGCCCGCTCGCCGTCGAGCCGCGGATGCACGCGCAGCTCCTCCACGACGAGCCCGCGGTGGCGCGTCAGGCGAACCGGGCGCCACGGTCCCACGGCGGCCGGCTCGGGCGCGAACCCCGGCGCGCGGCCGAGCAGCATCGTGCGGAAGAAGCGCAGGTTCCCATCGACCAGGCGGGTACGCCAGCGCGCGCGCGGCTTGCGCCGCTGCGCGAGCAGTGGCGCAAGCGCGAGACAGCGGATCGCGAGCTCGTTCTCGCCGCGCAGCAGGCCGCCGACGTCGAGCGAGTGGGACACGAACATGCTCTCGCTCGCGAGCACCAGCGTGCCGTTGAGGAAGACCTCGGCGACGGTCGCCAGGCCGTCGAGCGCGAGCGTGACCTCCTCGTTCCCGCCGGCCGGCGAGGCGTGGAAGCGCGTGCGAAACCACCAATCCTCGGCGTCGAGGTCGCTGCCGTCCCCGGGGTGCCAGCGGCCGGCGTCGCGAAGGACCGCGGCGGCGGTTCCCGGCACGCGCGCGGGCAGCCACTCGAGCTCCTCGAGGTGCGCCAGCTCGACGTGCGAGTCGGGTGCGCACGCGGCCGCCTGCCAGCCCTCCTCGAGGGCCAGCTCTTCGTGACCCTCGACGCGCACCCCCGCGGGCGCTGCGCGCGGGGCCGGCTCAGGCAAGCGCATCGTCCAGTGCTGCGAACGCGTCCTCCCACGCGGCGGCGAGCTCGTCGATCGCGGGCGCAGGGTCGAATGCGCGCCGGCGGGCGAGCTTGAACGAGAGGACCTTCGAGCCCTCGACGATGCGCCCCATCGCCGCCGCGGCGGGTGCGCCTTCGTCTCCGAGCAGCCACTCCACGTGCGAGGCCGCGACCTCGAAGGCCGAGCCGACCATACGGACGGTCGCAAAGGCGTAGTCGTGGTAACCGGCCTGGCTGCCCTCCAGCAGGCCCGGCAGGTCGGCTGCGAGTTGCTCGCCGAAGCGCAGGAAGGGGTTCGGCTCAGGACGGCGCGCCAGGTGCTCGACGAGCAGCTCGCGCGCCGCCGCGCGAAGCTCCCGGCCCTCCAGCGAGGGTCCCGCGTCGAGGCGCACGATCTCGGTGTAGGGGGGCAGCACGTCGTCTGAGAATGGGCGTCCGAGGCGGAAGATGCCGCGGTAGTCCTCGCCCTCGAGCTCGTAGTATCCGGCGCCGTGGAAGTAGCGCAGGCGCTGCCCCTCACGGTCGATCGCCTCGGCGACGACCGAGCTCTTGACGTGCTCGCGCCGATAGCTCGTGGAGGCGGTGTCGGGCAGGTAGAAGGAGTCGAGCTCGACGATGATCGTGCGGTCGCGCGCGATCTGCTCGGCGATCTGCTCGGGCAGCGGCCGGTAGGGCTGCATCTCGTGGATGTCAACCCCGAAGAGCCTCTCGATCTGCTCGGGCAGCGGCTTGAAGAAGGTCCACTGGTCCCCCTCGAAGTCGACTCGCAGCACGCACCCCATGATCGCGAGCGGCTCCTCCCCGCGCGCATGCAGGAACTCGATCACGATGTCGGTGTAGCAGTTCGTTTCCGTGTAGGAGCGCTCGCGCGCGTGCAGGAGGTGCGGGCTGTAGGTGACGGGGTCGAGGCCGAGCAGGCTGACGAGGCCGCTTCTCGTCGTGCTCATGAGAGCGCCAGCTCCTCGCGGACCGCCTCCGGCCAGGCGTCGACGTCGAGGCCGTGGGTGCGCAGCAGAGCGAGCGTGATCCGCTCCAGCCCGAAGCCGAGGCACGCCGTGTGCGCGGCGCCGCCGCCGTTCTCCATTGCGATCCCGTACGTCGATGAGAAGTGGTCCTGGTGGTAGTTGAACGACGCCACAGCCGTTGGCTCGGGGCCGGCGATCCGCACGAGCACCTCGAACTTCAGCGCCTGCGAGCGCTGGCTCCGTGCGAGCAGGCGGCCGCTGCGCCCGAAGAAGGGGTCGCTGGCGACGTCGAAGCGCGCCTCGAGGCCGGCGGCGCGCAGCAGCTCGACGGAGCGATCGCGCCAGGCGTCGCGCCACGCGGCCACGGTATCCGGCTCGCCGATGCGCACGATCTCGCGCTGGTGGAACATCTGAAGGCGCGCGGGGTCGCCGGAGGGCTCGTGGCGGAACACATAGGACCCGCCCGCGTCGATCGTGATCCCGCCGGCCGGGAGCGGTCCGCGCGCCGCGACGGCCGGGTAGACGGGGTAGCAGGCCGCGGGGGTGAGGACGAGGTCGGTCATCGACTGGAACTCGCTCCAGTCCTCATGCCGGCGCGCGCGCTCCTCCTGCACGGCGGCCTCCTGCTCGTCGCCCTCGAAGGCGAAGATCGCGCCGGCGAGGTGAGGGAACGACTTCAGGTAGCCGATCTTCTCGAGCTGCCTGCGTGGGAGCAGCGGCGGAAAGGCCATCCGCTCGGGGGCGTCCGCGGCGGCGACGCGCGTGACGAGCTCATCGAAGGCGCTGCGGACGCGCTCGAAAGCCTCGCCGCGTCCGTACACGCCCGCGACGCCGCTGTCGATCAGCAGCCCGTGCGCCATCAGCTCGGCAAGGAACTCGGTCTGGTCCGGGGTTCCGTGACGGAACTCGGCCACCGGCCTAGACCTCCTTGGCGATCAGCAGCAGGCTCGCGTTGGTCTGATGGATGCGCTCGTTTGCGACCATCAGGCAGGCGGACATCGTGTCCCGCAGGTGGCGTCCGACGCTGAACGGCGTGTCGTTCTTGAAGCCAACGATGCCGCAGACGCCGAGGGCGCCCTGGCAGACGCGCGGCGCCTGCTCGGAGGCGGCGATCTTGAGGTTGTTGAAGCGCAGGATGCTCGCCATCTCCGAAAGTCGCGAGCGGTCCTCCGCGGATGCGTCGGCGAACTCGCGCAGCGCCGAGTAGACCTCCGCGCGCAGGAGCGAGAGCTCGCTCATCAGCTCCGACAGGCGGATCGCGGCGGGCAGGGGCTCGCCGGGCTTGCGCTTGGCGGCCGCACGCACGAAGGCGCGGGCGCGGGCGAAGGCGTCGGTGGAGATGCCGAGCCACAGGTGCGACCAGAGGATGTGCGAGACCGGGACCATGGTCTCGGCCGAGATGCGCGGGAACGGCGTCGACATGATCTGCGCCGGCGCGAACTGCGCGCGCACGACGTTGCCGGGTGAGCACGTGCCGCGCATCCCGAGCGGATCCCAGGTGCCGTTCTGC
>DASZNB010000049.1:0-4166 GCA_035551395.1 Solirubrobacteraceae bacterium | reverse complement strand
GCCGCGGTCGTTGCCGCGGCCGTTGCAGTCGTGCTGGCCGACGTGTTTCTTGCCGGACGCCACAGCCACGCGCTCACGTTGCAGACCGCCGCGCACGTCGCGCTGATCGCCGTGCCGGTGCTTGCCGCGGAGGCGTTGCGGAACCGCCGCTCCTATGTGCAGGTCTTGCTCGAGCGACTCGAGTTGGCCGAGCACACGCGCGAGGAGGAAGCACACCGCCGTGCCGAGCAGGAGCGGCTGCGCATCGCCCGCGACCTGCACGATGTCGTCGCGCACACGCTCACCACGATCAACGTGCAGGCGGGTGTCGCCGCCCACCTCCACGACCGCGATCCGGCTCAGGCCCGGAACACGCTTGCGCTGATCGAGGCGGCAAGCCACGAAGCACTCGACGAGCTGCGCGCGATTCTCGGCGTGCTTCGCGAGCCGGGCGATACTAGGCCGCCGCTGGAGCCCGCGCCGGACCTCGCCGCGGTCGACGGTCTGATCGAGCAGGCCCGCAGTAGCGGGCTCGAGGTCACATTCGAGATCGACGGCGATCAACCAGGCCGGATTCCGGAGGCGGTGCAGCTCGCGGCCTATCGCATCCTGCAGGAATCACTCACCAACGTCCGCCGCCACGCGCCCGGCATGTCCGCGCGCGTCAGCCTCAACTATCGAGATGACCGGTTGCGCCTGGCGATCGCGAACGACGCCATCCGGGGCCGGAACGGCGACAGCCGGTCCGGTGGGGTGGGGATCCTCGGGATGCGCGAGCGTGCGGCGTCCCTCGGCGGCAGCCTCGCGGCACATCGGACGGGCGGCCGCTTTCAGGTCGTCGCCGAGCTTCCGTACGGGCGCAGCCGGTGATCCGCGTCCTCGTCGCCGACGACCAGCTCGCCGTCAGGGGCGGCTTCGCCGCGCTGATCGCCGCGGACGAGGGGATGGAGGTCGCAGGCGAGGTCGGAAATGGACGCGAAGCCGTCGACCTCGCCCGTCGGGTCTTCCCACACGTCGTGTTGATGGACGTGCGCATGCCGATCCTCGACGGGCTCGAAGCGACACGACTGATCTGCGCCGACGCAACGCTCGCCGACACGCGCGTGCTCATGCTCACCACCTTTGACCTGGACGAGTACGTGTACGCCGCCCTGCGGGCAGGCGCGAGCGGCTTCCTGCTCAAGGACGCCGGGCCCGGCGAGCTGCTACAGGCGATCCGCGTCGTCGCCGCCGGCGACGCGCTCCTCGCTCCGTCGATCACGCGGAGGTTGATCGCCGAGTTTGCCGCCCGACCAGACCCACAAGCGCCGCTAACGGAGCTCGCCGCGCTGACCGGGCGCGAGAACGAGATCCTCCGGCTCGTCGCAGCCGGCCTCAACAACACCGACATCGCCGGCCGCCTCGTCATCAGCCCGCTCACCGCCAAGACGCACGTCGGAAGGATCCTGGCGAAACTCGACTGCCACGACCGGGCGCAGCTGGTCGCCCTCGCCTACGAAACAGGCCTCGTCACAGCTGGCGCGCGTCAGGGCCCGAAGCGATCGACGCCGCCTAACCAGCTCGGGAACAGCGGTGAGGCTCATGCTGGTCCGGCGCCTTCGCCGCGGCCGTGGCCTCCGCCCGGGTGATGGTTGCCGTGTTCATGCGCGTCTTCGTCTCTCGCTGTGGTCGGCTTGTTCATCGTGCGCAGCATCTGCCAGCCGCCGCCGCGGCGGAAGTAGCGCCATAAGAGCGCTCCGGCGACGAGCAGGAAGACAATGTTCAACACGGTGGTGTAGTTCCAGCTGACCGATGCCATCTCGACCTTCGCGTGACGGCCGTGCGGGACGAGACCGGCTCCCTGGAAGACGAACTCGACGATCAGCCCGGCGGTCGCCATCGTTGCGTAGAAGGTTGCGAGGAGGAACCACATCATTCGCCAGCCGTAGTAGCGGCGGTAGATGTCGAGGATCGGCAGGATGATCAGGTCGGCGAAGATGAACGCGAGTACGCCGCCGAAGGAGATGCCGCCGTTCCAGAGGACGGCTGCGAGCGGGACGTTCCCGATCGAGCAGACGAAGCTGAGAACGGCGACGAGCGGCCCGATCAGGGGTCCCCCAGAACTTGGCGAAGGTCGGATGCCCGTGGAAGAAGAGAGCCTGCCACCACCTGTTGGGTACCCAGGCCGCGAGCGCGCCGGCGATCAGCAGGCCGCCGACGAGGTCGCGCAGGATCGCCGCCCCACTCGCTCACGAATACGTTGGCGGTCGCGGTGAAGCCCTCGGGCGTAGCGAGCCGCTGCAGGATCGAGCCGCGCGCGCTGATCGACATGTCCATTGCCGCGTGGCCCTCCATCGAGCCGCGCCGTCCTTTCTCGGCTTCGGCGCGCGCCTCCTCGACGAGGCGCCGCGTCAGGAACACTCGGAAGAGCAACGCGAGGAGGACGATCATGATCGGGGCTCCGACGAACTCGGCGAGCGTGAACTGCCAGCCGAGGATCAGCGCCATGACCACCCCGAGCTCAACGACAAGGTTGGTCGAGGCGACCTCGAACGCCATCGCCGCCGTGAAGTCCGCACCCTTGACAAAGAGCGAGCGCGCCAACGCAACGGCTGCGTAGCTGCAACTCGAGCTAGCCGCACCGAGACCGGTGGCAACCGCGAGTGTGCGCGGCGAGTCGTCCGGGAGTAGCCGCATCTCCTGCTTGGAGACGAGCGCTTGCACGAGCGCGCTGATCAGGAAGCCGAGGACGAGCGCCCACAGGATCTCCCACGTCATCCCACCGGCGAAGGAGAGCGCGCGCCCGAGCTGGTGGAAAACGGCGACGGCCAGCATGAGTGAGTGCTAGCGCATCTTGGCGAACCGCTGTACCGCCTCGAGCAGCTCCTGCGTTTTCGCCTGCGCGTCCGCCCGATCGCCCGAGGTGAGCGCGCCGGCGACGCAGTGGTTGACGTGGCTGTCGAGGATCTGGAAGGCCAGCGCGTCGAGCGCGGTCGAGACGGCGCTGATCTGGGTGAGGATGTCGATGCAGTAGCGGTCTTCGTCGACCATCCGCTCGACACCGCGCACCTGACCTTCGATCCGGTGCAGCCGCTTCACGAGCGCCTCCTTGTCGGCGTGGTAGCCGTACGTCTCTTTCGCCATTGCGGTCTTGCTCACGCTGCCTTCCTTTCTGTACGTGCGCTGCGGAAGCGGCGCAGGCGCAGGCTGTTGCTGACAACGAAGACACTCGAGAAAGCCATTGCCGCGGCGGCGATCATCGGGTTGAGCAGGCCGGCAACGGCGAGCGGGATCGCGGCGACGTTGTAGGCGAACGCCCAAAAGAGGTTGCCCTTGATCGTTGCGAGCGTGCGGCGCGCGAGGCGGATCGCGTCGGCGGCGGCGCGCAGATCGCCGGAGACGAGCGTCAGATCCGATGCTTCGATCGCGGCGTCCGTTCCCGTGCCGATTGCCAACCCGAGATCGGCTTGCGCGAGCGCGGGCGCGTCGTTAACGCCGTCTCCGACCATCGCGACGACCTCACCCTGCTGCTGCAGCCGCCGGACCTCGGCGACCTTCTCGGCCGGATAGACCTCCGCGAGCACCCGCTCGATTCCCACCGCCGCTGCAATCTGCTCCGCCGTCGCGCGTGCATCGCCGCTCAACAGCACCGGCGTCAGGCCAAGCTGCTTCAGCTGTCTGATCGCCTCTGCGCTCGTCGGCTTGACGCTGTCGCGTACCGCGAGCCGCGCCCGCTCGATGCCATCCCAGCTCACCAGGATCGCGCCGTTGTCGCGGCCGACCCTGATCGCGTGCCCCTCGACGACACCTTCGACGCCCACGCCCGGCTCGTTTCGGAAGCCGGCCACGGGTGGGAGCACGCCGAGCTCTCTCTGCGCAGCGGCCGCGACGGCGCGAGCGATCGGGTGCTCGCTTGCAGCCTCGACCGCGCCCGCCAGACGCAGCACGTCGACGCGGGAGGCCCCGTTCAGGAGGACGACGTCCGCAAGCTCCATCCGGCCTTCGGTGATCGTGCCGGTCTTGTCGAGCACGATCGTCGTGATCCGCCGTGTCTGCTCGAGGATCTCCGGACCCTTGATCAGAATCCCCAGCTGGGCGCCACGTCCGGTACCGACCATCAGCGCTGTGGGCGTCGCCAGTCCGAGCGCGCACGGACAGGCAATGATCAACACCGCCACCGCCGCGGTGAACGCCGCCGAGCCCGACGC
>DASZNB010000048.1:0-10170 GCA_035551395.1 Solirubrobacteraceae bacterium | reverse complement strand
GTGGTGACGAAGGAGACGGTCGAGAAGGGGCTCACGCCGACGCTCGTGACCGAAGCCGCGCCGGATGAGGCCGAGGACGCCTCCTTGCGCGAGGAGTCCGCCTAACCCTGCCGGCCGCGCGGACGTCGTCCCGCCGGCCCCGCGGACATCACCCCTCCGGCCCCGCTACCATCGCGTCTGTGTCACCGTTCGGTTCCTCCCCGAAAGACAAGCGCGGGCGTCTGAAGGCGCTGCCATGGGCGGCGCTGGCGCAGGCGGGTGTCGCGATCGGGAAGCGCTGGCGCTCGCTGTCGAGCAAGGAGCGCGAGCGCCTGGCGCGGCTGCTGCGCGACTCCGGAGGGCGCCCGAGCAACCTCACCGAAAAGGAGCGCAAGGAGCTGCGCAAGCTTGCGGGCAAGCTCGACCTCCGGGGCCTGGGCCGCGACCTCGGCGCGCTGGCGCGTCGCGGGCGGGCCCGTGGTCGTCGCTCCGGCCGGTGAGCGCGTCCGCGGACGCTGAGGGCGCGATGGCCGACACGCTCGACGATCTCTCCACGCAGGAGCTTCACGACCGTGCCGTACACCGCGCGGAGCGCCATCTGGACGTCGGGTTCTTCTGGTCGCTTTTGAAGCTGATCCCCGCGGCCGAGGCGGCCAGCGGCGAGGAGGGCGAGGCCGACTACGACATCCAGTCCTCCAAAGGCCTGATCATCGACGCGTTGCGCTCCGGCGACGGTCAGCTCGGCGAGGCGCTGCGCCCCGTGTTCATCGACTACCTGCGCAAGCACGCCGACGCCTAGCTCCCACGCGCGCCAGCGACGAGAACATGGACCGCCTTCGAGGCAGCGATCGCGCCACCCGCGGCTGGACCGAGGAGCGGGCAGAGCATCAGCTGCGCTCGCTCGAGCTGTTCGGCATGCGCTTCGGGCTCGACCGGATGCGCCGCATGATGACCGCATTGGGCTCGCCCGAGCGGCGCTTCGAGAGCATCCAGGTTCTCGGCACCAACGGCAAGTCCTCGACGACGCGGATGCTCGCCGCGATCCTCCAGCGCCACGGCCTGCGCACCGCCGCCTACCTGTCTCCGCACCTCGTCTCCTATCGCGAGCGCGTGTTGATCGATGGGCACGAGCTCGGCGCGGGCGCGTTCGCCGAGTCGATCGCGCGCGCGAGCGCGGCCGCCGAGCGTGTCAACCGCACGCTCTCCGAGGACGACCACGTCACCCAGTTCGAACTGCTGACGGCGGCGGCGCTGTGGCAGATGGCCGAGCAGGACGTCGATGTCGCCGTCGTGGAGGCCGGCCTCGGCGGTCGCTATGACGCCACCAGCGTGATCGAGCCGCGAGTGAGCGTGCTGACGAACGTCGGCTTGGAGCACACCCGCTGGCTCGGCCCGACGATCGCGGACATCGCCGAGGAGAAGCTCGCGGCGGTTCCGCCCGGCGCGATCCTCGTGCTCGGCGACGAGCTCGCGAGCGAGGCGGCCGCGGTGGCCGAGCGGGTCGCGACGGAGATGGATGCTCGCGTCGTGCACCCGCGGGCGCTCGAGCCGGATATCGAGCCGCTCGCAGACGGTGCCTTCCAGCGCGCGAACTTCGCGCTCGCGCGCGCCGCGGCGGAGGCCTATCTACAGCAGGCGGGGATCGCGGCGAGCGCGCCGGCGATCGCCGCCGCGGCCCGCACCACGGCTGTCCCGGGACGCCTGCAGCGACTCGCGGGGGAGCCGCCGACGATCCTCGACGGTGCCCACAACCCGCACGCCGTGAGGGCGCTCGTCGCTGCGCTGCGCGAGCTGCACGACGGCGGACCGCTGGCGCTTGTGCTCGGCGTGCTCGACGACAAGGACGCGGCGGAGATGCTCGCCGCGCTGCTGCCGATCTGCGCGCACGCCTGGTTCACCGCTCCGCCGAGCAGCCGCGCGCTCTCGCCGGCCGCGCTGCAGTCGCTTGCGCGCCAGCTCGGCTTCACGGCGAGCGATTGCGAGCCGCGACCCGAGCGCGCGCTGGCGCAGGCGCAAGCCTGGGCGCGGTCGCGTGCCGGCACCGTGCTGGCCACGGGCTCGGTCTACCTCGTCGGTGATCTGCTCGCCTCGCGCGCCCGCGCCGAGTACTCGCAGCCGGTCCCTGGCCGCTCAGGGCGGTCGGCCCGATGAACGAGGACGGCCCGTCGGTGCTGACCATGATCGGCGCCGTGGCGCTGATCGTGGCGCTTGTGATCCTCGTGTTCTTCGCTGCTGGTTACGGTTTCGGCCGCTTGTTTCTCTAAACTCAGCCGGCCGATGCCACCGCTCGCATACTTCGGAATCGAAAGCAGCGGCCTGAACCTCGCCGTCGACCTGCTGATCCTGTTCGTAGCGGTCTTCTACCTCTCGCTGATCTACTGGACCTACGCCGACGCTCGCCGGCGGATCATCGATCCGATGCTTGTCGCGTGCGCCACCGCGGCGTCGCTGTTCCCCTTCGTCGGCACGATCGTCTACATGATCCTGCGTCCGCCCGAGTATCTCGAGGACGTGCACGAGCGCGACCTCGAGATGCGCGCCGCGGAGGCGCGCCTGCACCAGCTCGACCAGTCGCTGTGCCCGCACTGCGACTACCGCATCGAGCACGACTTCGTGCGCTGTCCGAGCTGCCTGCGCAAGCTCAAGGAGCGCTGCGCGAGCTGCTCGCGACCGCTCGATCAGAGCTGGACGATCTGCCCGTACTGCGAGGCCGACGTCCCCGCGCTCGCGCCATCCTCGCGCCAGCGTCGACGCCGCGCCGCGCCTGCCGAGGCCCAGCTGACAGAGCTCGATGTGCCGTTGACGAGCGACAAGGACGAGCCGACCGAAGCCAGGCCGGTGGCGGCGACCGAGGCCGGGACGCGGCCGCGGCCGAGCGGACGCGCGCGTCGCCCCCGCTCGAGCACCTGAGCGCAGCACACTCCCATCGAGCAAAGGAATCCATGGACCGAACGCTGATCCTCGTAAAGCCCGACGCCTTCGCGCGCAGCCTGACCGGGGAGATCATCGCCCGCTTCGAGCGCAAGGGCCTCGAGATCGTCGCGCTGCGCCATCTCGTGATGACGCGCGAGCTGGCCGAGCGCCACTATGCCGAGCACGCCGAGCGCCCATTCTTCGGCGAGCTCGTCGACTTCATCACCTCCGGTCCGCTCGTCGCGATGGTGCTCGAGGGCGCCGACGCCGTGAAGGCCGCCAGGCAGGTGATCGGCGCGACCAACCCGCTGGAGGCGGCGCCCGGCTCGATTCGCGGCGACTTCGCGATCGCGATGGGCGCGAACATGGTGCACGGCTCGGACTCGCCCGAGTCGGCCGCGCGCGAGGTCGAGCTCTTCTTCGAGGACCTCTAGGCGCTGGCCGAGCGTCCGCGCCTCGTCCTCGCCTCGGCCTCGCCGCAGCGCCGTGTGCTGCTCGAGCGCCTCGGCGTTCCCTTCACGGTGAGGCCGACCGACGCAGCGGAGCTGGAGCAGGGCCCCGACCCCGCGCGGGTGGCTGTCGAGAACGCGCTCAGCAAGGCCCGCGCGGCGCTTCGCCCGCCGGCCCACGAGGCGGTGCTCGGCTGCGACACGATCGTCGTGCTCGACGGCGTGATCTACGGCAAGCCGCCCGACGCCGGGGCGGCGCGGCGCACGCTGCGCGCACTCGCTGGACGCACGCACGAGGTGATCAGCGGGGTCGCGCTGCTGCTCCCCGCCGCAGGCGAGCCGGGCGCCACGATCGAGCGCACCGCGATCGCGCGCACAACCGTGACGTTCCGGGCGTTCGACGAGCAGTCGCTCGAGTTATATGTGGCGAGCGAAGAGTGGCGGGGGCGCTCAGGCGGCTACGCGATCCAGGGCGCGGGCGCGCGGCTCGCGCTGTCGATCGACGGCGAGGAGGAGAACGTCGTCGGACTCCCGCTGCGGGCTCTGCGCGCGCTCTATCCGGAGGTGCTGGGCGAGCGCTGAGCCCGCCCCGGCGCGCGCGCCGGGGCCAACCCGGCCGAGTGTCCTGGCGCCGGCTTTCAGGCACGCCGAGAGGCCGCCGATTTCCCTGCAAATCCGCTCGCAGGCGACCCTCGCGCGAATGGCCGTTCGCTACACTGCGCGACGGGTACGCCCCCGATGAGCGCCGGCCGCCGAGCGCGCCGCGGAGCAGCGGCGCCAGACCGGACCCGAGCGTGCCCCCTCTCTCTATATGGGCATCTTCAGCTATCTGACAGGGTTCGGCGGTCGCGATATGGCGGTCGACCTCGGCACTGCCAACACGCTCGTCTACGTCCGTGGTCGCGGGATCGTCCTGTCGGAGCCGAGCGTCGTCGCGATCGACTCGCGCACCGGCGAAGTTCACGCCGTCGGGATCGAGGCGAAGCGCATGCTCGGGCGCACGCCCGGCACGATCCAGGCGATCCGCCCGCTCAAGGACGGGGTGATCGCCGACTTCGACGTCACCGAGCAGATGCTTCGCCATTTCATCCAGAAGGTGCATCAGAACCGCTGGGCGCACCCCCGCGTCGTCGTGTGCGTCCCCTCCGGCGTCACCGGCGTGGAGAAGCGCGCCGTCGAGGAGGCATGCCTGTCGGCCGGAGCGCGTACGGCCTACCTGATCGAGGAGCCGATGGCCGCTGCGATCGGAGCCGGCCTGCCGGTCGGCGAGCCGACCGGCTCGATGGTCGTGGACATCGGCGGCGGCACGTCGGAGGTCGCGGTGATCTCGCTGGGCGGGATCGTCGTCTCGCAGTCGATCCGCGTCGGCGGCGATGAGATGGACGAGGCGATCATCAACTACGCCAAGAAAGAGTACAAGCTGCTGATCGGCCAGCAGACGGCCGAGGAGCTGAAGCTCGAGATCGGATCCGCCTGCGCCATGCCCGAGGAGCTGCAGGCCGAGATCCGCGGGCGCGACATGGTCGCGGGCCTCCCCAAGACGGTCGTGCTCACGAGCGAGGAGATCCGTCAGGCGCTCGAGGAACCGCTCAACCAGATCATCGACGCGGTCAAGGAGACCCTCGACCGCACCCCGCCAGAGCTGGCGTCCGACATCATGGATCGCGGGATCATGCTTGCCGGCGGCGGCTCCCTGCTGCAGGGTCTCGATGTGCGCCTGCGCGAGGAGACCCAGATGCCGGCGCATCTGGCGGAGTCTCCGCTAACCTGCGTCGCCGTCGGCTCGGGCCGCTCGCTCGAGGAGTTCGAGGCGATCCACCGCTCCAACCGCACGACGCGCAACCGGCGGCGCCGGTGAGGATGCGGTGCCTCGCAGCCGTCTCGCCACCCCGCCCGCCCCGGGGGTAGTCTGTCCCGTGAACGCTTCGGAAGGTACTCATAGGTGTACGACAAGTCTGTTCGGCGCCGGCGAGCGGTTCTCGTGTTGCTCGTCGTGCTCTCCCTGCTGCTTCTGACGGCCTACTTCGGCGAGGCTCCAAGCGGGCGTCTGCACGGCGTGCAGCGAGTCTTCCTGACCGTCGTCTCCCCGATCCAGGACGGCGCGAACAAGGCGCTGAAGCCCGTGCGGGACCTGTTCGGCTGGTTCGGCGACACGCTGCACGCGAAAAGCCAGCGCGACGCGCTGCGCAAGCAGAATGACCAATTGCGCCGGCAGCTCGTCGCCAACCAGGCGGAAAAACGCTCGTACCGCCAGCTGATCGCGCTGTTCCACCTGGACCAGCTCGGCGTCAGCAACTACCGGCCGGTGAGCGCGACGGTTGTCGCGAAAACGCCCAACATCTGGTACTCGACCGTCACGATCGACAAGGGCGAAGCCGCCGGCGTGCGGGTCAACGATCCCGTCATCAACGGCGAAGGCCTCGTCGGCAAGGTCGTGCAGGTCGCCTCCGACGGGGCGCAGGTCGATCTCATCACCGACAGCTCCGTCGGCGTCTCGGCGCGAGTCGGCACGAGCAGCGCGACGGGGATCCTGCAGCCGAAGGTGGGCGACCCGAACGACCTGCTGCTGCAGTACCTGCCCGCCAACAGCCAGGTCAACGCGGGGGAATACGTCGTCACCTCTGGCACCGTGGCGGCCGGCGGCGACGACTCGCTGTACCCGCCGGGCCTGCCGGTCGGGCAGGTCACCTCGGTCAACGAAGAAAGCGCCTACAAGTCGGTCAACGTGCACCCGATCGCCAACCTGCACAACCTCGACATCGTCCAGGTGCTCACCTCCGGCGCGGGCACCCGTGCGTCGAACCTGGCGAAGCTCGCCGCGACGCTCCCGGCGGGTCAGACGCCAAGCACCTCCGCCACCGGCGAACAGCTCGCCTCAACGGAAGCCGGCGGATGAGCGGAGCCTTCAACCCGGCCCTGCTTGCGCGCGTTGCGGCTCTCTCGATCGTCCTCGTCTTCTTCCAGATCGGGGTCGTCTCCGAGGTCCCCGTCTTCGGCGTCAACGCCGATCTCTCACCGCTGCTCGTCGCCTTCATCGGGTTGCTGTGCGGCTCGATGCTAGGCGCCGTCGCCGGCTTCGCGATCGGGCTGCTCGTCGACCTGACGCTGCTGCAGACGCTCGGGCTGACGTCGCTCGTGTTCACGCTGATCGGCTTCTGGTGCGGGCGGCTGCGCGAGCTGCGTGACCCGCAGGCGGCGCTGACGCCGCTGCTCGTCGGGTGCGCGGCCTCCGCCGTCTCGCTGATCGGCTACTCGTTGATGGAGTTCATGCTCGGCGTCGACGCGCCCGTGAGCTTCGAGCTGCTGCGCCAGATCGTGCTGGGGATCGTCGTCAACACAGTCGTAGCCCTGCCGATGTGGGCGATCGTGCGCCGCGCGCTCGAGGGTGCCCTGCCCGAGGACCCGCGCCGGCGCCGGCGCCGGCGCGCCTACACGACCGGCGGCGTGAGCCCGCTCTCGCGAGCATGACCGGAGCGGCCGCGAGATGAGCGCGATCGAGCGGGGATCGGGAGCAGAGCCGCGCATCCCGATCTCGCCCCAGCTGGCGCTGCGCGTGGCGATCATCGGCGGCGTGGCGATGGTCATGTTCGGCGTGATCTTCTTCCGCCTCTGGTACCTGCAGGTGCTTTCCGGCGAACAGTACGTTCATCAGGCCGACGTCAACCAGGTGCGCGACCTCCCGATCGCGGCGCCGCGCGGGCAGATCCTCGACCGCGAAGGCCAGCCGATCGTGACCAGTCGCACGACCAACGCCGTGCAGATCGTGCCGCGCCTGCTGCCGGCCGCGGTTTCCCAGCAGGTCGCCGCCTACGAGGAAAGGCTCGCGCCCGCCGAAACCGCCTACCAGACGGCGGTCGCGCAGCTGGCGCACCTCGACAGCACGCTGGCGGCCCAGCGCGCGGCTCCCACAGCCGCTCAGCGCCGCGAACGCCGGCGGCTGGGCCGGCTCGCGCAACCGCCCCAGGTAGCGATCCCGGCGCTGCCGCGCTCGGCCGCGCAGACGCGCAGCCTGTTCCGTCGGCTCGGCGGCGTGGTTGGTCTCAGCGCGCGGACGATCGACGAACGCGTCGTCCAGGGCATGACCGCGACGCCGTACGCGAACGTGACCGTGAAGACGGACGCCGGCACCGGACCGCTGACGGTGCTGGCCGAGCGTCAGAACGAATTTCCCGGTGTCGTGCAGCAGCCCGTCTCGATTCGGTCCTACAACTACGGCGAGATGGCCGCGCAGGTGCTCGGCCACGTCGACCAGGTGTCCCCGGAAGAGCTCAAGCTGCCGGCCTTCCGCGGCGTCAAGCAGGGCACCGTCGTGGGCCAGGAAGGCCTCGAGTTCTACTACGACCGCTACCTGCGGGGGAAGCCTGGAGTCGAGCGTGTGGAGGTCAACGCATCCGGCGCCCCGGTTCCCAAGGCGATCGCGCCGTCGCCGCCAACGGCCGGTCACAGCCTCAAGCTGACACTCGACCTGGGGCTGCAGAAGGAGAGCGAAAAAGCGCTGCTGCAGGGGATCGAAAACGCCCGCGCGGGCGGAAAACCGGCGGTCGCCGGCGCGTTCACGGCGATCGATCCGCGCAACGGCGAAGTGCTCGCGATCGGCTCGTACCCGACGTTCAACCCGAACCGCTTCGCCAAACCGCTCACGCCGAACGAATACAAGGAACTGATCGGCGGTGGCTCCGCGAGCGGGCCGCTCACCGACCGCGCCGTCAACGGCGCGTATCCGACCGGCTCGACGTTCAAGCCGATAACCGCGATGGCGACGCTCGAAGCGGGCATCGTCTCGCCCTCGGAAGGGCTCGGCGCTGGCCAGTGCATCTCGGTCAACATCGAGCAGTTCTGCAACGCCGGCCACGTCGACTTCGGCGCCGTCGGCCTGGTCAATGCGCTGAAGGTCTCCTCCGACACGTACTTCTTCGAAGCCGGGGAGCGCGCCAACGCGCACGGCGCGGTGATCCAGCGCATGGCCCATAAGCTCGGGCTCGGCCAGGAAACGGGGATCGACCTGCCGACCGAGCTCAAAGGCGTCGTGCCGGACGCGCGCTGGCGCCAGGAAGAGAACGCCGAAGAGCTTCGCTGCGAGCGCAAGCGCCACGTCGCCTCCTGCGGCATCGTCAGCGAAGTGCGCCCGTGGTCGGTCGGAGACAACATGCACCTGGCGGTCGGGCAGGGCGACCTGCTGACCAATCCGCTGCAGATGGCGGTCGCCTACTCGACGCTCGCCAATGGCTTTGAACACGGCGGCGAAGCGACGGTCGTGCGGCCGCACCTCGGTCGTGAGATCGACGAATCAGGCGGCGGCCTCGTGCAGAGCCTGCCGTTCCCCGCGCGGCGGCACGTGCACCTCAACTACGCCGACCTCAGCCTCGTGATGGAAGGCATCCACGAGGCCGCCAGCCAGCCGGGGGGGACCTCGGCGGACGTGTGGAGCGGCTGGAACCAGGCCCAGCATCCCGTCTACGGAAAGACCGGAACGGCGGAACGCTACGGCAAGGAAGACCAGTCCTGGTACATGGCCTACATCCCCGACCCGAAGCGGCCGATCGTGATCGCGGTGACCGTCGAGGAGGGTGGCTTCGGCGCCGAAACCGCCGCGCCGATCGCCCGCCTGATGGCCGCGCAGCATTTCGGCCAGCCCGAGAGGTTCGTGGCCGGGAGCTCGCACACGCTTTGAGCCCGCTGAGCCCGATCCAGACACCCGACGAGGCGCCTGTCGCGCCGGCTCTGACGTTTCGGCTGCCCTTCGACCCCGTCATGACGGCCGCCGTCATCGGGCTGGCGATCTGCTCGGTCGTGACGCTCGGCGCCGCCACCAAGAACCTCGTCGCGGGCCACCCGCACTATTACGTTGACCGCCAGGCGGTCTATCTCGGCGTCGGCTTCCTCTGCATGCTCGTGCTCTCGCGCATCGACTATGCGCGCCTGCGCCGGCTTAAGTACGCGCTCTACGCGACCTTGATGCTGAGCATCCTCGCCGTGCTCGTCGTGGGTCACGCCGCCAAAGGCTCCGTGCGCGCCATCAACCTGCCGCTGTTCTCCTTCCAGGCGTCCGAGCTCGGCAAGGTGCTGCTGATCGTGGCGCTCTCCGCGCTGCTGGTCGATCGCGCGCGCGAGCTGCGCCGGCGCGACACCACCATCCGGCTGATCATCGCCGCGTTGATACCGGCGATGCTCGTGATCGCGCAGCCCGACCTCGGCTCGGGCCTCGTCTACATGACCGTCGCCTACATGCTCCTGTTCATCGCCGGCACCTCCTGGCGCCAGCTCGCGGCGCTCGCAGCGCTCGTGTGCGTGGCGGCTACGTTCGTCCTCGTCGCAGCGCCGGCAGTCGGCATCCACGTGCTGAAGCCCTACCAGACGGAACGCCTGACGGCGTTCCTGCATCCCTCGTCGTTCAGCGGCTCACACAAGGAAGGCAGCAGCGAACCGGCCACCGACCCGACCTACCAGCAGCAGGAGTCGAAGATCGCGATCGGCGCCGGACAGAAGACCGGACGCGGTGCGAAGACCAGCCAGGTGCCCAACGGCTTCGTCCCCGAGAGCCACACCGACTTCATCTTCGCGGCCGTCGGCGAGGAGTACGGCTTCGTCGGCGCCGGCCTCGTGCTGCTGCTCTACGCGCTGCTGATCTGGCGCGCACTGCGCGTGCTCGTGATGGCCAAGGACCTGTTCGGCACGCTGATCGCGGCCGGGGTAGCGGCTATGCTCATGTTCCAGGTTTTCGTCAACGTAGGGATGACAATTGGGATCATGCCCATCACCGGTGTCACGCTTCCGCTCATGAGCTACGGCGGGTCGTCGGTCATCACGACGATGTTGGCCGTGGGCCTGT
>DASZNB010000047.1:0-11794 GCA_035551395.1 Solirubrobacteraceae bacterium | reverse complement strand
GCCATCGCCGGGACCTACGGGGCAGTCGCCACGCTCGTCCTGCACGGCTGGCCCCGTTTTGTCGTCCTCGGGCTCGTTCTCGGCGGCAGCGTGGCCGGGATTGCCATCGGCCAGCTCTGGCTCGATGCCCCCAAACGCGTTGTCGCGCTGCCGTATCTCGTGGTGGGCTGGTCCGCCCTTGCCGTGCTGCCGCAGCTTTGGCGCGGTCTCGGCGGGACCGGCTTCATTCTCGTCATCGTGGGTGGGCTCTTCTACACGGTCGGCGCGCTGGTCTATGCCCGTCGACGGCCAGACCCCTGGCCGAAGGTGTTCGGCTATCACGAGGTCTTCCACGCGCTCGTGATCGGCGCGGCGGCGCTGCATTTCGCGGTGATCGCCTTCGCCGTGCTGCCGCGCGGCTGACAGCGGCGCGGGCTGACTGGCGCTAGGCGATGATCGCCTGCGCCTTGCCGCTCGCGCGCGGGCGAAACAGGCCGCGGCTGGGGCACATGCGCGCGAGCGCACAGCCCGCGCAGTCGGGGCCGCGGGCATGACAGGTGCGCCGGCCGTGACGCAGCAGGTTGACGTGCAGCTCGAGCTCCTGGCCGGGCGGCGTGAGCGCCAGCATCTGATCGTGCAGCTCCGCGAACGGCGCGCCCGCGCGCAGCAGGCCCAGGCGCGTTCCGACGCGCGAGACGTGCGTGTCCACGGGCACGTCGCGCAGGCCGTAGGAGAACAGCAGCACGCAGGCCGCCGTCTTGCGTCCGACGCCGGGCAGCGCGAGCAGGTAGTCGCGCGCCGCGGCGAGCGGCACGCCGTCGAGCCAATCGAGGGAGAGCTCGTGCGGGGCGCGATCCGCTGCCCTGTCGTCGTCGCCGATCGCGCGCAGGATCGCCTGGATGCGCGCTGACTTGACCTTCGAGATCCCGCCCGGGCGGATCGCCGCCTCGACCTCCGCGAGCGGCGCGTCGCGCACGAGCCGCCAGTCGATGCGCGGCACGCCGAAGCGCTCGCGCAGGCGCAGGAAGGCGACATCGCGGTTGCGATCGTTGGTCGACTGCGACAGGACGGTCAGCACCAGCTCGCCGATCGGGTCGTGGTGCGGCTTCATCAGCGGCGTGCCGTAGACCGCGCGCAGGCGTTCGCGGATCCTCACCACGCGGGGGCGCGCCGGCGCCCGCCATGCGCCGCCAGCCTTGCGCGCGGGGCGAGGGGCAGCGGCCGGCTTGCGCGCCGGGGGTCGGGAGGCGGCCGTGCTCATGCCGTCACGGTAACCGCCGGCCGACACGCGTATATCCTCGCCCGATGCCCGAGGTCTCAGAGCACACCGGCGAGATCGACGGACTGCCCGTCTTCTGGCGCAGCGCACCCGCCGCGGGCGACGGGGCGGTGCCGCTGTACCTGCACGGGGTGCCCAGCAACTCCGATGACTGGCTAGCGTTCCTCGCGCGCGGCGGCGGGGTCGCACCCGACCTGCCGGGCTTCGGGCGCAGCGGCAAGCCGGGCTTCCTGAGCTACACGATCGCCGAGTACGACCGCTTCATCGAGCGCTTCCTCGACGAGCTCGGCATCGAGCGCGTCGCGCTGCTCGTGCACGACTGGGGCGCCGTCGGGCTGGCCTTCGCCCAGCGCCACCCCGAGCGCATCGCGCGACTGGCGGTGGTCAACGCGGTGCCGTTGCTGCCCGGCTACCGCTGGCACCGGATCGCGCGCATCTGGCGCACGCCGGGCCTCGGCGAGCTGGCGATGGGAACGACGAACCGCTTCACCCTGCGGCTGACCTCGCGCGAGTCGAACGCCACACCCGGGCCGATGCCCGACGCGTTCCTCGACAGCGTGCTCGATCACTTCGACCAGGGCACCCAGCGCGCGATCCTGCGCCTGTATCGCAGCTCGCCGCCCGAGCTGCTGGCGCGCAGCGGCGAGCAGCTCGGACGCCTGCGGATGCCGGCGCTCGTCGCCTGGGGCCTGCAGGACCCCTACATCCCGGCGCGCTTCGCGCGCGACTACGCCGAGGCGCTGGGAAGCGCCGAGCTGCTCGAGCTCGAGGACGCGGGACACTGGCCGTGGCTCGACCGCCCCGACCTGGAGGCGCGGCTGGTGGACTTCCTGAGCGCAGGGTGAGCGCGACCGGGCCGAGCGCCGGCGTGAGCGAGCGTCGCGGCGCGCGCCCACAGCGCGCGCGCCGCCTGGATGCCCTGCGCGCGCGCGGCCTGCCGCCCGCCTGGACGCTGACGGCCGTGCTGGCCGGCGTCTATCTGATCCTCGCGCCCGGCAGCTCCGACCTGGCGGCGGCCAGCTACCGCAGTTACCTGTTCGCGCACAGCGGCTTCACGCTGTGGGACAACTCGTGGTACGGCGGGCACCACCTGCTCGCCTACTCGGTGCTCGCGCCGGCCCTCGGCGCGCTGATCGGGCCGCGCCTCGTGGCGGCCCTGTCGATGACGCTCGCCGCGGTCCTCTTCCCGCGCCTGATCGACGGCGTCTTCCCCGCGCGCGCCGCGCGCCTCGGAGGCGCCTGGTTCGCGCTCGGCGCGGGGATCGGGCTGCTCTCCAGCCGTGTGCCCTACGACCTCGGTCTCGCGATCGGGCTCGGCGCGCTGCTGGCGGCCCGGCGCGGGCGCCCGCGGCTCGCGCTGGCGCTGGCACTGCTCTGCTCGCTGGCGAGCCCCGTCGCGGGCGCCTTCCTCGCACTCGCCTTCCTGGCCCGCGCGCTCGCCGCCCCGCCGCGCGGCTGGCCCGCCGCGCTGAGCTGCGCCGCGCTCGCGCCGATCGCCCTGATGACGCTGGTGTTCCCCGAAGGCGGCTCGCAGCCGTTCGTCGGCTCGGCGTTCTACCCGGCCCTCGTCGGCGTGCTCGTGATCGCCGCGCTGATTCCTCGGGAGCGCGCGAGCGTCGGCGTGCGCACGCTGTGGATCGGCGCACTGCTCTATGCGCTGGCGATGACCGGCGCCTACGTGCTCTCGACCCCCGTCGGTGGCAACTCCGACCGTCTCGGGGCGCTCGTCGGTGGGCCGCTCGCCGCATGCGTGCTCCTCGTCTCGGGCACCGGCGCCACGCGTGCCCGGCGCGCGCGCGTGCTGCTCGTGCTCGCTCCCTTCCTGCTCTATTGGCAGGCGAACGCGGCCGTCTCGGACTTCGCCGCCGCGAGCTCGGACCCGGCCGTGCACGCCTCCTACTTCGCCCCCCTGCTCGGCGAGCTGCGCACGCTCGGCGTCGGCTACGGCGCACGCCCCGCACGGATCGAGGTCGTCGCGACGGTCGGCCACTGGGACGCGCGCTTCGTGGCACCGCACGCGATGATCGCGCGCGGCTGGGAGCGCCAGCTCGACGTTCTGCGCAACGGGCTCTTCTACGGCTCCTCGACGACGCTCTCCCCCGCCGCCTACCGCAGCTGGCTCGCGCGCACCGCCGTCGCCTACGTCGCGCTGCCCGACGGCCCGCTCGACTACTCCGCGCAGGCCGAGGCACGGCTGCTGCGCTCCGGGAGCGCCGGCTATCTGCGCGAGATCTGGAGCTCGCGCCACTGGCGCCTGTTCGCGGTGCTCGGCGCACAGCCGCTGGCGCAACCGCCGGCGCGCGTGCAGAGCGTCGGCCAGGACTCGGTCAGGCTGTATGCGCCGCGCGCGGGCAGCTACACCGTGAAGGTGCGCTTTACCCCCTACTGGGCGCTCGCCGAAGGCGCGGGCTGCGTGGCGCACGCGAGCGAAGACTGGACGAGCGTGCGCGCGCGGCGCCCCGGCGAGCTGGAGCTCGTGATCCGCTTCTCGCTTGCACGAATCTTCAGTCGCGGGCCCCGCTGCCGCTGAATATTCGTCTAGGCTTTCTCCGCGATGGTCGCCCGCGCTCGCCTCCTGCAGGCGCGCGTCCTGCCGCATGGTTGGCTGGACGCGCTGCGGCAGGTCTCACTCTTCGCCTTGGCGTATGTCGCCTACAAGATCGTCCGCGGGATCGTCGAGGGCAACGCCAACGCGGCGTTCGCGCATGCCCGCGACCTGATCTCGCTCGAGCGGACGCTGCACGTGTTCGTCGAGCCGTCGATCCAGACGTGGGCGTCGAGCAGCCACGTCGTGATCCTGGCGGCGAGCTGGCTGTACGTGAACGCCCAGGGACCCGTGACGATCGCGGCGCTGCTCTACCTCTACATGCGCCACAACCGCAACTTCTACTTCGTGCGCAACATGTTCATGATCGCGATGGCGATCGCGCTGGTCGGCTACCTCGTCTTCCCCACGGCGCCGCCGCGCTTCTTCCCCGAGTGGGGGTTCATCGACACGGTGACGGACGTCACCTCGGTCAACCTCTACCACCCGAGCGCGTCGATGGGCGCGCTCTTCAACCCCTACGCGGCCGTGCCCTCGATGCACGTGGCCTTCGCGCTGATGATCGGCTGGCCGCTCGCGCGCCTGGCACGACACCGCTTCGTCAGCGTGCTGTGGCTCCTGTATCCGTTCCTGATCACCTTCGTGATCGTCGTGACGGCGAACCACTTCATCCTCGACGCGCTGCTCGGCGCGCTCACCGCCGCCGCCTCCGCCTATGGCGCCAGCTGGCTGGCTCGCGCGCGTCCGGCCGTGTGGCGCTTCTCGACCGTCGCCGGGGCGCGCCTCACCGCGAGCGGCTAGCGGCGGCGGGCAGAGGATGGCACCAAGGCAGCACGCGGCCGCACGCCGGCGCACGCGCAGCGCGCCGCGCGCGGGGCGCAGCGCGCGCCCGCCGATCGGCTCGGGCGTTCGCCGCGAGCTCGTGCGCAACCGCCTGATCGAGTCGCGCCTGACTCCCAACGCGATCTCGCTGACGGGCTTCGCGCTCAACGTGCTCGCGGCTGGGCTCGTGTGGGAACGGCTGTTCTTCCTCGGCGGCGTGGCCTTCATCGTCGGCTCGGTCATGGACACGCTCGACGGGCGCTACTCGCGCATGTCCGGCAAGGGCACGCCGTTCGGCGCCTTCCTCGACTCGACGCTCGACCGCATCGAGGAGGGCATCGTGCTGACGGCCGTGGCGGGCTACTTCGCGCTGCACGGCAACCGCGCGGCCGCGGCCGCCGTCGTCGTGGCGGTGCTCGCGTCGCTGATGGTCAGCTACACCCGCGCGCGCGCCGAGGCGCTCGGGGTGGAGTGCAAGGTCGGGATCGCGACACGGCCCGTGCGCGTCGTGATCCTCGCGATCGGACTGGTGTTCGCGCGCGGCGCCTCGCTCGGCAACTTCGAGCTGCTCCAGCCCGCCGTCTACGTGCTCGCCGCGCTCAGCGTGATCACCGTCGCGCAGCGCATCCGCCACGTGCGCGCGGAGCTGTCGGTGTGACCTTCCAGGTGCGGCGGAGTAGTCTCTGCCAACGGTCCGGCGCCCCGTCCGGCCGCCACATCTGAGAAGCAGGGCGCCCTCGCGGCTCCCTCCACCCGGGCCACCGCGCCCTCACAAAGGACATCTCACCCGTGATCAAGGACTCAAGCGGCGCGCGAGGAAACGGCGCAGCCTCCACCAACGGCGCGGCCGCCAGCAACGGCGCGGCCCGCTACCAATCTGAGAAGGTCCGCGTCGCGATCGTCGGCGTCGGCAACTGCGCGTCGGCGTTCGTGCAGGGCATCCAGTACTACCGCGACGCCGACCCCAGCGCGCGCGTACCCGGCCTGATGCACGTCGATCTCGGCGGCTACCACGTCAGCGACATCGAGTTCACGGCCGCCTTCGACATCGACTCCAAGAAGGTCGGCAAGGATCTGGGCGAAGCGATCTGGGCGGGCCAGAACAACACGATCAAGTTCGCCAAGGTGCCGAAGAAGCTCGGTGTGCCGGTCCACCGCGGCATGACCCACGACGGTCTCGGCAAATACCTCAAGGAGAAGATCACGAAGGCCCCCGGCGAGACGGCCGACATCGTGAAGATCCTCCGCGACACACACACCGACGTGGTCGTCTCCTACCTCCCCGTCGGCTCCGAGGACGCGACCAAGTGGTACGTCGAGCAGGTGCTCGAGGCGGGCTGCGGCTTCGTCAACTGCATCCCCGTGTTCATCGCCCGCGAGGACTACTGGGACAAGCGCTTCAAAAAGGCGCGCCTGCCGATCGTCGGCGACGACATCAAGTCGCAGGTCGGCGCGACGATCGTGCACCGCACGCTGGCGCGACTGTTCGCCGAGCGCGGCGTCGAGATCGAGCGCACCTCGCAGCTGAACGTGGGCGGCAACATGGACTTCTACAACATGCTCGAGCGCGAGCGGCTGGAGTCGAAGAAGATCTCAAAGACCAACGCCGTCACCTCGATCATGGACCACGAGCTGCCGGCGAGCGACATCCACGTCGGGCCGTCGGACTACGTGCCGTGGCTGACCGACCGCAAGTGGGCGCACATCCGCGTCGAGGGCCAGGCCTTCGGCGACGTGCCGCTGAACCTCGAGCTGAAGCTTGAGGTGTGGGACTCGCCCAACTCGGCCGGCATCGTGATCGACGCGGTGCGCTGCTGCAAGCTCGCGCTCAACCACGGCCTCGGTGGCCAGCTCGACGGGCCCTCCTCCTACCTGATGAAGTCCCCGCACAACCAGCGTCCCGACGAGCAGGCGCGGGCGGACACGGAGAAGTTCATCGCCGCCTACTCGCAACGACCCGGCACGAGCGCGAAGAAGCCGGCCAAGCCGCGGGCGGCGCGCGCGCCACGGGCGGGCGCACGGAAGTAGACAGCTCCCGGCGGACAGGCGCGATAATCGTGGCGCCGATGAGCTCACGATTCTCGATAGCCCACGTGACGCCCTACCCGTGGGAGTCCGAGAACGAGGTCAACGCCCACGTCAAGCGACTCGCCGGGGAGCTCTCGCGCCGCGGGCACCGCGTGCTCGTCCTCGCCCCCTCGCGCTCGCAGGAGCGCGTGCGCGACTCGCGCAAGGCGCTGCGTGCGGCGCGCGCCGAGCCGCAGCGTCTGCTCGCGGGCTCAGACGGCGGCGTCCCCACGGTGTTCGCGGTCGGCGAGGTGATCGACGTGGCCGGCGGCGCACGCCGGCGGCCGTCGGCGCTGCCGATCGATGTTGCGCGCACCGTCGAGGAACTGCTCGGCGCCGTCGAGCTCGACTTCGTGCACGTGCACGAGCCGTTTGCTCCCAGCACCTCGAACGCCGCCCTGCGCCATTCGCGCGCGCTCAACGTCGGCTCGTTTCACTCCTCCAGCGAGCGGCTGCTCTCGACGCTCGTGGCGCGGCGCTTCGTCGAGAGCTTCTTCGGCCGCCTCGACGCCCGCACGGCCAGCCTGCCGGCGACAGCTGAGCTGATGGACCGCTACTTCCCGGCCGACTACCAACTGCTTGCCGACTCCAACGGATCGGTCGACGAGCTCGAACGGATCTATGCCGGCCTCGCCGCGCGCAGGCACTCCCGCGAGGGCGACGGTGAGCTGCGCGCGCGCCTGTCCGAGCGGCCCCTGATCGACGTCGACCTGCACATGCACACCGACCACTCGGGCGACTGCGCGACGCCCGTCGAGGTGCTGCTCGCGACCGCGCGTGAACAGGGGTTCGGCGCGATCGCCGTGACCGACCACAACGAGATCTCCGGGGCGCTGGAGGCGCGGCGGCAGGCCGAAGCACTCGGTCCCCACCCGCCCGTCAAGGTGATCGTGGCGGAGGAGGTCAAGACGGCCGGGCAGGGCGAGGTGATCGGGCTGTTCATCGAGGAGAAGATCCCGCGCGGGCTGAGCCTGCGCGAGACGGTCGCGGAGATCCATCGCCAGGGCGGGCTCGCCTACGTGCCCCATCCCTTCGACCGCATGCACTCGGTTCCCGACTACGAGCACCTGCTGGCGATCCTCGAGGAGGTCGACGCGGTCGAGGTCTTCAACCCGCGCGTGGCTATCGGCGCCTTCAACGACGAGGCCGCGCGCTTCGCCGCCAAGTACCGCATCCCCGCTGCCGCCGGCTCGGACTCGCATGTCGCCCAGGGCCTCGGCTCGGTGCGCAACCGCATGCGCGACTTCGACGGGCCGGCGGAGTTCCTGCAGTCCCTCCGCGACGCCGAGATCATCACGCGTCCCTCATCGCTTCTGTACGTGCAGGCGCTCAAGTTCCTGCAGACGCGCGCTACGCCGCCGGCGGCGCGCCGCGCGAGCAAGGCGCGCCGGCTGAAGCGCCTCGGCCGCGCCCCAGGCAGCGGCGGGCGACGGTAGCGGGCGACCCACCACCGCGCAAGTCCTGATGCACCGTCAAGGACAAGGCCAGGCCCCGTCAAATCCCTCGGGGTCGATGCCCGTAACCGATGACGAGATCCGCGAGAAGTACCTGGAGCGCGCGATACGCGAGCTGAACACGCTCACGCGCGAGCTGCAGGCGTGCCCGCACTGCCCGCGCGGCAACCTGATGCCGGTGCTCGGCTCCGGCCATCCGCAGGCCGACATAATGCTGCTCAAGCACTCGCCGCGCCCGTCGGAGATCGAGGAGGGCGTCGCCTTCTACGGTCGCGCGGGCGGCGCGCTGATGAAGTCGCTCAAGCGCCTGTCGATCGACCCGCTGGCGGTCTACGGCACGCTCTGCGTCAAGTGCCCGCTGAGCGACGTCTCACTCGCCGACTTCGCCTGCATCGCCCGCGTGGTCGAGGAGATCGCGATCGTGGCACCGAAGATGATCGTCGTGATGGGCGCCGAGGCGCTGGCGGCGCTGGAGGAGATGAACGTGCCGCTGGCGCGGCCGCTCGAGCCGCGACTCGGCGAGGTCCAGCAGCTGACGCCGACGATCGAGGCGCTGTACGTGCCGAACATCGACGACTCGCTCGACGAGCAGGACGCCAAGCGGGACTTCTGGGCCGCCTTCCGCGCGCTCGGCGACTGGTACTCCGCCCAGCCCCCCTACTAGAGAGATCTCGTGCAGGCTCGCTAGCCTCGGCGATTCCTACCGAGTTGGCCTGAGCCCTTGCGAACGCGAGTGGGCGCGGCTATGCAGGGACGAGCAGATTGAGTCGATCCACGCGCCCCGAGGCGTGCTTCTCCGCCCCCGTCTTCTCGGACGCAGGGGGCTTTGCATCGCCCTGCATCGGCGCCATGTCGGTCGAGACAGCGAGATCTTGCGTGTAGAGCACCCACGCCTCGATGAGAGCCTCGGTGAGTTCATCGAGCGTCTCACCCGACGCGAAAAGCCCGGGGTGACTGGGCACCTCAGCCCAGTACATGCCATCTTCGCAGTGAACCTGGGCTTGAATCTCGACTTGCTGCTGCATCTGCGTACCTCCCACGTCGGACAGCCATCATAGACCAGCCTCGCGCAATATCGACGCGGCGAGTCCTTTGCTGTAGTCGCGGCCCTTGTGCTTCGGCAAGGTGATCGGCCGGCGTTTCTCCTTGCACATCTTCACCGCGTGCTTGCCACCAACACTCTGTGTCCAGCCGTGTTCCTTGAGCAACTTAATCGCGTTCTTTTGGTTGAGAACCACGTACGGCCTCCTGCGATTCCGTCCGCGGCCGGCGCTAGCTTCGGCGTACCCACATCACACGCCAACCCACGAACAAAGCTTATGTACGAGCCCATCCGGCTCCACACCGGGTGGGCTCGTCGCATTCTGCCCCTAGGGGCGGACGTTGTGGACTGTGTCCGGGCGGGTGAATGGGCCGAACAGTTCGTTCCTACTGAGCAGCTTGCCGTGGGCGTTTCGCTGACGATCGCCGATCGTGTACGGCCGGGCCGCGCTCAAATCTCGATGACGATCTTGCCGAGCTTGCCGCCGGCCGCGAAGCGCTCGTAGGCGTCGGCTGCGTCGTCGAGCGCGTAGGCCTCGGCGACCGGCACGCGCAGCGCGCCCGTCTCGAACAGCGGCAGCACCTCGGACTCGAGGCGGCGGGCCGTGAGCGCTTTCTCCTCCAGCGGGCGCGCGCGCAGGGTCGAGCCGTGGATGCGGGCGCGCTTGCCCATCAGCGCAAGCAGGTTCAGCTCCGCCTTCGCGCCGCCGCCCACCCCGATCACGCAGATCCGTCCGCCGGTGGCGAGCGCCTGCATGTTCTCTGGCATGTTGGGCGCGCCGACGAGCTCGAGGATCACGTCGAATGGGCCGTGCTCGGCGAAGCCCTCCGGCGCGATCGCCTGCGCCCCCAGCTCGCCGACCGCCGCGCGCAGCTCCTCGCGGCGGATCGTCGCGGTCACACGCGCACCGGCGGCGCGCGCGAGCTGGATCGCCGCGGTGCCGACACCGCCCGCGCCGCCGTGCACGAGCAGGCGCTCGCCCGCGCGCAGCCCGGCCTGCGCGAAGAGCGCGTCGTGGGCCGTCGTGAACACCTCCGGCAGCCCCCCGGCCGCCGCCCAGTCGAGTCCCGGCGGGACGGGCATCAGCACCCGCTCGTGCACGGTCGCGAGCTCCGCCTGGGCGCCACCGCCGACGATCGCCATCACGCGCTCGCCGACGGCGAAGCGCTCGGCACCCGCGCCCGTCGCTGCCACGTCGCCCGCCAGCTCCATGCCGGGGATGTCCTGCGGCGAGCCCGGCGGCGCCGGATACAGGCCGCGCCGCTGCATCATGTCGGCGCCGTTCAGCCCCGCCCCGTGGACGCGCACGAGCACCTCGCCGGAGCCGGGGACCGGATCGGCGTGCTCCTCGATCACGATCTCCCCGTCGCGAATGGTGGCGGCGCGCACCGCTGCAGCCTACTCCGTCGTCAGTGCTTCGCCGGCCCGAGAACGACGGCGATCGCGGCGCCGAGACGCAGCGTCGTACCGTGCCGCACCCGCTGGCGCGTCACGACGAGTGGCCCGCGAGCATCGCGCTGTCGCCGCACCGAGCCCAGCACGCAGTGAGCGCGTCGGAGCAAATGCCGCGCTCCGTTCAGCGAGTGCCCTTTCAGGCGCGGAACGATGCAGTGAGCGCCCAGTCCGGGGACGACCTGGACCGGCGGTGTTTCCGGCGCGGGCGCGAGTGCACTCGCAGGAGTGCGTTCGCGTCCTTCCGATTCGTTGCGAAGCCTTTCCCGTTCCTGCAGTTCCTGCTGTTCGCGTGCGACGGCGATCCGTTTCAGTTGTTCCTGAAGCTGCGGATTGAACAGATAGGGAGCTTCGACCGGGCCGCCGGGAGCTGCGAAGCCCGCGTGAGCGCTCGCGTCGGGGGAGCCTTCGAAGGACTCATCGAGGTAAGCGCACACGCTGTAGCCGTTGACGGCTGGCGGCGTAAAGGTGTACCCCTGTGTGAAGTCTCCTGAGCCAACCACGTCGCCGCCGGCCGCCGAGAGCGCCGTGGCGCCGGATACCTCGGCCGCCTCCGTGCTCGGATCGGCAGCGCACCCCGCACCGCCTGCATCGACGTAGACGTACAGATGATGAGCGCTGTCCGCCAGCCCTTCTGCGGTAATCGCGTAGGGCGTACCGAGTTCGGCTTTGTCGCCGAGCACCAGCTTCAGCGACTCAACACCCGCAAAGGCCGGAGCGGCCGAGAACCCGATCGCTGTCGCGAAGACGACTCCAAGTCTCGCTACGCCCGTGAACACGCGACTCCCAAATGCTCCGTCAAGCGGCACGCCCTTCGTGCCAGCTTACCTGCGCTACGCGCGCTCGAAAAGGGCGACAGCCTCGATGTGGTGGGTCTGCGGGAACATGTCGACAGGACGCACGCGCCGCAGCGTCCAGCCGGCCTCGACGAGTTCGGCGGCGTTGGGGGCGAGCGTGGTGGGGTTGCAGGAGACGTAGACGATCCGCCGCGGCGAGGCCTCGACGATCCGCCGCACGACTTTCTTGGACAGGCCGGCGCGGGGCGGGTCGACAACGAGCACGTCCGGGCGTCCAGCCCGCTCGAGCAGCTCGGGCAGCGCCGCGCGCGTGTCGCCGGCGAAGAAGTGCGCGTTCGTGATCGAGTTGCGCTGCGC
>DASZNB010000046.1:0-11265 GCA_035551395.1 Solirubrobacteraceae bacterium | reverse complement strand
CCGCTGCGCCTCCGCTAGGCGGCCGCGTCCTCGCAGATCGCCTCGAGCGCCGCCTCCGCGCCGAGGAAGGGGGCGAGCACCAGGTAGCTGAGGTGGTCGGAGAGCACACCGAGCATCTCCACGCGGCCACCGACGACCTGGCAGCGCACGGTGTGCATCAGCGCGCCGGCGATGCCCTGCACGGCAAACGCGCTCCCGGCGGCGGGTGCAGCCTCGGTCAGCAGCGCCGCGATCCGATCGGCGAGCACGAGCGTGCGTTGCACCGGCTCGCTGCCCGCCGCGAAGGCCTCCTGGGCGATCGTGCGCGCATGCAGCGGGTGCGTGCCCAGGTGGCTGAGCAGGGCCGCCAGCATGCGGCGCACCGCTGCGGGCCAGTCGCCTGCGCCGAGCTCGGCGTCGCCGGCGATGCTCAACAGCTGATCGCCGATCATCTCGAGCGCGGCGAGATAGCACTCGTCGCGGCTCGCGAAGTGCTCGAGGAAGGCGTCGATCGGCACGCGTGCTTCGTCAGCGATCTGCGGCCCGGACAGCTCGCGGTAATCGTGTCTGGCGGCCAGGCGCAGGACCTCGTGCAGCAGCCGGCCGCGCTCGTCGCCGGCGAGCTCGTCCTGCTGCGCGGCCTCGCTGCCCCCCGCGCTCGCGAGTGAGATCTCGCGCATGCGCCGCCTCAATCGAGCTGACATAAGCTCGTCCATGCGCGCGGCCCCCGGCGTCTGGAAGCTCAGGGTCCAGCGCAGCATCTCATCGCTCAGCCCTGGCTGCGCGACCTCCCCTTGGCTGAGCGCGCGGCCGATCGCGCCATGCAGGCCGCCCGTGATTCCCCTCACGATCGGAGCCGGCAGCGAGGCGGCATCGGCCGAGTCGGCGAAGCTCCGCGCGAGCATCCGCTCGCAGATCGTCGTCGCTCGGCGCAGGCGCAGCGTGCCGGGGGCCCCCGCTGTCTGCGTGTCGAGGAGCGCCAGAGTGGCGGCGTTGCGGTTTTGACTTGCCTCCGCGACGAACGCCTCGTACACCGCACCGAGGCGTTCGGCCAGGCCGCCGTCGCTGGCGAGGTATGTGTTCGTCATGTGCTGGATCTGGCGCCCCGCGATCACGTCGAACGTCGCCAGGAAGCACTCCTGCTTGTTCGCGAACAGCTCATAGAACGAGCGGCGGGAAACGCCCGCCAGGCCGATCACCTGCTTGACGCTCGTCCGCTCGTAGCCGACATGGGCGACGGCCTCGATCATCGCGCCGTGGATCCGCGTGCGCTGGTGGTGGACCACCGCATCGCGGGGCAGCTGGTGTGGTCCGTGCGGCAGACGCTTGTAGATGGGGACGATGCCAGCCGATCCGCCGACTGGGGCGGAGCTGTGCTTGACGGCCTTCGCGCGCCCGCCGCAGCCCGACGACGACCCTCGCCCTCCCGACCGCATTGGACCTCCCGAGACGAACGTTCCGCGCCCAATCATGGGCCTGTCAACCGATCCGACAATCGGGATTGTTTCAGATCCGCGATCTTTTGTCTACAGACCGCTCATTTGAGCATACCGACGCGATCGACTATCCGCCATTTGGGCTACGTCGCCGAGTGTGGCCACGGCTCCGCGCGCGAGCGTCAGTGCAAGATGATCTTGAGCCCGAGGATCGCCATGCCCATCGCCGCTCCCACACTCGCATCGAGCGCGAGCTCGACGGCAGTCGCGCGCGAGCGGAAACCGGCCAGCAGCTCGAAGACGACGAGGCTGCCGATCGCGCTCCACAGCGCCGCCGTCACGCCCGCTTCCCGGTCGGCCCCGGCCGCCCATGCGGCGCCCAGCGCAACCAGGGGTATGCCGGCTCCGCGCACGAGCGCCCAATCGTGGGCGAGGGCTCGCGCGAGTGCGCTAGCGCTCAGACGAGCGCCGCTCGACAGCCGTTGCCCGAGCACGCTGGCGTAGGCGTGTGCGAGCCAGTAGAGCGCGATCGCGACGACCGCCGAGCCGATCGCGTCGGGGTAGCCCTCGTGGCGTCCGCTCTCCGCTGCCAGGAGCGCGCCGATGAGGATCACCCCGTAGACGACGCCGGACGGGTTCTCGTTGGGCAGGACGCCCTCGGCGAGCGTGTGCGCAAGCCGCCGCGCGCGTCCCGGCCGTGCGGGCGCTGCGGGGCCGATCGGGGCGGGCGATGCGATCACCCGATTATCGCCCAGCGCGGCTACCGCGGTGCGCTCAGCGAATCAGGACGGGCGCGCTGTAGGCGGAGACGTGCGCCGCGTCTGAGATTCGCACGAGCGCCTTGTACAGGCGGCGGTGGCGAACGCGGATCACGCGGGTGAAGCTCGACACCGTCGGCGTGGCCGCCGTCACGACGGTGCCGCCGACGTTGACGGAGCGATGTCCGGGTTCGAGCAGCTGGAAGCCGACCAGCGCCCCGACCTCCGCCGGCGCGACGGTTCCCGAGATCCGCGCGAAGCCCCTGCGCCTGGCCCGGTGGACGCGAATGGTGACCCGCACTGCGACGCCCTCGACGATGACCGGGCTCGAGACCGCGGGCCTGCCGAGGGTGACGACTCGCAGCTCGGCGTTCTCGAGCAGGCCGAGGAACGGGAACGAGAAGCCTCCCGCCGCGTTCGTGGGCTGCGCGTTGCCGACTGGTTGGAAGCCCCCGGTGTACGGGAACGGGTTTGCCTCGAGACGCACCTGGTGTCCTGCGGACCCGGTGCCCGAGAGCGTGCCCTCGACCACGAACGGGAAGCCGAAGGAGACCGGATTCGGGATCCCCACGATCGCGACGGACAGGGGGATCCTCGGTGTGGTGAAGCTCCGATCGTCGCCGAGCGTGGTACCGCCCGCGCTGATCGCGACGATTCGGTAGTGGTAGACGCTCAGCGGCTGCAGGCCGGCGATCGCCTGGCTGACGGGGACGGAGCTGCTCGCGCTCCCCGCGGCCGCCAGCGGGCTCTGGGCGCCGTACTTGCGCGTGTGCCCGTACTGGAAGAAGTAGTTCGTCGCCTGAGAGTGCGCAGAGACTCGGCCATGAAGAACGACCGAGGAGTAGCTGAGCGCAGAGGTCGCGCCCGTGCTGACCGTCGGCGCGGGCAGGGTCGCGGCGGCGCCGGCAGCAGCCGCCGTTGCGATCAGCCCTGCGGCGAGCAGGACGGTGAGGAGCACAGCGCGCATGTGCGGGCCATGGCAGGAGCGGGACATCGCCATTGCGGAAACCTATCTACCCTCGCGGCCATGCGGGCAATCGCCGCAACCGCCGGCCGCGGCGCTGCGGATAGGTTGACAGGGTGAGCAGAGCGCGACAGCGAGTCAGGCTGCGGCAGGCCGTGCTCGTGGCCGCGGAGCTCGAGCCGGTCGCGCGGACACTGCGCGACGCCCTGGACCTCGGCGAGCCGTTCCGCGATCCGGGGGTCAGCGAGTTCGGGCTCGTCAACGCCGTCTTCGCGCTGGGCGATTGCTTTATCGAGGTCGTCTCGCCGACGCGCGAGGGGACGGCCGCCGGGCGCCACCTCGTGCGCAGCGGCGGTGACGCCGGCTACATGGTCCTGTTCGACGTCGAGGACCTAGAGGGTGCCCGCGAGCGCGCGGCGGCGCTCGGCGTGCGCGTGGTCTGGCAGCTCGACCTGCCGGACATCTCCGGCACCCACCTGCATCCGGCGGACATGCGCGGCGCGATCGTCTCGCTCGATCGCTCCAACCCATACGGCACGTGGCGCTGGGGCGGACCGCAGTGGACGGGTCAGATCGGCAGCGGGGCACCCGGGTCCCTGGCGGGCATCACCGTGGCGGTCGACGATCCAGCCACGGTCGCTGCTCGCTGGGCCCACGTCCTCGGCGTGGACGTGAGCCAGGGCGAGGGCGGGCAGCCCGCGCTTGCCCTCGACGGTGCGCACGTCCACTTCGCGGCTTCGGCCGATGCGCCCGGCGACGGGATCAGCGAGATCGCCGTGCGCACCCCAGCGGAGCTGCCGGGCAAGGCTGAGACGGTCGCTGTGGGAGCCGCCCGCCTGCGTCGCCTCGGCTCGGCCTAGCCTGCGCTCACGCTCCAAGTGCGGCGAAGCGGGGATCGCGACGCTGCAGGAAGCTCGCGACTCCCTCCTGGAAGTCGGCGGCCGCGAAGGAGGCGAGCATCAACTCGTCGGCGCGAGCGAGCGCGTCGTGCAGGCCGCCCTCGAGATCGGCGTAGACCTGGCGCTTGATCGTCGCCATGCTCGCCGGCGAGGAGCTGAGCGCGAGCTCGCGCGCGTACTCGAGCGTTTGCTCGAGCAGCGCCTGCGGTGCCAGCACGCGGTTCACGAGCCCCAGCTCGTGAGCCTCCTCGGCGAGCACGATGCGCGCCGAGAGCAGCAGGTCCAGCGCCCGCGCCGGTCCGATCAGCCGCGGCAGGAGCCATGAGATGCCGTGCTCGGCCACGAGCCCTCTGCGGGCGAACGCGCTCGTCAGCTTGGCGCCCTCCGCGGCGAAGCGCAGGTCGCACATCAGCGCCTGCACCAGCCCGAGCCCGGCGCAGGCGCCGTTGATCGCCGCGATGATCGGCTTCTCGATCGTCAGCGGCAAGGTCTGCGGACGGCGCTCGTGCTCGAAGGCCGAGGTGTCGATGTCGCCGTCGCCGATCGCCTGCAGGTCCTGCATGTCGGCGCCCGCGCAGAAGCCGCGTCCGGCTCCCGTCAGCACGATCACGCGCACCTCCGCGGAGTCGCCGCACTCCTGCAGGGCATCGAAGTACAGGCGCTCCATCTCCGCGGTCCAGGCATTCAGTCGCTCGGGGCGGTTCAGCGTGATCACCGCGACCCCGTCATCGACCCGCTTACAGACGACCTCGCTCATATCCGCTGCTCCTCCGCTCGCCGTGACCAGCCCCCGATGGGCCCGCTCAGCGAGACTAGCGGGGTGGCTGCACGGGCGGTTAGCCTCCGGCTGTGCCCAGCGCGATCGAGCTGCTCGCCGCCTTCGACCCGCTGCGCGCGGGGCGGGCCTCGCGGCCGCCCGCACGCGGCCGGCGCTACGTGCTGCTGGACGTGTTCACCGAGAACCCGCTCGAGGGCAACCAGCTGGCCGTCTTCACCGACGCGCGCGGGCTCAACGCCGCTGACATGCAGCGCGTCGCCTGCGAGCTGCGGCTATCGGAGACCGTCTTCGCACTCCCTCCCACCGGTGACGGGGACATCGCGATCCGCATCTTCACCCCGGCGTCCGAGCTGCCCTTCGCGGGGCATCCGGTGCTCGGAACGGCGATGGTGCTCGCGAGCGCACTCGCCCGCGAGGAGGTCACGCTCGAGACGGGCATGGGCCCGGTCGCCGTTCGGCTGCGCCTCGAGGACGACCGCGTGCTGTCCGGGTGGATGCGTCAGCCCATCCCCAGCTGGGGAGCGTATGCGCGGGCGGCACCATTGCTCGGGGCGCTCGGCGTCGAGCGCTCGGAGCTGCCCGTGGAGATCTATGAGAACGGCCCCAGACACGTGTTCGTGGCGTTGGCGAGCACGGGCGCGGTGGCGGAGCTGCGTCCGGACATGCAGGCGCTGGCGGCGCTCGGGGAGCTGTGCACGAGCTGCTTCGCGGGTGCCGGGCGGCGCTGGCGCACGCGCATGTTCGCTCCCGCGCTCGGCGTCGAGGAGGACCCGGCCACCGGCTCGGCCGCGGGAGCGCTTGCGGTTCACCTCGCGCGCCACGGGCGGATCGCGTTCGGCGAGGAGATCGAGATCGCCCAGGGCGCCGAGATCCAGCGCCCTTCGCTGCTGTATGCGTTCGCCGGCGGCTCCGGCGAACGCATCGAGCGCGTCGAGGTGGGCGGCTCCGGGGTGCTCGTGGGCGGCGGCGAGCTCCTGCTCGTCTGAGTAGGCTTGCGGCGTGCGCGACGCCGTCATCTGCGAACCGCTGAGGACCCCGGTGGGTGGCTTTGGTGGGGTCTTCCGCGACGTGCCCGTCACGGTCCTGGCGGCAACCGTCATCCGCGAGCTGATGACCCGCACCGGCGTGCCCGCGCATGCGGTCGACGACGTCGTCCTCGGTCAGGGCTATCCCAACGGCGAGGCGCCCGCGATCGGCCGCGTCGCAGCGCTCGACGCGGGCCTGCCGATCGAGGTTCCGGGGATGCAGGTGGATCGTCGCTGTGGAGCGGGGCTGCAGGCGATCATGCTCGCGTGCATGCAGGTCCAGACAGGAGTGTCAGACCTCGTGCTGGCGGGCGGCGCGGAGAGCATGAGCCAGGCTGAGTTCTACGTAGCCGGGATGCGCTGGGGGGTAAAGGGGGGAGGCCTGAGGCTTGAAGATCGCCTCGCGCGCCCACGGGTGACGGCAGGGGGCGCCGCGCACCCACTGCCGGGCGGGATGATCGAAACGGCCGAGAATCTGCGCCGCGAGTACGCGATCCCCCGCGCGGAGCAGGACGAGCTCGCGCTGCGCTCGCACCGCCTCGCGGTCGCCGCCCAGCAAGACGGCACGTTCGCCGAGGAGATCGTGCCCATCACGGTCAAGAGCCGCCGCGAGGAGCGCGTGATCGACCGTGACGAGCATCCGCGTGCCGACACCTCGCTCGAGCGCCTCGCCGGCCTGCGAGCGCTGATGGTTGACAGCGATCCGGAGGCGACCGTCACGGCTGGCAACGCGAGCGGTCAGAACGACGGTGCGGCGGTCTGCATCGTCACCCACCCTGCCCGGGCCGCCGAGCTCGGACTGCGCCCGTTCGCGCGGCTGGTGTCGTGGGCCGTCGCCGGGGTGGCCCCGGAGACGATGGGGATCGGGCCGGTACCGGCGAGCGCCCGCGCGCTGCAGCGCGCCGGGCTGACACTCGCGGACATGGACCTGATCGAGCTCAACGAGGCGTTTGCGGCGCAGGCGCTGGCGGTCCTGCGCGAGTGGCAGCTCGCAGACGGGCTCGAGCGGGTCAACGTCCATGGCTCCGGCATCTCGCTCGGCCACCCGATCGGGGCGACCGGCGGACGGATCCTCACGACCTTGCTGCGAGAGCTGCGCCGGCGCGGTGCGCGCTACGGCCTCGAGACGATGTGCATCGGCGGCGGACAGGGGATGAGCGCCGTGTTCGAGAACCTCGAGGCGGGAGACAGCTAGCGCGGACGGCGGGATCGAGCGTCGAGATCGGCATCGATCATGCGTTCCGTTTGTTGGGATGCATTCAAGTCTCGGACGCGAAGCGACGATGCGCCGGCATGGGCGAGTCAGGGGCAGGGCGAGAGAGCGCGCGCGCCAAGGGTCGGCGCGTCGATCGGCTGGCGCGACGCGAGGGATACAGAGCCGTCGGCGTGATCCTTGCGCTGCTCCTTGCTCTGGCAGCGATCGGTGCCGTGGCGGGGTTTCGCACGCGCTTCTTCCTGTTCGCGGAGCTCGCCGCGATCGCGCTGGTCTTGGCGCTCGGCGTACGAGCGGACGCGAACCGGCGGCGGGGCCGCTAGCGCGCTCAGCAGCAGGTCATGACGGTGCGCGAGCCCGGAAGGTGACTCGCGGGCGCCGCGCTGACGGCGTTTCTGCACAGTGCTGTGCGGGAAGATGGCGGGAATGAACGCGCCCGGGGCCGAGATCGAGAGCGCGTTCGGATCGCATCAGGCCTTCTCCGTCGGCGTCGAGGAGGAGCTGTTCCTCGTCGATCCCGTGACCGGCCGCCAGGCGAACGCCTCGGCCGCAGTTCAGGCGCGGCTCGGTGCCGTCGAGGGGACCGTCGAGCGCGAGCTGCACGCTTGCCAGGTCGAGCTGGTCACCGACATCTGCGCGAGCGCCGGCGAGGCCGCGGCGACGCTCGGCGGACTGCGCCGGGCGGTTGTCGCGACGGGGGCCGGGCTGCTGGGGTCGGGGACGCACCCCTCGGCGCGCGAGGGCGAGGCGGAGATCACCGACAAGCAACGCTACGAGCGCATCCGTGACCTGCTCGGCGACGCTGTCGCGACGCCCGTCGCAGGCCTGCACATCCACATCGGGATGCCGGATTCCGAGACGGCGATTCGCGCGTTCAACGGGCTGCGCCGCCACTTGCCGCTGCTGCAGGCGCTCGCCGCGAACTCGCCGTACCGCCATGGCCGCGACACCGGCCTTGCCTCCTCGCGCGAGGTCACCGTGCGCGGGTGGCCGCGCTCGGGGGTTCCGCGCGCGATGCACGACTTCGCCGACTTCGAAGCGGCCACGCGCCTGTTGGTGCGCGCCGCGGACGTGCCCGACTACACATGGTTCTGGTGGAAGCTGCGCCCGCATCCACGCCTCGGCACGGTCGAGGTGCGCGCGCTCGATGCGCAGTCCTCGCTGCGTGACGACGCCAGTCTGGTCGCGCTCACCCACTGCCTCGCGCGGCACGAGGCGGAGGCAGAGCCCGTGTCGAACCCGGCCGCGGAGGTGCTCGAGGAGGGGATCTTCAGGGCTGCGCGCTATGGCGTCATTGCGCGCCTGCCGGACGCCTCGGGAAGCCTGCGTCCGGTCGCCGAGCTGCTCGACGACGCGCTCGCGCTGGCGCGCCGCTACGCGCGCGAGCTCGACTGCGATGAGCAGCTCGACGGCTTGCCGGCGCTGCTCGCGGTCGGCGGCGGGGCCGGACGCCAGCGGGCGGCGTACTCGATCGCGGGCATGGATGGGCTGCTGCGCGAGCTGACCGGGCTGACGGGCGCCACCTCGCAGGCGGCGCCCGAGGGCTGAGCGGCCCAGCCGAGCGCCCGCCTCGCGCGGCTTGGCCTGCCGGGTCGCCGGCCGCTGCCGGGCGCCCCTGCCCGCGGTGTATGGTCAGCGCGATGGCTGGCAGAGACCTCGACGTGATCGTGTTTGGCGCCACGGGTGTCACGGGTCGCCGGGTCGCCGCCTATCTGGCGGAGCGGGCCGGCGAGAGCGGACTGCGCTGGGCGGCGGCGGCGCGCGACGCCGCCAAGGCCACGAAGGTGCTGGGGGAGATCGGCGTGAGCGCGCCCGAGACGATCGTCGCGGACGTCGCCGACGCCGGGTCGCTGGCGGCGATGGCCGCACGCACGCGCGTCGTGCTGGACCTGGCCGGTCCCTACACGCTGTTCGGGCGAGCCGTGATCGAGGCGTGCGTTGCGCGGGGCGCGCACTACGCGGACCTCACCGGGGAGATGCCCTTCGTGCGCGGCATCGTCGAGGACTTCCACGGCCCCGCCTCGCACGCGGGCGTCAAGATCGTCCAGGTGTGCGGCTTCGAGGCGCTGCCGCCGGACATGCTCGTGGCGCTCGCCGAGGAGCGCGCCCGGGAGCAGTGGGGCGAAGCGCTCGCTGCCGTCGACATCGAGGTGGCGTTCATGCCGCCGCCGGGGCTCCCGCGGCTCTCCGACGGCATCTCCGGCGGCACGTTTCAGAGCCTCACCGCGGTCGCTGCCTCGGATGATGCGGCGCTCATCACAGACCCGGCGCTGCTGATCACCGACCCGGCCGTGGCGGCGGCGGTTCGGCGCGTCAGTCCGATCGGGCTCGGCCCCCGGCGAGGTGCCGACGGCGCGGTGATCGCACCGATGTCCCCGGCGCCCTTCATCAACCCGGCCGTGATCCACCGCGCGGCCGCGCTGCGTGCCGCGGCCGAGGGCCGTGTCAGCGAGCCGTTCCGCTACCGCGAGGGGATGGCGATCGGCGGTCGGCCGGGGTCGGCGCCGGCGCGCTGGGCGGTGGCTGGCGCGCTGTCGGGTGCGCAGATCGGCCTCCGCGCGGTGGCGCGGGCGCGCCCGGCCGTGCGTAGGCCGATCGCCAGCGCGCTGGGCCGCGTCGGGCCGGCGTCGGGGTTCGGGCCCACGTCCGCGCGGCTCGAGGGATGGCGCTGGACGATGGCGGCGTATGCGCGCACGAGCGGGGGACGCGAGCTCGAGGTGCGACTCGAGGCCGATGGGCACCCCGGCTACCTCGCGACGGCGCGGATGCTCGGCGAGGCCGGAATGCTTCTCGCCGAGGACGCTGCGACGCCACCTGGCGCAGGCTGCCTGACGCCGGCGACGGCGCTCGGCACCGGCTCGGCGGGGCGCTTTGCGCGGGCCGGCCTGCGGTTCTCGCCGGCGGGCTGAGGGCATGCTCTCGCGCTTGCTCACGACCCGCGTGATCAGTCGCGTCAGCCGCGGCGTACCCGTCGCGCGACTGCTGCTCATCGGTGAGGTCGCGCTGATGGCCAGGCGGCACATCGCCAGGCTCGATCGCAGCGAGCGCCACAGGCTGATCGGTCTGCTCCTACGCGCGCGCGGGCGCCTTGGCAGGCTCAGCTACAGCGAGCGCGCGCAGCTCGCGGCGTTGATCGCGAGGATCGAGCCACGGCTGTTCGTCGGCTCGGCGATCGCGCGGCTCAGCCCAGTCCCGCTGCCCAAGCGCCTGCTCTACGGTCCCCGCGGGGGCGCCGCTCGGCGGGTGGCGATCGGGGCGGCACGGCGGCCGTAAGCACGGCGGAAGTTCTCGCGCGCGCAGCGCCGTGAGCAAGGCGGAAATCGCCGGCGCACGCTCTCAGGCGGCTCTCAGCTTCGACACAGCGTCGGCACAAGCCCGCGGGCGAGACTGATCTCAGTCCGAAAAAGTCCACCAGGGAGACACCATGACAATCTCACTCGCCATCGCCCTCATCGTGACCGCCGACGTTGTTCTCATCGCTGCTCTCGCATTCGTAATGTCGCGTGCGAGCAAGCTCGAGCCGCACGCCTCGACGATCAGCGCGCAGGCGCCCGAGATCGTCCGTCCCGCCTCGCGCGCCACAGCGCGCAGCCAGCAGCGTCCGCGCCGCACCCTGGTCGGCGCCCGCTCCTGAGCAAGCTGACTGCCGGCATCGTGGCGCGAACGAGCGCCGCGGTGTCGTCAGCCGCCGCCGAGCGTCCGCTGCTCCTCGACGGTCCGCTCCGCCGTTGGCAGCGCCTCCAGGCGGCCGTCGGGGATTGGCTCGCCGCTGTCGATCGACAGTCCGTAGGTGCCGTCCTGGAGCCGCCGCTCAGCCCGCTCGATTGCGGCGAGCTGCTCTGCCAGCTCCTCGCCGAGACCGCCGGCGAGCTCCTTCTGAAGGAGCTCCTGCGAGCCGAGTTCGCCCGGTTCGCTCTCTTCTGTCGCGTCCTCGTGCTGATCCCCGCCGAGCGAGGCGATCGCCCGCTCCACACGCGCGCGCTCGCCGGCGAGCAGTGCACGTGCGCGCGCGGGGTCCATCACGCCAGCGTACAACGCGTAGGATTTGCGCATGCCAGAGCTTCCCAGCGTGTGCGTGATCGGGGCCGGTGTGAGTGGTCTGACGGCGTGCAAGGCGCTGGGCGACTTCGGCGTGCCGCACAGCTGCTTCGAGGCTTCCGATGAGGTTGGCGGGAACTGGTACTTCCAGAACCCCAACGGCGTTTCATCCGCG
>DASZNB010000045.1:0-4706 GCA_035551395.1 Solirubrobacteraceae bacterium | reverse complement strand
CCGCCAACCGTCACCCAATCCTTGTCGCGGCGGCCGGCGAGCGCCGCCAGCGGGCAGTCCACGCGCGCGCTCAGCGCGTCGCGCAGCGGCTTCAGCGGGTGCGCGGAGACGAACAGGCCGATCGCTTCCTTCTCCGCCGCCAGCAGCTCGGGCTGCTCGAACTCCTCCGCCGGGATCGCCGGGTGGACCGGCTGCCCGAGCCCGAGTCCCGCCACGGGCGCGGCCCCCGCCGGACCGGCTGCGCCGGCATCCTGCAGGTCGAAGATCGAGGCCTGCCCGATCAGCGCGTCCTGCTGGATTTTCTGGCCTTTGGCCTGCGCCTGCTCGAGCACTCCGAGCATTCCCTTGCGGCTCGCCCCGGTCGAGCCGAGGGCGCCGCACTTGATCAGCGCGTCGATCGCCTTCTTGTTGACGGTGCGGTTGTCGACGCGCTCGCAGAAGTCCCAGATCGAGGTGAACGCGCCACCCTCCTCGCGGGCGCGTTTGATCGCCTCGACGGCCTGGTAGCCGACGCCCTTGACCGCGTCGAGGCCGAAGCGGATGCTGCCGACGAGACCGGCGACCGCGTCCCCCGGGGCCCCGACGGTGAACTCGTGGTCTGAGAGGTTGACGTCGGGCGGCAGGATCTCGATGCCCATCTCCTCGCAGCGGGCGACGAAGAACGGGACCTTGTCCTTCGTCGACATCACCGAGGAGATCAGCGCGGCCATGTACTCGCACGGGTGGTTGGCCTTCAGCCACGCGGTGCGGTATCCGATCAGCGCGTAGCAGGCGGCGTGGCTGCGGTTGAAGGAGTAGTCGGCCGACTTCTCGTTCGAGTTCCACAGCAGCTCGATCACATCGGGGCGCGTGCCCGAGGCGCGGCAGCCCTCGACGAACTCCGGCTTCAGCGCGGCCATCGCGGCGCGGTTCTTCTTGCCGATCGCCTTGAGCAGTTCGTCCGCCTTGGCCCCCGAGAAGCCGGCGAGCTCCTTGGAGATCTGCATCGCCTGCTCCTGGTAGAGGATCACGCCGTTGGAGGACTCGAGGATTCCCCGCAGGCGCTCATCGGGGTAGGCGATCGAACTGGGGTTGTGCTTGCCCCTGGCGTAGACCGGAATCTGGTCCATCGCGCCTGGGCGGTACAGCGCGTTGAGCGCGATCAGGTCCTCGAACTCCGTCGGCCTGACCTTCTTGAGCGCCTCGCGCATGCCCTCGGACTCGAACTGGAACACCCCCGTCGAGTCTCCGCGTGCGAGCATCTCGTACGTGCGCTGATCGTCGAGCGGCAGCGTCGTCATGTCCGGGCGCGAGACGGCGTTGCCGTCGCTGTCCCCGCTCGAGCGCTCGATGATGTCGAGGGCGTCCTCGATCACGTCGAGGTTGCGCAGCCCGAGGAAGTCCATCTTCAACAGGCCGATTTCCTCGATCGGCTTCATCGAGAACTGCGTCACCGTGCGGTAGATGCGCTCGCCGTTCTCGTCGGTGCCCGCGTCGGCCAGCTGCAGGGGGACGATGTCGGTGAGCGGGCGGTCGGCGATCACGACGGCGGCGGCGTGGATCGAGGAGTTCCGCACGATCCCCTCGAGCCCCTGCGCGACGTCGACGATCCGCTTGGCGACGGGGTCCTCGTCGCAGGCCTTGCGCAGCGGCTGCCCCGTCTTCAGGCAATCCGCGAAGGATGGTGAGCGTCCCATGATCGGGTCGGGAATCAGCTTCGCCAGGCGGTCGCCGGCGCCGTAGTCGTAGCCGAGCACGCGCGCCGCGTCGCGGGTGGCCGCGCGCGGGAACATCTTGCCGAAGGTGACGATCTGGGCGACCGACTCGCGCCCGTACTTGTCTGTGACATAGCGCATCACCCGCTCACGCCCGCGCACCGAGAAGTCGATGTCGATGTCCGGCATCGATACGCGCTCGGGGTTCAGGAAGCGCTCGAACAGCAGGTCGTAGCGGAGCGGGTCCACGTCGGTGATCGAAAGGCAATAGGAGACGATCGAGCCGGCGGCCGAGCCGCGTCCCGGTCCGACGGCGATGCCGTTCTCCTTGGCGAACTTGACGAAGTCCCAGACGATCAGGAAGTAGGCGTTGAAGCCCATCCGGTCGATCACGTCGAGCTCGCTCTCCATCCGCTCGACGGCAGCCGCCGGGGGCGGCTCGCCGTAGCGCAGGATCAGGCCCTCGCGCACGCGCTCGCGCAGGTACTCGCGCTCGCTGCTCCCGTCGGGGGTCTGGAAGCTCGGGATCAGCTGCTTGCCCAGCTCGATCTCCACCGAGCAGCGCTCGGCGATCTCCACGGTGCTCGCGATCGCCTCCGGCCAGTCGGCGAACGCGGCGATCATCTCGCCGCTGTCGCGCAGGTAGAACTCGTTCGTGTCGAACGTCAGCTTCGGCGCGGCGATCGTGCTCTTGGTCTGCACGCACAGCAGCGCCGTGTGGTGCTCGTAGTCCTCGCGGCGCAGGTAGTGCACGTCGCCGGTGCCGACGAGGCTTCCGCCCAGCTCGCGTGCGATCCGCACGATGCCCTCGTTGCACTTCTCCTGCGGCGCGAGGCCGTTCTTCTGCACCTCGAAGTAGACGCTCTCGCGACCGAAGATGCCCTGCAGCTCCTCGGCGTGGGCGCGCGCCTCCTCACCGCGGTCCTCGAGCAGGCGCTGGCAGAAGCGCGAGGCAAGGCAGCCGGTGAGCGCGATCACGCCCTCGGAGTGGCGCTCGAGCAGCGCCATGTCGACGGTCGGCTTGCCGCGCTGGAGACCCTCGAGGTACCCGGCCGAGGACAGCTTGACGAGGTTGCGGTAGCCGGCGTCGTCGGCCGCCAGCAGCGTCAGGTGGTTGCGCTCGACGCGCGTGCCGGAGCCCGCGGTGTGGTCATCGACGAGGTAGATCTCACAGCCGACGATCGGCTTGACGTCGTGCTTCTTACATGCCTTGTAGAGCTCGACCGCGCCGTTCATCACGCCGTGGTCGGTGAGTCCGAGTGCCGGCTGGCCGAACTCGGCCGCGCGCGCCGCGAGCGCCTCGATCTTGCAGGCGCCGTCGAGCAGCGAGTACTCGGAATGCACGTGTAGATGTGCGCAGGACGGGTTGCTCACGTGGACTGGATGCTAGGCGTCCGGGCGGCGGAGGCTCAGCGGCTCCGCCGCTGTTTGCGTCTTATGCGCCAGCGCCCGATCAGCGACCGGCTGTGCTTGTGCTGGGGCATCCCGGACGCCCTCGCGGCACCCGCGCGGGGCTCCTCGACGCTCGCCTCGGCGCGCGCCCGCAGGCGCTCCACGGCCGCCGCGAGCGCGTCGGCCATCTCCGTCCCGCGCGCCTGCGCGGCGGCCTGCTCGCGTGCTCCCACCGGCGCGGCCGGGCTCGGCGCGTAGCGACGGAGCGGCGCGGAGACGACGCCGGAGGCCTCGCCGCGCACCTGGACGTCGGCGACCGCGCCGGCGAGGCGCTCGATCAGCCCCTTCATGTCGCCGACGAGCCGCTGCATCTGGGCGTGACCGCGGCTCATCGCCTCGAGCTGTGCCTGCGTACGCTCGCGCGCGGCGCGCTCGGCGTCGAGGCCGCGCTGCATCTGCGCCGCACGCGCCTCGAGCTCATCGAGCCGGGCCTGCAGCTCGTGCTCGGCGCGGCGCAGCTCCGCGCGCCCTGCGGCGGCGGCCTGCTCGGCCTCCACGAGCTGGCGCTGCACCTGCTCGAGCTCGGCGTACTCGCGCTGCTTGGCGAGCCGCAGCTCGTGCTCGCGCTCCGAGCTGGTCGTCTTCTCGACCTTGAGCAGCTCGGACATCCGCAGGTGCTCCTGCTCGGCCTCGTGCAGCCGCTGCTGCAGGCTCGCGACGTGGCGTTCGAGCGTCTGCACGGTCGCTTCGGCGGCCTCGGCGCGAAGCGTCAGCGCAGCTTCGCCGCTCTCGGCCGCTCGCCGCGCGCGCCGTTCGGCGAGCAGGTCGCCCTCGCTGCGACGCCCCTCTGAGCCGAAGCCACCGGGGTGAGCGCCTCGCCCCGCCTCCCCGCCACTCGTCTCGTTGCCCTCAGCCGTCACCGTGACCGAGAAAATAGGGGGAGCGGCGGACGAGTCCGCGGCGCGCCGGAGCCGCTCAGGCGGCCAGGCGCCTGCCGACCGCGACGAGCGCGCCGAGCGTCCCGATGCTCGCCAGCCCGGTGAGCGCGAGCGAGCGCCGCGACGGCAGCCGCTGGCGCAGGTACCACTTGCCGCCACGCCAGACCGCGTAGCCGAGGATGCGGTAGCCGGTGGCGTTCATGCGCTCAATTCTACCCCGGCGCACTACTCGTTATGCAGGCGCCAGGCCATCCGCGACTGCAGCGAGAACAGCTCGATGAAGCCGGGTGAGGCGCTCTGGGAGAACAGCCCGCCGGACTCCGCGAAGGAGGCCAGGCTGGCGTCGTAGACGGCGTTCGCCGAGGCGCGCGTGACGACGCGAACGTGCCCCTTGTAGAGCTTCATGCCGATCGTCCCCGTGACAAGCTCGTTGACGCGGTCCATGTAGGCGTCGAGATCGCCGCGCAACGCCTCCCACCACAGGCCGGCGTAGACGAGGTAGGCCCACTGCCGGTCGAGCTGCGGCTTGAACTGGTTCTGGTGGATCGTGCAGACGAGCCGCTCGAGCTCCTGGTGGGCGGGCAGCACGAGCGCCGCGGCGGGCGCCTCGTAGATGTCGCGCACCTTCAACCCGACGATGCGGTCCTCGATGTGGTCGACGATGCCGACGCCGTGGCGTGCC
>DASZNB010000044.1:0-6408 GCA_035551395.1 Solirubrobacteraceae bacterium | reverse complement strand
CGCGCGCTGATCAGCTGATCAGCTGCGCCGGCGCCGCCGCAGCATGCGTCCGGCTGATCAGCTGCGGCGCCGGCGGCGCAGCATGCGCCCGCCGATGAACAGCCCGACGACGGCCGCGCCGATCGCGATCTCGCCGCGGTGGCGCTCGACGTGCCCGCGCCAGTCGGTCAGGCGCGTGACCTCGCCGCGCAGGCGCTCGACCGAGACGGCGAGCTCCATGCGGTTGCTCTCGATCGAGCTGCGGATCTCCTCCGCCGAGCGCGTCGGCATCAGCTCTCAGCTCCCGCCGGGGGTGCCGTCGCGGGAGCCACGGGCGGGGGTACGGGAACGCCGCCGGCGGGACTCGCGCTGACGGCCTCGCGAATCTTGCGCGCCTCCTCGATCGCCATGCTCGGCATCGGCGGCGCGCTGCGTTTGACGACTTTGGCGGCGATCAGCCCGGCGAGCACGCCGAGCACGACGAGGATCACGGCCATCGCGAAGAAGCCCCAGAAGTAGGTGAATTCGTTGCCCGGCAGGTAGTAGTAGAGGAGCCAGGCGCAGCCGACGAGCGCGAAGATCACGGCCATCAGGAAGAACACCCCTGCGGCGATACCGACGACGGCGCCCTTGAAGAGCTTGCTCGCCTTTTCGGTGACCTCGGCCTTGGCGAGCTCGATCTCCTCGTGCACCAGCAGCGTCGCGCGCTCGGAGACTTCGGCGATCGCCGCGGCGATGTTCTGGGGCTGGCCGCCGGGGTCCTGCGGCCTACGACCCGGCGGCTGAGCGCTCACTCGGGCGGCTCCTCGTCGAACACCCGGCGCCAGAGGAGCGCCGCGATACGCGTCGCGGCCATCGTCGAGAGCGCGCTCGCCGCGGCGAGCAACCCCGACCACATCAGCCGCTTGACCATGTCGTTCTCCATGCTCACGGCAGTCTATTCCCCGCGGTGGTCACAATCATGCGTGCGGCGCGCCGCTGCGCGCCTCGCCTACTCGGCGCTGCGTGTCTCCAGGCCGCCGCAGACGGTCTCCACGACGAGCCACTTGGCGCGCTCGAAGTTCTCCTCGCCCTGCGGCAGCAGCTCGAAGATCCAGCCCGTCAGCAGTTGCTCGATCGCGCCGTAGAACGCCATCGCCGCGAAGCGCGCTTCGATCTCGGGCTTGAACACGCCCTCCGCCTGGGCCTTGGCGATCATCCCCCCGATCAGGTCGTAGGCCTCGCGGATCGTCGCGATGTGCGTGTTCCCGAACGAGTTGGCCGCGCGCGTGACCTCGACGATGATCACCTTCATCAGGTCCGGGTCGTGGCGGTAGCTGTCGACGATGAAGGAGGCGATCGCGCTGAGCTTCTCGCGCACGGGGATCTGCTCGCGATCGACCTCGCGGATCAGCTCGAGCATCACGTTCCAGCGCTCGAGGAAGAGCGTGTCGAGCACCTCGTCCTTGGAGGCGAAGTAGTGGTAGACGAGCCCGTAGGCGACGCCGGCCTCGTCGGCGATGTCCGAGACGCGACAGGCGTGGAACCCCTGGCGCGCGAACACCCGCACGGCCGCGTCGAGGATCAGCCGCCGCTTGTCCGACGCGGACTTCGCGCGCGCGCCGAGCTCGGCCCCCTCGACGGCGCTGCGGCCCCCTGGGCGCGCGGCGCTCACGCGGCCTCCGCGGGCCAGCGGTAGGCGCCCGGACGGCGGTTCGCGAGCGAGGGAAGGCGGGTGCGGATCTCGAGCTGGCGGTCGAGGTCGAGCTCGGCGAGGATGTGCCCGGCGCCATCGCCCGCCTGGGCGAGCACGACCCCCCAGGGGTCGACGATCATCGAGCGCCCGCCCGACTCCTGCCCGGCGGGATGGGCGCCGACCTGGTTGGCGGCGATCACGAACGCCTGGTTCTCGATCGCGCGCGCGCGCAGCAGCGTCTCCCAGTGGTCACGCGTGGTCGCCAGCGTGAAGGCCGCGGGGACGGCGAGGATGCGCGCGCCGAGCACGGCGAGGATGCGGTAGAGCTCGGGGAAGCGCAGGTCGTAGCAGATCGACAGGCCCAGCTCGACGCCCCCCGCGGCATGCGAGAGCACGATCTCATCGCCGGCCTGCTCGAGCTCGGACTCGCGGTAGCTGCGCCCGCCGACCTCGACGTCGAACATGTGCAGCTTGCGGTAGACGGCCTGGATCTCTCCCTGCGGATCGATGTGCACGGAGGTGTTGGCGAGCTTGTCCTGCCCGGCCACCACCTCGAGGATCGAGCCGGCGACGAGGTCGACGGCGAGCTCGCGCGCGAGCGCGCGCGCCCATTTGACAGTGTCGCCGTCGAGCGGCTCGGCCGCCGCGCGCAGCTCGCGCTCGGAGCCCATCGCTGTCCACTTCTCGGGGAGTACGATCAGGCTCGCGCCATCCGCCGCCGCGGCGCGCGTCAGGCGGTCGGCGACAGCCCGGTTCGCTTCCCGGTCGGCGGTGGCGTTGAGCTGGACTGCCGCGACCTTCACCGCGCGTGTCCTCCCGCGGAGCCGGGAAGCGCGAAGTCCTGCGGCGCCCATCCCCGACGATAGATTGACTGGTCAGTCAACGATTTCAAGCATAACGCCCGCGGCCCCCGTGAGGATCGACGACAGCGGTCTATCGACCGGCAGCGCATGCCTGCTGCACGGCACCCGCCCGCTCAAGCGCTGGCGCTACGTGGCCATCTTCAACGAGCAGGTCGCGGCCTGTGCGGCGCTCGTGCGGATCGGTCCGCTGCGCCAGAGCTTCTGGGCGCTGCACATGCGCGAGGAGGGTGTGATGCGCGAGCGCACGCGCCTGTTGCCGCGCCGGCGCGAGCTCGTGCTCGACGGCGGGCGCCTGGCGGTGAGCGACCGCGGCGTCGAGCTCGAGCTCGATTTGGACGAAGACGAGGGCTTCCAGGCGCTCTGCCCGAACGGACGCGCGCAGGTGTGGACGCGCAAGCAAGCGGGGATCGCGGCGCGGGGCACGCTGCGGATCGACGGCGGCCCGCTGCGCTCGCTCGAGGCGCGCGCCGTGATCGACGACACCGCCGGCTACCACGCGCGCGAGACCGAGTGGTGGTGGAGCGCGGGTGTCGGGCGCGCGCGCGACGGCAGGGCGCTGGCGTGGAACCTCGTCAGCGGCGTCAACGACCCGCCCCGCGGCTCCGAGCGCGCCGTCTGGGTGGCGGGCGTTGCGGCCGAGGCGCCGCCGGTGGCGTTCGCGCCCGACCTCTCGAGCGTGCGCTGCAGCGACGGCAGCGAGCTGCGCTTCAGCGCCGAGGCCGAGCGCGCGCGCCGCGAGAACCTGCTGATCCTGGCGAGCGACTACCGCGCCCCGTTCGGCTCGTTCGCCGGCGAGCTGCCGGGCGGGATCGAGCTGGCGCAGGGGCTCGGCGTGGTCGAGCACCACCGCGCGCGCTGGTAGGCGCTCAGGCCTGCGCGGCGCCGCGGTGGCGGCGCAGCGCGGCGAGCAGAAGCTTCGAGTGCATCGCACCGATCAGCTCGCGCAGCGGCTCGACGCCGGCGGCGACGATCTCCATCGCGCGCTCGACCTCGACCTCGCCGGCGAGGCGTCCGAGCAGCGCGTGCACCTCCTCTTCGACGAGCGGCTCGAGCGCGGTGCGGTAGCGCAGCGTGTCGTAGACGGTGAAGCCGAGAGTCTCGTCGTAGCCGCCCGCGCGAAAGCTCGCGATCGCCTCGATGATCTTCACGTCGTCCTGGTCGTAGCCGCGCTGGCTGGGCGTCAGGACGCCGATCTCGACGAGCCGCTCGAGCACGTTACGGGGCACGCCGTAGCGCTCCTGCACGGCCTTGCGCGAGAGCCGGCTGCGGTCCTCGGCGTTCGCCAGCGCGCGCTCGAGGATGCGGTCCTCCAGCTCGACCAGCGCGCGCACACGATCGGGATCCTCTTCGAGCGCGACCCGGATCACACGCAGCGGCATGAAGCGCTCCTCCTGCAGCCGCTTGATCAGGGCGATGCGCTCGACGTAGTCCGGCGGGTAGTAGGCCATGTTGCGGCTCGTCCGCACGACGTCCGCGCCGGCGCCCAAGAGCCCCTCGCGCAGGTAGTAGCGAATCGTGCCGGGGCTGACACCCGAGCGCTCGGCGAGCTCGCTCATCTTCAGCAGCGGGCGCTGCCCCGCTGTGCGGGCGCTGCTGCCCTTCGCGCTCGTCTCGGCGGTGGCCACGGTCGCTGGGCTCATGCTCTGAGCGTCGCGTCCTGGGCGGTGCGGGCCGGCCCCGCCACGGCGCCGGAGGCCAGCAGCTCGGCCACCTCGGCGTGCGTGTAGCCGGCTGTCAGCAGCACCTCCTCGGTGTGCTCGCCGAGCGCCGGGCCGGGCAGGCGCGCGTGCTGGGCGGGGGTGCGGGCGAGCTTGACGGGCACGCCGAGCTGGCGCACCGGGCGCTCGGCGCCCGGCTGCTCGATCTCGACGACCATCTCCCGCGCGCGCACGAGCTCGGAGTCGAGCGCCTCGTCGAGCTCGAGCACGGGCTCCAGGCAGCAGTCGTGCGCGGAGGCGAACGCCTCCCAGTCGGCGCGGCTGCGCGCGCGGAAGATCTCCTGCACCTGCGCATGCGCGGGCGAGCCGGGGCGCTCGAACTGCGCGGCGATCAGCTCCTCGCGCCCGACGCCGCGACACCACGCCTGCCAGAACTTCGGCTCGAGCGCACCGAGCGAGACCCAGCCGTCGGCGCACTCGTAGGGGCGGTAACAGATCAGTGCGCCCGCCAGCGGCAGATCGCCCCGGCGCGGGACGTTGCCGTCGGCGAAGTACGCGCCCGCGACCATCGCCAGCCAGGACAGCGCGCCGTCGGCCATCGCGACGTCCACGATCTGCCCCTCGCCCGAGCCGGTCCTCGCCGGGCGCCCCGCGCGAGCGGGCGCGCCGTCGCGCTCGCGCAGCGCCGCCATGATCCCGAACGCGGCCATCAGCGCGCCGCCGCCGAGGTCCGCGATCTGGCCGGCCGCCTGGACGGGCTCGCCGCCGCGCTCGCCGGTCAGCCCGAGCAGGCCGATCAGGCCGAGGTAGTTGGTGTCGTGCCCGGACGCATCGCGCTTGGGGCCGTCCTGGCCGTAGCCCGAGATCGCGCAGTAGACGATCGCGGGGTTCGCCGCGCGCATCTGCTCGTAGCCGACCCCGAGACGCTCGAGCACCCCCGGGCGAAAGGACTCCAGCACGACGTCGTATTCGCGCACCAGTCGCAGCAGCGCCGCGCGGCCGCCGTCGCTCTTGAGGTCCAGGCGGATCGAGCGCTTGTTGCGGTTGAGCGACAGGAACAGGGCCGAGCGCGCGCTCTCGTGTGCGCCCTCGTAGAACGGCGGCGACCAGCGAATGTAATCGCCCATCCCCGTGTCCTCGACCTTCAGCACCTCGGCGCCGAAGTCGGCGAGCAGCAGCGAGCAGAAGCCGCCGGGCAACAGGCGGGATAGGTCGAGGACACGGACGCCCTCGAGCGGGAGGCTCACGCCGGGCTCCCCTCGCGAGCGGCGACGCAGAGCATCGCGCGCGCCTCCTGCACGGTGGCCGGACGCCGGCCGATGTCGGTGGTCATCTGCCTGGCCTTGGCGATCAGCTCGCCGTTCGAGCGCGCCATCGTGCCGTCGGGCAGGTACAGGTTGTCCTCGAGGCCGACCCGGACCGAGCCGCCGAGGGCGAGCGCCGCAGCGACGAGCATCCACTGCTCGCGCGAGACACCGATCACCCCCCAGTGGGATTTGGGCCCCCCCGACGCGCCCTCTCCAGGGAGGTTCTCGACCATCGCCGCGAGGTTGCGCGCCGTCGGCGGGATCCCGCCGAGCACGCCCATCACGCAGTCCACGTGCAGCGGCGTGCGCAGCACGCCCATGTCGATCAGCGGCGCGAGGCTGCCGATGTGGCCGATGTCGAAGCACTCGTGCTCGGGTTTGATGCCCAGCTCGTTCATCGCCTCGAGCAGCTCGACTATCTCCTCGAACGGGTTCTGGAAGACCATCGAGAAGACGAACCGCTTGCGCGAGCGCGAGTACTTGGCGTAGTTCATCGAGCCCATGTTCAGCGCCGCGACCTCGGGACGGCAGGCGCGCAGGTACTCGATCCGCTTGGCCACCGGCACGCCGATCGTGCCGGTCGAGAAGTTGATGATCGCCGCCTCGCCCACCTCTCCCCGGATCGCTTCGCTGATCGCCTGGAAGTCCTCGATCTCATAGCTGGGGGTGCCGTCGGGCTTGCGCGCGTGGATGTGGATCATCACGCCCCCCTCGTCGACGATCCGGCGCGCCTCGGCGGCGTACTCGCCGGGCGTGTAGGGGATCGCCGAACACTGCTCGCGGTTGGCGATCGCCCCCGAGATCGAGCAGGTGATCACGACAGGATCCTCGAGGCTCATCGGCGCGCTCCTCTCATACGGGGACGACTCCATGGCGCTTCCACGGCCGCTCGATGCGCTTGCCGGCTGCCATCTCGAGCGCCCGGC
>DASZNB010000043.1:0-10555 GCA_035551395.1 Solirubrobacteraceae bacterium | reverse complement strand
CAAGCTCGACTACAAGGTCTGCGGCCGCACAGAGGAGATCTTCGACCATCCTCCTGTCGCCAGCCTCAAGATGGAGTCCACCGAAGGCGCAGTTGTCGCAAAGACCAAGCGCGACCGCCCCGTGATCGTGATCGGCGGCACACACGCCTCCGAGCTGCTTGGGCGCGAGGACCGCACGACACACGCCGAGATCGCGATGGTCGTGCCCGTCTACAAGTCCGAGCAATACAGCGAAGCGATGCGCCGTCGCATGCAGATCTATGACATCGCGAACGTCTTCTACCTGCCGGCCGCGTCTTCGCTCGCGTTCAAGGAGGGCTTCGCGCGCCTTGATCACCTCCAGGCTGTCCCCCAGCCTCGGCTCTCCAAGCACCGAGGGCTCAAGCTCAGCGACGACGCATTGGCCGCACTCATCGAGTGGCTGATGACTCTGCTCACGGGCCAGGCGCCCACCGACTCAATGATCGACGACTACCGAAACATGGTCACGCAGCCCAAAGAGTGATGCACCCTCGATATGCGGCTGCCTGCCTCTAGCCCGCAAGGAGCAAACTCCGTGTCCGTCACCCATCAGCACTGCGGTGCGACACATCACCAGAGCGCGGCTCCGACCTCCCGCTAGACGTTCTCGCTAGCCCGCGCTCACAGCGACCGCGTTCGAGGACCCGCTCGAGAAGGGGAAGCGGTGCCGGAGAACTAGCTCGCGCCAGGAAGGGCGGCTGTACGGATTGGGGCGAGACGGCAAACGCTCGATAAGCGCTATACGCGCTGCGAGCTCGGTCGGGAGCGGTACGAAGCGACTGGAAGGGGCAGGGGCGATCTCGTCCCAGTTCCATCGATCGCGGGGGTCCGGCGGCGTCGATACACCCCCGGCGCGTGAGCATGCCCCGAGCGCGGCGTCCAAGCGTTGGGTCTAAGGAGAAAATTGGTACGAAATTGGTACGAAGCCGACGACGCCTCTCCACGACGAAGGCCGCCCTCACGGACGGCCTTCGAGGTCTCAGCTGGCCGGTTTGCAGGGCTTTTGCAAGTCCTACGCCCTGGTCGGCCTCGATAGCGGGGGCGGGATTCGAACCCGCGACCTTCGGGTTATGAGCCCGACGAGCTACCAGACTGCTCCACCCCGCGTCGCTGCCTATGTTCTAGCAAAGATCGAGGCCGCGGCGAGGGCTCCTGGCGTGCGCGCGACCGCGGGATCGCCCGCGCACGCGTGCACGTCTAGCATCCCGCGCGTGCGCGTCGCCGTCGTGGACATCGGGACCAACTCGACCCGCCTGCTGATCGCCGACGTGGATCCTTCCAGCGGGGCGCTGGAGGAAGTGCTGCGCCGCTCGAATGTCACGCGCCTCGGCGATGGCGTCGATGCCAGCGGCGCGCTCAGCGAGCAGGCGAGCGGGCGCGTGTTCGCGGTGCTCGATGAATACCGCCGCGAGATCGAGAAGCATGGCTGCGAGGCGAACCTCGCGGTGCTCACCTCCGCCGTGCGCGATGCGAGCAACGGTGCCGAGTTCGCCGCGCGCGTGCGCGAGGAGTACGGCCTGGACGCGCGCGTGCTGCCGGGCGAGGAGGAGGCGCAGCTCACATTCCTCGGCGCGATGGCCGGACGTGCGGCCGCGACCGAGCCGACGGTCGTGGTCGACATCGGCGGAGGCTCCACCGAGTTCATCATCGGCGTCGGGCGCAGCGCCGGCTTCCACGTCTCCCTGCACGCCGGCGTGGTCCGCATGAGCGAGCGTCACATCCATTCCGACCCCCCCGCGCCGCCCGAGCTGCGGCAGCTCGCCGACGACGTGCGCGCGGTCTTCCTCGAGGGCCTGCCCGCGGAGGAGCGCGCACCCGTCACGCGCGGCATCGCCGTCGCCGGCACCGCCACCTCGGCCGCCTCGATCGACCAGGAGCTCGACCCCTACGACCCCGAGCGCGTGCATGGCTATCCGCTGGAGCTGGCGACCGTCGAACTGCTGCTCGCGCGCCTGGCCGAGATGGATGAAGCCGAGCGCCGCCGCGTCGTCGGTCTGCACCCCGACCGTGCGCCGACGATCGTCGCCGGGATGGTCCTGCTGAGCGAGGCGATGCGTGCGTTCGGACTCGAGCAGGTGGAAGTGTCCGACCACGACATCCTCCACGGCGGCGCCCTGCGCCTCGCCGGTGCCGGCTGAAGCCTCAGGCGAGGTTCGAGCGGCGCGGGTAGATGACGGTGGGGTCCGTCAGCACGTTCACCAGCGCCGGCAGGCCGGCGGCGAACGCGCGCTCAAGCGCCGGCACCACCCCGCTCGGCTCGCGCACGAGCTCGCCGTGGCCGCCGAGCGCTTCGACGATCTGGTCGTAGCGCGTTTCCGGCCTGAGCTCCGCGGCGACGGAGTAGCCGTAGAGGAACTCCATCGGGTGCTTCTCCAGCGCCCAGATGCCGTTGTTGCCCATCAGCCCCACGACGTTCACGCCGTGACGGGCGAGGGTGTCGAACTCCATGCCCGAGAAGCCGAATGCGCCGTCGCCGACCAGCAGCACGACCTGGCGCTCCGGGTGGGCGAGCTTGGCGGCGAGCGCGTAGCCGGGGCCGGCGCCGAGGCAGCCGAAGGGTCCGGGGTCAAGCCAGCAGCCCGGCTGGTAGCTGTCGACGAGGCGGCCGGCATAGGAAACGTAGTCGCCGCCGTCGCCGATCACGATCGCGTCGCGATCGATCACCTTGGCGAGCTCCGCGTACAGCCGCATCGGGTGCAGCGGCGAGCGGTCGTCCTCCATCTCGACGCGCTCCGCCGCGCGCTTCTCGTCCTCCGCAGTGCGCAGCTCCGCGACCCAGGCGTCGCTCAGCAGGGCCTTCCCGCCCGCTGCCGTGCGCATGCCCGCGAGCGTCGGCTCCAGCGCGCCGTAGCACTCGACTGCGACCGGGCGCGGGTGGCGGCGCTCGGGTTCGGCGACATCGACGACGATTATCTCGGTGTCCTCGCCGAAGCTCGCGCCGAAGGCCAGGCGGAAGTCCATCGGCACGCCGATCACGATCGCGACGTCCGCGCCTTTGAGCGCCTGCGAGCGCGCGCGCGAGAAGAACAGCTCGTGGTCGGCCGGCACGCACCCGCGCGCGAGGCCGTTCAGGAAGACGGGGATGCGCAGCGCCTCCGCGAGCGCCAAGAGCTCCCCCTCGCCGTGTCCCCAGTAGAGGTCCGTGCCCGCCATGATCACCGGGCGCTCGGCCGCGCGCAGCAGCTCGCCGGCGCGCTCGACCGTCGCCTCCTCGGCCGCCTGCCCCGCGGCTCGGAGCCCCGCGAGCGTCTGCTCGCTGTCGGGCTCGGGCGCCTCCTGGAAGACGTAGTCCATCGGGAAGTCCAGGAACGTCGGACCGCCGTGCGGGGCCATCGCGGTGGCGAAGGCGTCATCGAGCAGGCCGGGGATCTCCGCGGTGCTGCCAGGCGTGGCCGCGAGCTTCGTCAGCGGGCGCACGAAGGGGACGTGATCGATCTCCTGCAGCGACCCCTGCCCCCAGCGCATCGCCGGAGCACGGCCGCCGAGGACGACCACCGGCGAGTGGTTGGACTGCGCGGAGGCGATCGCGCTCATCCCGTTCGTCACACCCGGTCCGGCCGTCAGCGCGCACACGCCCGGCTCGCGCGTCACCTTCGCCCAACCCTCTGCGGCGAACGCGGCGGTCGACTCGTGGCGAACGTCCACGATGTCGATCCCCTCCTCGCGGCAGCCGTCGTAGATCGAGAAGAGGTGCCCACCGGAAAGCGTGAAGAGCTTGCTCACACCATGAGCCTTCAGCCGGCGCGCCACGAGGCGCCCGCCGTGGAAGCTCGCGCCGGCCGTCTCCTCTGCGCCGGCCGTGTCCTCTGCGCTGGCCGTCTCCTCTGCGTTCTCGGTCGCCATCTCGGCGCGAGACTCTACCTACTCGCGCGTCCAGCGGCGTCCGCGTCCCCCAGCGCCCGGAGGGGCGCAATGCCTGGGACGGGAGTCGAACCCGCAAGCCCTTGCGAGGCGGCGGATTTTAAGTCCGCTGACTTTTCCAGTTTGTCCACCCAGGCCGCTCGATCCTAGCGGCGCAACCGGCCGCGGGACCCGCCAGAGCCCAGCAAATCCGCCGCCGGAAGGCCGCTCGAAGCCGGCCGAACAGCCTCTCGGAGCTAGTGGCAGAGGCCACGAAAACGCAACTTCTGCGCTGCTACCGTGTCACTTGGAGAGTCGGCAGCACCGCACCTTCATGGAGGCCTCAGCCCTCACACACAGCAGCAGCATGCCGGGCCTGCGCGGGCCCTCTGCGTTGCTGCGCCTGCAGTCCGACGAGCGCCTGATCGCGCTCACGCGCCGCGGCCAGCCGGCCGCGTTCGAGACGCTCTGCGGGCGCTACTCCTCACGTCTGCAGGCCTTCTGCCGCCACATGCTCGGCTCGCGCGAGGACGCCGAGGACGTGCTCCAGGAGGTCTTCGCGGCGGCCTTCAACGCCGTGCTCGCGGACGACCGTGAGATCAACGTGCGTCCCTGGCTGTATCGCATCGCGCGCAACCGCTCGCTCAACCACCTGCGCCGCGCGGCCGCCATCGGCGTGGACACGATGGACACCCACTTCGCCGAGAACGGCATCTCCACGAGCGACAAGGTGCTCCGCCGCGAGAGCTTCCGCGAGCTGATCGCCGACGTGCACCAGCTGCCCGAGACGCAGCGCACGGCGTTGCTGCTGCGCGAGATCGACGCGCTGTCCTACGACCAGATCGCGCAGGCGATGGAGACGACGATCCCGTCGGTCAAGTCGCTGCTCGTGCGCGCCCGCATCTCGCTGGCGGAGGCCGCGGAGGCGCGCAAGCTGAGCTGCGAAGAGGTGCGGCTCGAGCTCGGCGAGGCGGCCGAGGGTCTTGCCAAGCTCAGCACCCCCGCGCGTCGCCACGTTCGCGGCTGCGAGCGCTGCGCCTTCTTCAAGCGGCAGCTGAAGGTCAACAACCGCGCGCTCGCCGCCGTGATGCCCGTGGGGCCGCTGCTGCTGGCCAAGAAACTGCTGATCGCGAAGCTCGGCTCGACCGCCTCGGCCGGCAGCGCCCACGTCGCCGGCGGCGCCACGATGGGTGCCGGAGCAACCGTGGGAGCGGGCGCGACGATCGGCGCGGGCGCTGCGGCGGGCGGCGGAGCCAGCCTCGCCGGCGGCCTGATGACAGCCGGGGCCGGGGCGCTCGCGACGAAGGCCGTTGCCGGCCTCGCCGCAGCTGCGATCGTGACGGCGGGAGCCGTCGCGGCGGACCATTCCGTCGCCGCCCACCCGCATCGCGCGCGCGTCGCGAGCACATACGCGAGCGTGCCCGCGACCCACTACTCCAGCGCGCCGGCGGTCATCGCCGAGCACGCCCAGCCGCTCACCGCCGGCAGGCTCGCCACGCACCGCGCCGCAGTCCTGGCGCGCGCGCGCAGCACGGCTCGCCGCCTCGCCGCCATGAAGGCCGCGCCGGCCGCAAGCGCCGTGAGCACCGTCACCACCCCGCTCGTTCCTCCGGTCGCGGTGCCCGTGAGCGCTCCCGCCGACCCCTCCGCCACGCCCACCGCTCCGCCGAGCGCGGTGCAGGTCACGGAGGTCACCAGCGAAGCCACGCAGCTGCCCACCGGCGCCACCACCGACCCGCCGGCTGCGACCACGCCGACGACCACGACCCCCGCCCCGACGACCGCGCCCCCGGGCACGACGACCACGCCGGCGCCGGCGCCCTCACCGCCGGCCGCCACGACCCCTCCGGCGAGCGCGCCGGTGCAGCCGTCGAGCGCCGAACCCGTCGCCGCGCCGGAAGCTGCCGCTGTCGCTCCCGTCGAAGCCCCCGCGGCGAGGCGCTCGCTGCACCGCGTGCTCGCCACGGGCGGCACCGAAGCACCGCCTGCCCGCCGCCCACAGGAGTGGGGCTGGCACTGGACTATCCGAAGGTAAAGGTCTTCAGCGGGCGCAGCAGGACACCCAGCGAGGCGACTTCGCTCGGGGCCTTCACTTCGCGGGTGGCGTCGGCCGCGTTCAACATCGCGATCACGACGCCTTCACGCGCGCCTTCGCGGGGCGGCACGAGCAGGACGTCGCGGCCGAACATCTCGCGACCGTCGAGCAGCTCGGTGTAGAGCACCTGGTAGCCCGGCACGGTGTTGACCCGCGTCTTGCCCTCGCCACGCAGCACGAACGCGTGCGAGCGCGCACGCAGGCGGGCGATATAGGCGCTCGCATAGATCGGCAGCGCGCCGGAGGGCGAGCCCCCGTAGGCAGCCAGCGTCAGCGGATAGACCTCATATGAGTAGCGCGGCGCGCCCGCGCCGGCGCGGCTCTGGACCTTCACGTACGCGCCGGGATCGGGAGCGACGCGATAGAGGCCCTTGTACTTGAAGGCGAACGGCACCCGCCCGCCGTGGGAGTAGGTCGAGCTCAGGAGCTGCAGGACGAGCACGGCCGCGAGCAGCACGAGCGCTGCGACGCCCGCGATCACCGCAGCGCGCGCCGGCCGTGTCGCCGCGCGCCAGCGCGGCTCTAGCATGCGCCCGAGCGTGGGGCCGTACTGCGGCTTCATCGGCACGGCGGCCATCGCTCAGGGCGTCATTCGCCGATCGAGAACAGCGATTCGAGGTCGTGGCGTGAGAAGGCCGCGAAGGCGACCATCGTCTGCGTCCGCAGCACGCCGTCCAGTCCACCGATCGCCGCCGTCACCACGTCTGCGAGCTGCTCGTGGTCGGGGACGCGCACGATCGCCACGAAGTCCCACTCGCCGGTCACCGAGTAGGCCTCCGCGACACCCTCGATGTCGGCCAGCGCACCGCCCAGCGTCGACAGCGCGTCGCGCTCGGCCTCGATAAGGACAACGGCGTTCGTCATCGACATCCGCGCACCATCATGCCTCCTCCCCTACAGCTCCGGCTCGGCGAGCCGCTGGAGGCCGAGGCCGACGAGCAGCCCGAGCGCTGCGCCGACGACGCCCGCGAGCCAGCTCAGTTCGGAGAAGCCCCGCGCGAAGGGCATCGCCAGCAGCAGCGCCGCGATCGCCCCGGCGCCGACCAGATCGCCCTCCCAGTAGCCGCCCGAGCGGGCGACGCGCAGGTCGGGCGCCGCCCACGCGGCCAGCAGCGCGAGCGCCGGAGCGTTGCCGCCACTGAGGATCGGCAGCGGATACACGGCCTCCGCGACGAGCGCACCCGCGGCGCCCGTGGCGAAGAACAGCGCGAGCACGAGCCAGGGCCCGTGGCGCTGCTCGAGCAGCCAGCCGAAGATCGCGATCGTGACGATCGCGAAGAAGGCATACAGGCCGTACGCGTATGCGAGCTGGCTCGTGAACAGCTTCCACCATTCGCCGTGAATCGGCCCGATCAGCGCCATGTGCCCGTACAGGCTGGGTTCGGCGTGAAAGGCGACCCACGCCGCACAGCTCGCCGCGACGAGCGCGATCGTCGCGTACGGGCGCGTGCCCGACCGGCGGCCGGGGGCGTAGGAAGAGCGCGCGCGGCGCGCGCGCGGGCCGCTCCGCGGCCGGCGCAACAGCGCCGAGAATCCCCTCCGGCGCCGCGGCGTGCGGCTGGGGACGTTCGCGCGCGGCAGCTTCGGAGCGCGCCTGCGCAGACGGTTGCCGCAATAGGGACACTCGGTGATGTACGGGCTCACCTCCGATCCGCACTGCTTGCACACGACGAAGAGATCGGCGCCCGAGGTCATCGTCGATCCATTCTAAGGACCTACCGACGCCGGCCGGCGCGGCTCTGGAATACTCAGGCGCATGAACCTTGGATACGACCAGAAGCTCTACATCCTCGCGTTCGACCACCGCGGCTCCTTCCAGAAGAAGTTCTTCGGGATCGACGGTGAGCCGGATGCCGAGCAGACGGCGATCATCGCCGACGCCAAGCACCTCATCTACGAGGGCCTGTTGCAGGCCGCCGGCACCGGCGCGGACCCCGCGGCGATGGGCGTGCTCGTCGACGAGCAGTTCGGCTCGAGTGTCCCCAGCGAGGCCCACGCGCGGGGGCTGAAGCTGGCGATGCCCGCCGAGCGCTCAGGCCAGAGCATGTTCGACTTTCAATACGGCGAGGACTTCCCCGCGCACATCGAGCGCTTCGACCCCGACTTCACGAAGGTGCTCGTCCGCTACAACCCCGACGGCGACCTGGTTGCCAACGCCGAGCAGGTCGGCAAGCTCAAGCAGCTGAGCGATTGGCTGCACGCCAACGACCGCAAGTTCCTCTTCGAGCTGCTCGTGCCTGCCGAGGACGCCCAGCTGGAGAGCGTCGGCGGCGACAGCGACCGCTACGACGCCGAGCTGCGGCCCGAGCTGATGCGCCGCGCGATCGCCGCGATCCAGGACGCGGGCGTCGAGGCGGACATCTGGAAGATCGAGGGCGTGGACGAGCGCTCGGACTGCGAGATGCTCGTCGCGCAGGCGCGCTCCGGCGGCCGCGACGGGGTCACCTGCGTGGTCCTCGGTCGCGGCGCCGACGACAGCAAGGTCGACGCCTGGCTGAACGCCGCCGCCCCTGTCGACGGCTACATCGGCTTCGCGATCGGGCGCTCCATCTGGTGGGACCCGCTGAAGGCATACGTGGACGGCAAGATCGAGCGCTCTGCCGGCGCGCGCAAGATTGCCGAGAACTACCTGCGCTTCGTCGCCGTCTACGAGCGCGCGAAGACGCCCGTCAACTCCTAGCCCGCCGGGGCGACCGCTATGAAGATGCGTCAGAGCCTCGCGGACTGGGAGCGCGCCTTCGTGCGGGAGATCACGCTCGACCGCCACCGTCGCGCATCGCTGCAGAAGACGACGCAGCAGCGAGCGCTCAAGCGCGAAGTCCACAGGCGCAAGAAGCGCGGGTCGGTGCGCTTCGCGATGCTCGTGCTGATGTTGATCCTGACCGCGGTGATCGTCACCGTGGTGATGTTCCGCACCCTCTACCTGCTGCTCGGCTAGCTCTGCCGGCGGGGCGCCGGCGGGGCCGGCGCGTCCGGGCGCGGCCGGCGGACATTCGCGCAGCGCTCGCGACGTCCGCGCGCTCTGAACTTCGCTCGCTAGGCGCCGTCGCCGATCTCGCGCAGCGAGTCGTCGATCTCGGCGGCGGGCGGAGCGGCCGGCTCGTCGCCGTCGCTGACGACCACCGCTCCGGTTTCGCGGTGGATCTCGAGGTAGATCTCCTTGCGGAACACCGGGACCGTCTGCGGCGCCTGAATGCCGATGCGGACCTTCTCGCCCATCACAGACAGCACCGAGACCTCGATTTCGTCCCCGATCATGATGCTCTGGTTGGACTTGCGCGTCAGAACCAGCATAGGTGGGTGCACCTTCCTCTTCGCCAAATTGGCCAGCCGGCGCCAGCCCCAACGGCCGGTCGTCCTAGCATAGTCCCAGGGCCGGGGGAAAGCGATCCCCCGATCGTGGAGCTTCTGCGCCGCCGGCGATGGGGCCCCGCGGGGCGCGCACCCGTGCAGACCGCGGCGCATGGCGGAGCCTTTACGCTAGTCTCCCGGACCGTTCATGCCGCGGAAATCATTGCGACCCCACCTCAACCAGATCCGCGCCTGGGTACGCCAGGGTCGCACCGACGCCTGGGTCGCCCATCAACTCGAGGTGAGCGTTCGCGACATCGAGCAGTTCAAGCGCCAGAACGAGCTCGTCAGCGACGAGGAGCTGCCGGAGGGGACGAGCGCGAGCGACTACCCCGAGGAGATCGACCTGCGCGCGGAGGACGACGCGCTGATCGCCGCCGAGCTGGAAGCCGCCGAAGCGGAGGCGGAGCGCGTGCGCGCCGAAGCGCCGCCGGCTGAGCTGGAGGACGAGGACGAGGACGACGGCGAGGAGACGAGCGCTCCGCGCACCCGCGCCCGCAGCCGTCGGGGAGGGCGCGGACGGCGTTCCTCCTCGCGCAGCGCACCGCTCGAGGGGACCTTCGACCACGGCGAGGAGGGCTACGGCCTGTGGCTCGACCCGGCGATCCAGGAGAACCCCGTCTACGCCGAGCACTGGGCCGGGCACCGTCCGGTCGAGGTCTCCGTGGAGGAGGACAGGATCGTCATCCGCCGCGTCGGTGAGGACGGCTAGGGCGCCACCGGCCGCGTCGGCGCAGACGGCTAGGCCCGATCCGCCGCCGCTTCGAAGACCGCTAGGCCCCGATCTCCCGGCGCCCACCGGCGTAGTCGCTGGCCTCGCGCAGATAACGCGCGAAGGCAGCGTCGGCGACGAGGCCGGACTCCCACGCCCACGGATCCGCCGGCGCGACGCGCATCGCGACCTGCAGGCACCAGCCGGTGCCCGCCTCATACAGCTCGGCCAGCTCCTGCGCCGAGAAGCGCCCGCCGAGGCGCCGGCGCAGCTCCGCGACGAGCGCTTCGATCACCCGCTCGAGCAGCTGCCCGCGCTCGCTGGGGGCGCGCTGCAGGCGCCGCTCGCCCTGCTGCCACTGGTAGATCGCGTTCTCGAACGACACCGGCCGAGGCTAGCAGCGGCCGGTTGGCGATCGTTTGCAGTCCGGGCGGCGCATGCGCCGCCCGCTGGGCCGCACATGTGCGGCCCAGGACAGGGCCGCATGCGGCCCTGTCGAGACACGGATGAGCGACTCCGAGGCTCTCAGTTGCCGG
>DASZNB010000042.1:0-16419 GCA_035551395.1 Solirubrobacteraceae bacterium | reverse complement strand
CTTTTCGGCCCGTCAACGTGGTGGGTTCGGTGAGGCGGGGCTCGTCGGGGGTGCCGTGATGGTCCTTGGCGGCGGTGAGCGCCAGGGACAGCGGTCCGTCCACCGGGTGGTGGGCGGACTCGAAGGCCAAGAGGAGGAGATGGGCCTTGCCGTCGCCGGCACCGGTCATCTCGGCCTCGGCCGCTTCGAGGAGCCGGCAGTTCGCGGGGTCGAGACCGGCCTGGACGATCTCGCGAATCGCCTCGCAGGCATCGCCGAAGCGCTCGAAGCGCACCGTCGCGGCCGCCTTCCACTCCGGCCGGGGCCGCACGCGGACCCAGGCCTCGGTGATCGCACCGAGGATGCCCTCCGAGCCGAGCAGCAGGCGGTCTGGGGACGGACCGGCGCCGGAGCCCGGCAGCCGCCGGCTCTCCCAGGCGCCCCGCGGCGTCACCGCCCGGATCGACTCGACAAGGTCGTCGACGTGGGTTTCCTTGGTCGCGAAGTGGCCGCCCGCCCGCGTCGCGATCCAGCCGCCGAGCGTCGCGTACTCGAAGGACTGGGGGAAGCAGCGCATGGTCAGACCGTGCTCGCGCAGCTGCTCCTCGAGCCGCGGACCGGTGGCGCCCGCCTCGATCCGTGCCACCAGGCTGGTCGGGTCGACTTCGACAAGGCGGTCGAGACGACGCAGGTCCATCGTCACGACGGGCCGGTCGCCGAGGCACGCCTCCACCCCGCCGACGACGCTGGTGCCGCCCCCGAACGGCACCACCGCGGCACCCTCGGCCTCGGCCCAGGCGAGCACCGTCTCCACCTCCGAGCAGTCGCGCGGCAGCGCCACCAGGTCGGGCGGGTGCTCGAACTCGCCGCGATGGCCGCGGACGATGTCGCGGTAGGCTTTGCCGAGCGCCCGCGAGACGCGCTCGTACTTCGCCTCGGTGAAGAGATCGCCGAACGCCTCCGGCAGTTTCAGCCGCGGCGCCCGCACCTCGACCTCCTCCAGCGGCACCGCCGCCCGCACCTCGCCGCCGAAGCCGAAGCGCTCGCGGATCCCCGCCGCCGCCTCGGCCAGCTGCGCCGCGGCCGGAGCTTGATCCTCGTACCCCCACCCCCAGTGCTTGCGCCGCCGCTCGCCCACGCCGGCGAGTGTACGGCGCGCGCCGCGCCGCCGGACTGTATCTCGCGACCGCGTGATTTCACTAGCCTTCGCCTTCAGTGTCCGCTCCCGCCGAGATCAAGAACGAGCCGCCCGAGGTGCTCGCCCGCGGGCCGTGGGAGATCGCGCGGATCCACGCGCGCTGGCACGAGGACGAATACCTGCCGTCGCCCGCCTACAGCCAGGCGGCCGACGCCGCGATCCGTCGCCTGCAGGAGCGCGGCTCGCCCAGCCACGACGGCATCGCCGCACGCCTGGTCGACTTCCACGAAGACGAGGACGGGCTCGCGATCGAGCTGCAGCCACTGCGCTGGGCGCTGCGACTGGTGGCCGAGGACGCCTCTCACAGCGTCGCCGCGCTGTGCGTCACGCGCTCGGCCGACGGCCGCTGGCTGGCGGGACGGCGCGCGCCGTGGGTGGCCTCATGGGCCGGTCGCTGGGCGCTCGGCGCGGGCGGCGCCGTCGATCTCGGCGAGAGCCCGGCCGAGACGCTCGTGCGCGAGCTGCGCGAGGAGTGGGCGGTCTCCCCGGAGCGCGTGCGCGGAGAGGCGCTGCTGCGCCTGCCGCAGAAGCTGATCATGTTCGTCGGTCAAGCGTGGCTGGCCGAGGGCGCCGAGGACGCCGTCACGCCCGACCACGAGCACGACGAGTTCGCTTGGTGGCCGCGGGAGATCGCCGAGTGGCCGCCCGAGGCCGGCGACGTGCTCCCGCGAATGGCCAGCTGGCTGTCGGGGTGAGCGCCCGGCTGCGCCCGGCGGCGGGGCCACTGACGTTCGGGCGCCTGAAGTGGACCTCGTTCGCGCACAGCTGCGTGTACGCGGCGCTGCTCGTCTGCGCGTTCCTCGCCGGCAATCCGGAGCCGCTCACGTTCGTGCTCGGACTGTCGCACGGCCTGCTGTGGATCTTCATGTCACTCGCCTGCCTCACGGCCGCGCGCCTGCGCGTCGTCTCGCTCAAGCTCGCAGTGGCGGTTGCCGTGCTCGGCGGCATCGGGCCGTTCTTCGGGAGCTACCAGTTCATCCGCGAGCAGCGCGCCCGCGCGCGCTGATCGACGACCTCCTCGAGTGCGACCGCCAGCGCGCTCGAGCGGGTGAAATTCCGCGCCCGAATGGGAGAAAGCTCACTGCCGGTGCGGTTGCCGGCCGGGCCGCCGCGCTAGAGTGAGGAATCGATGGCAGCGGGCACCACGGCTCAGCAGACAATCGACGTCGTAACCCCAGCCGCGGGAGAGTCCGTAACCGAGGGAACGATCCTCGAATGGCATGTCAAGGTCGGCGACTTCATCAAGCTCGACGCCACGATCGTCGAGATCTCGACCGACAAGGTCGATGTAGAGCTTCCTTCGCCCGCGAGCGGGACCGTGACCGAGATCCTCGTCGAGGAGGGCGACACGGTGACCGTCGGACAGGTGATCGCCCGCATCGCCGTGGGCGACGCTGACGGCGAAGCGTCGGCGCCGGCCGAGCCGGCCGCGAATGGCGATGAGGCAGCCCCGGCGGCGCCGTCCGAGACAGCCGAGATCCCGTCCGCGACAGCCGAGATCCCGTCCGAGACAGCCGAGATCGTCGACGTGGTGACTCCCGCCGCGGGCGAGTCGGTGACCGAGGGAACGATCCTCGAATGGCATGCCAAGGTCGGCGACTACATCAAGGCCGACGCCACGATCGTCGAGATCTCGACCGACAAGGTCGATGTGGAGCTGCCGGCCCCGGCCGGTGGAACCGTTGTCGAGCTGCTCGTCGAGGAGGGCGACACGGTGACTGTCGGACAGGTGATCGCGCGGATCGCAGTGGGCGCCGACACCCAGGCGAGCGAGCCTGCCAACGCCGAAGCCGCGGGTGCGAGCAGCGCTCCGACGGCGGCAGCGGCGACGCCGCCGCAGAACGTCAAGGTCTCGCCGGTCGCCGCTCGCGCGGCCGCGGCAGAGGGCGTGGACCTCGCGCAGCTGGCCGGCAGCGGGCCAGCCGGAAGGATCGTGAAGTCCGACGTGCTCTCCGCCGCCGGCAACGGCGCGCGCACCAACGGATCCCCCGCTGCGGCCGAGAAGCCGGCGAGCAGCGAGCCCGTCACCGAGCCCATGAAGGGCGGCGCCGCGGCGCTCGCGCGCTACATGGAAGCGTCGCGCTCGATCCCGACCGCCACGAGCTTCCGCACGCTCACGGTGACCGTGCTCGATGCCCGCAGGCGCGAGCTGAAGGAGGGCCCGCGCAAGGTTTCCTTCACGCACCTGATCGCCTACGCGATCGCGCGAGCCGCCGAGGACATGCCCGTGATGGCCAACCACTTCGCCGAGCTCGACGGGCGCCCACACAGGGTCATCGACGGCCAGGTCAATCTCGGGCTGGCTGTCGACGTCGAGAAGAAGGACGGCTCGCGCACGCTGATGGTGCCCGTGATCGCGAACGCCGGGCGCATGCCGTTCGACCGCTTCCTCGACGCATACGACGAGCTTGTGGAGAAGGCGCGCACGAACAAGCTGACCGCCGATGATCTCGTCGGCGCGAACATCACGCTGACCAATCCGGGCGGCCTCGGCACGGTCGCCTCGGTGCCGCGGCTGATGACCGAACAGGGCACGATCGTCGCGACCGGCTCGATCGGCTACCCCGTCGGCCTCGTGAACATCGGCGAGATGATCGGCGCGGAGAAGGTCATGAGCATGACCTCGACGTACGACCACCGGATCATCCAGGGCGCCGAGTCGGGGCGCTTTCTGGCCCGCATCGAGGAATACCTCCAGGGTGAGCACGGCTTCTACGATGGCGTCTTCGCGTCGCTCGGCATGCGGCTGGGGCCGACACCGCCGCTTCCCGCTCCTGCTGCGGCGGCGTTTGCGGCGAGCTCGGCGGGCGCCTCCAGCGCGCCCTCTCCGACGAGCGTCGGCGAAGAGATGCTGCAGGCGGTGCAGGCCGCGAGCACGTTCGTCGGTCGCGTGCGCAGCCACGGTCACCTCGCGGCGCGACTGGACCCACTCGGCTCCGAGCCCGAGGGCGACCCTGGCCTCGACCCCGAGGCGCTCGGGCTCAAGCCCGAGATCCAGGCACGGATCCCGGCGAAGATCTTCCAGATGTACGTCCCCGGCGCGACGCTCGCGGACGCTCTGCCGCACCTGCGCGAGACGTACTGCGGGACGATCGCCTATGAGATCGAGCACATCGCCTCGCACCGCCAGCGCGTCTGGCTGCGCGAGCACATCGAGTCGGGCGCCTTCCGCCACGAGCTCACCAGCGACGAGAAGCGCACGCTGCTCAAGCGCCTCGTCGAGGTGGACGCGCTCGAGCGCTTCATGCACAAGGCCTATCTCGGCCAGCACCAGTTCTCGATCGAGGGCCTCGACATGACCGTGCCGATGCTCGACGAGCTGATCCAGCTGTCCGCCGCGCACGGCGGTCAGGAGGTCGTCGTGGGGATGGCCCACCGCGGCCGGCTGAACGTGCTCGCACACAACCTCGGACGCGCCTACGACACGATCTTCGCCGAGTTCGAGGGCGCCTCGACGCTCGAGGCGGTGACGACGATCCCGCAGGGCGGCACCGGCGACGTCAAGTACCACCACGGCACGCAGGGCACCTACCAGCTGCCGAGCGGGGGCACCATCCGCGTCAATCTCGAGTCCAACCCCAGCCACCTGGAGTACGTCTCGCCGGTCGTCGAGGGCGCCACGCGCGCCGCACAGACCTCGCGCAAGGGCCCGCACGCACACCAGGACACGAACGCGGCCGTGCCGATCGTGATTCACGGGGATGCCTCCTTCCCCGCGCAGGGCGTCGTCTCGGAGACCCTGAACCTGCAGGCGCTCGACGGCTACAAGGTCGGCGGTACGGTCCACCTGATCACCAACAACCAGGTCGGCTTCACGACCGACCCCGACGACGCCCGCTCGACCCGCTGGGCCTCGGATCTCGCGAAGGGCTTCGACGTGCCGATCATCCACGTCAACGCCGATGACGTGCCCGCGTGCATCAGCGCGGTGCGACTCGCCTTCGCCTTCCGCCAGGAGTTCGGACACGACGTGCTGATCGACCTGATCGGCTACCGCCGCTTCGGCCACAACGAGTCCGACGAGCCAGCCTACACGCAGCCCGAGATGTACGCCAAGATCAAGGCCAAGAAGCGCGTCGCCGAACTGTGGTCGGACCGGCTCGTCGCTGAAGGCGTCGTCTCGCCCGACGAGGTCGAGCGCCAGGCGCAGGAGGTGTGGGACAACCTCACGCTTCTGCACCAGCGCCTGAAGACCAAGATCGCCTCGGCCACCGAGCACGGTGGCGAGCACTCGACCGGCGAGTATCAGCTCGACCGCTCGCCGAGCCCCGACGTCGACACGGCCGTGCCGGCGGCGCAGCTGCGCCAGCTGGGCGGCCAGTTGCTGCGCGTGCCCGACGGCTTCACCGTTCACCCCAAGCTCGTCAAACAGCTCGATCGCCGCCGCGACGCTCTCGCCGAGGGCGCCGAGCCGGGGATCGACTGGGCGCACGCGGAGGCGCTTGCGTTCGCCTCGCTGCTGACCGAGGGCACGCCGCTGCGCCTCACCGGCCAGGACACCGAGCGCGGCACCTTCAGCCAGCGCCACATGGTCCTGCACGACGCCAAGACGGGGCAGACGGTGTGCCCGATCCAGAGCCTGCCGGACGCGCTCGCCCCGCTCGAGCTGCACAACAGCCCGCTGTCGGAGCTCGCGTGCATGGGCTTCGAGTACGGCTACAGCCAGGAGGCGCCGGAGACGCTCGTGCTGTGGGAGGCCCAGTTCGGCGACTTCGTCAACTCCGCCCAGGTGATCGTCGATCAGTTCATCGTCTCCGGCCTGGCCAAGTGGGGGCAGACATCGCGCCTGACGTTGCTGCTTCCGCACGGCTACGAGGGCAGCGGTCCCGAGCATTCCTCAGCGCGGCTCGAGCGCTTCTTGACGCTCGCCGCCGAGGGCAGCGTCCGGGTCGCCAGCCCGACGACCCCGGCGCAGTACTTCCACCTGCTCCGCCGGCAGGCGCGAATCGCCAAGCAGCGCCCGCTGGTGGTCATGACGCCGAAGTCGCTGCTGCGCCTGCCACAGGCCGCATCGGCGCTCGCCGACATGGCCGAGGGCACGCGCTTCCATCCTGTTCTCGCCGACCCTGGCGTCACCGACGACGAGCAGGTCACGCGTCTGGTGCTGTGCACCGGAAAGATCTACTACGACCTCGTCGGTCACCCCGAACGCGCCTCGCATGGCGGCCTGGCGGTCGCGCGGGTCGAGTTGCTCTACCCCTTCCCCGAAGGTCAGATCCTGGCGCTGATGGAGCGCTACCCGAACCTGCGTGAGGTGCTGTGGGTGCAGGAGGAGCCCCGTAACATGGGTGCACGCGCGCACATGTTCCCGCGCCTGATGCAGATCATGCCCCAGGAGATGCACTTCGGCTACGTCGGGCGACCGGAGCGCGCGAGCCCCGGCGAGGGCTACCCGGCGGCGCACATCGACGAACAGAACCGCATCGTGACGACCGCCATCGACCTGCGTCAGCCGATCTCCCAGTACCCGCGCAAGACGCCGGGTGAGCGCTGATGTGGGCGCTGTGGAAGCGGTTCCTCGCGATCCGCCGCCAGCGCAAGCGCCGCCGCCGCGGCTGAACGGCCGTCATCACTAGACGGCCGCAGGCCAAGCGAGGCGCGGACGCAGGGAGCGTGGCGTGCCGAGGCACGCAAGCGACCGAGGACAAAGCCTCGCGCCGGCATGCGGCCGTCTAGCGGCCTTTCCAGACGGGCTCGCGCTTCTCCTTGAAGGCCGACGAGCCCTCCTTGGCGTCCTCGGAGCTGAACACGGGACCGGTGATCGCGGCCTGCCTGTCCCACATCTCCTCGCTGGTCCAGTCGAACTGGTCCTGCAGCACGCGCTTGGTCGCGACCAGCGCCAGGGGAGCGTTCTGAGCGAGCGAATCGGCCAGCTCGAGTGCGACCTCGACGGCCGCGCCGGGCTCAGCCAGGCGATTGACGAGACCGAGCTCGTGAAAGCGCTCCGCCGGTTGCGGATCGCCGGTGAGCGCGAGCTCCATGACGACGTGGTAGGGCATCCGCCGCGGCATTCGCAGGAGGGCCCCCCCGGCCGCCACCAGCGAGCGCTTGACCTCGGGAATGCCCATCCGCGCGCCCTGCGCCGCGACGAGGAGATCGCAGGCCAGCGCGATCTCCAGGCCGCCGGCCAGGGCGAAGCCCTCGATCGCGGCGATCAGCGGCTTGCGCGCGGAGCGCTGCGTGATGCCGGCGAAGCCGCGGTCGCCAAACCAGGCGGACTCTCCCCGCACGAATGCGCCGAGGTCCATCCCCGCCGAGAAGAAGCCGCCCGCGCCCGTCAGCACGCCCACGCTGAGGCCGTCCTCGCCGTCGAGCTGCTCCAGCGCGCCCGCAAGGCCTTCGGCGAGCGCGGCGTTGACGGCGTTTCGCACCTCCGGGCGGTTGAGCGTGATCAGCAGCACGCTCCCGCGTCGCTCGGTCAGGACGGCTGGTGCTGCGGGGGCCGACTCGTCGCTCATCTGGGGGCTCCTTGCTGGGGGACCCCGCCAGCCTACTCGCGGCCCGTCTCAGGCCGCGAACAGGCGCAGCGCAGGCTCGCGCTCGCCGCGTAGGATCTGCGGATCGACCTCGACGCAGTCGATCCCGCGTGAGATCGCCAGCACGCGGGCCTGCGGCTTGATCACCTGCGCGGCGAGCACACCGCGACACGCGCCGAGCGCCGGGTCGACGCGGATGCGCTCGAGATAGCGGGTCAGCTGCTCAACTGCGTCGATCGTCGCGATCCGCTTGATCTCCACCGCGATCCAGCGGTCCGCTTCGTCCTTGCACATCAGGTCCACGGGACCGATGTCGGTGGGCCACTCGCGCCTGATCAGGCGCAGGCCCTCACCGCACCACTGCGGCGCATCGGCGAGCAGCTCCTGAAGTTCGCGCTCCAGACCCTCCTTCTCGAGCGGAACGAGCACGTCGAGATCGTGCTCGACCTCCGAGAAGACCTCGCTCACTGCGATCTCGAGCCGCTCTTCCTGGCGCTGCTTACGCACGAGCAGCCGCTCGAGGCGTCCGCCGGCATCGCGCTGCTCCTCGACGACGGTCGGCGGGATCATCCAGTTCAGCGGCTTGACGTTTGGACCACCGCCGTCGGCCCACACCATGAAGGTGCCGTCGGCCTTCAGCATTAGCAGGCGCACTGCGTCCGGGAGGACGGTGCTGAGCCGTCCTAGGTAAGCGACCTCACAGCGGGCCACGATCAGGCGCATCGACCGACCGTATCGGCTGCGCCGGATCAACTGGGCCGGGGCCATTCGCGGCGTCCTCGCGCGCCGGCGCCGGGGACTCGCCGGGCTGCGCTTGGAGCGGTTCCTGCAGAGGCGGCGGCGGGGCCGGCGACGGCGGCGCTTGCTGGCGCGGCTGCAGGGCCGGCGGCGCCGTTGCTTGCTGATGTGACGGCGGGTCGATCTGCGCAGGCGCCTCGCCGCTCATCGCCTCGCGGAACTCGCGCAGCCCGTGCCCGAGTGCGCGGGCCAGCTCGGGCAGTCGCCGCGGCCCGAGGACGAGCAGCGCGATGATGCCGATGAACACCAGGTGCACGGGGTTCTCGAGGCCCATGACTGCTCAGGCTAGCGTGTGCCGTGTCCACGGCGCAGCGCAGCTCCCGACTGGCTGGCGCAATCGAAATGACGCCGCGGCGCCCCCTACGCTCTGCATCCGTGGCGCACCCAGCCTCGGCCCCCGCCGATCCCGCCTACCCGCCACCGGGAGCAGTCGAGTCGGTCTGGCACGGCCAGCTGACGGTACTGGCCGCGATCGCGCTGCAGCTCAGTCTGCCCGAGCGTCTGACGGTGGGGCCGACGTGGCTGCTGCCGGCGCTCGAGGGTGCTCTCGTCGTCGGTCTGGCGATGGCGACGCCGCGCGAGCTCGAGCGCGAACACAGGGTCCGCCGCCGCGTGGCGGTCGGCATGATCGCGCTCGTCAGCTTTGCCAACGTCTTCTCGCTCGGCGAGCTTACGCACTACCTGCTGCATCACAACGTCTCCAAAGGGCAGCAGCTGATCGTCGCCGGTGTGGTGATCTGGCTGACCAACTTCCTCATCTTCGGTCTCTGGTACTGGGAGCTCGACCGCGGCGGCCCTGGGCGCCGCGCCGCCGGGCTCGATGGCCGACCCGACTTCCTGTTTCCACAGATGACCGATGATCGCATCGAGCCGCGCCAGTGGCGGCCCAAGTTCATCGACTACCTCTACGTCTCGCTGACGAACGCCGCCGCCTTCTCGCCCACGGACACGATGCCGTTGACGCCGATGGCCAAGAGCATCATGGGCCTCCAGTCGATCGTCTCGCTTGTGACGATCGGCCTGATCATCTCGCGCGCGGTCAACATCCTCTAGCGCGTCGCTCCGGCGATGCTCGGCTCGAGCGCGAGCGCCTGCACGACCAGGTCGCGGACGTCGGTCCCGGCGCCGAGCGCCATCGCCCGCCGTAGCGCCTCGAGCGCCCCCTCGCGATCGGAGAGGCGCAGGCGCAGCCGCCCGAGCCGTTCCCACGCGCTCGCGTCGGAGGGGCCGCGCTGGGCCGCCCGATCGGCGGCCTCCGCGGCGAGATCGACGGCGCCCATATCTTCGTAGATCCGCGCGGCGAAGCGATGTGCTGCCGGACGGTCTCCGTCGACGCGGGCCCAGTCGCGCACGGCGCGGGCGGCCTCGTCGAGCTTGCCGGCCTGCCAGAAGGCGAGCGTCATCAGGCGAAGGACGGCGACGTTGCGCGGCTCGGCGTCGCGCGCGTAGATCAGCCGCTGGGCGGCGAGGTCGTACTCGCCTTCGGCCATCGCGCGCTGGGCGGCGGTGAGGAAGCGCTCGACGCGCTCCTCGGCCGGGTCGGGGCGTGAGAAGTCGACGAATTTCATGCTTCCCGCCGGCACCGTGCGCACTCCGTGGCTGAAGCGCACGCGTGCCCACTGCTGCACCTCGATGGAGTCGTCGCCGGTGTCCTGGGAGAAGTAGATCCCGGTGACGGTCCCCACGCCCCACTCGGGATAGGAGATGCAACGGGCGTAGCGGTGCACGACCGAGTGATCGGGGACGCGGCTGCCGAAGGGGTCGTGCTTGGCTCGATCCTGCGCATTTGCGCGTGCGCGCTGCTCGGCCTCGTAGGCGCGGCGCCCGGCCTCCTCGCGTTCGCGCCGCGCCGCCGCGGCGCTGACCCTGACGGCATTGCGCGAGACGCGCCCCCCGCGCGAGCCCTCGGCCAGGCGCTCGAGCTGATCGGCGGCCTCGTTGATCGCCTTGAGGTGTCGCTCGTGCTCGAACTGCCGGCCCTGCGGTGCGACATCGGGGTGCCAGCGCTTGGCCATGCGCCGGCGCGCGAGCTGGACGTCGCGCTTGTCGAACGGCGCCTCCAGCTCCAGCAGGAGCAGATGCTGCTCGATGTCGAGGACGCTGGCGGGCATGACCCGACAACGTTAGCGAGGGTTGACGCGGTTCTGTTCGCTCTATCCTGCGTGCGAATGTCCTCTCAATACATCTTTACGATGCAGCGCCTGTCGAAGGTCCACCCGCCGGGCAAGACGGTGCTCGACAACGTCACGCTGGCCTTCTACCCCGGCGCCAAGATCGGCGTGCTCGGCTACAACGGCTCGGGTAAGTCAACGCTGCTGCGGATCATGGCCGGCGTCGATGAGGAGTACCGCGGCGAGGCAACCCTGGCGTCCGGAGCGAGCGTCGGAATGCTCGAGCAGGAGCCGCACCTGGACGAGTCCAAGGACGTGCGCGGCAACGTCGAGGAGGGCGTGGCGGAGACGAAGGCGCTGCTCGACCGCTTCAACGAGCTGGCTGCCGAGTACTCCGAGGAGACCGCTGAGGAGTTCGGCCGGATTCAGGCCAAGATCGACGCGGCCGACGCGTGGAACCTCGACACCCAGCTCGAATACGCGATGGACGCCCTGCGCCTGCCGCCGCCGGATGCCGATGTCAGCACGCTCTCGGGCGGCGAGCGCCGGCGCGTCGCGCTCTGCCGCCTGCTGCTGCGGGCCCCCGACCTGCTGCTGCTGGACGAGCCCACCAACCACCTCGACGCCGAGTCCGTGGCCTGGCTCGAGCAGCATCTGTCCGAGTACAAGGGAGCGATCGTCGCGGTCACCCACGACCGCTACTTCCTCGACAACGTCGCCGGCTGGATTCTCGAGCTCGATCGCGGCAAGGGCATCCCCTACCAGGGCAACTACTCGAGCTGGCTCGAGCAGAAGCAGGCCCGCCTGGCCCAGGAAGATCGCTCGGAGAAGGGGCGCCAGCGCACGATCGCCGCCGAGCTGGAGTGGGTGCGGACGAACCCCAAGGGCAAACGGACGAAGTCCAAGGCGCGCCTGGCGCGCTACGAGGAGCTGATCGCGGAGGAGCGCAACGTGAAGCTCGACGAGGTGCAGATCCACATCCCACCGGGCCCGCGCCTCGGCGAGAAGGTGCTGAGGGCGAGCGAGGTGTCCAAGGGCTACGGCGATCGGCTGCTGATCGAGTCGCTCTCCTTCGATCTGCCCCGCGCCGGAATCGTTGGCGTGATCGGAGCCAACGGCGCCGGCAAGACGACGCTGTTTCGGATGATCACCGGCGAGGATGCGCCCGACGGCGGCACGCTCGTCGTCGGCGACACCGTCAAGCTCGCCTACGTCGACCAGTCGCGCGACTCGCTCGATCCCGAGAAGACCGTGTGGGAGGAGATCTCCGAAGGCTACGAGCACATCAAGGTCGGCGATCGCGAGGTCAACTCGCGCCAGTACACCGCCGGGTTCAACTTCAAGGGCTCCGACCAGCAGGCCCGCATCGGCAAGCTCTCCGGCGGCGAGCGCAACCGCGTGCACCTCGCCAAGCTGCTGCGCTCGGGGGGCAACCTGCTGCTGCTCGACGAGCCCACGAACGACCTCGATGTCGACACCCTGCGCGCACTCGAGAACGCGTTGCTGGAATTCCCCGGCTGCGCGATGGTGATATCCCACGACCGCTGGTTCCTGGACCGCGTCGCGACCCACGTGATGGCCTTCGAGGGGGACTCGCAGGTGAGCTGGTTCGAGGGCAACTTCGAGGCCTACGAGGAGCACCGTCGCTCGCTGCTCGGCGCCGCCGCCGAGCGACCGCATCGGATCACCTACAAGCGGCTCGTGCGTGGCTGAGCCGGAGCTCGCCGAGGCTGCGGCGGGTGAGCTGAGGGCGCATGAGCCGGGCGAGTTCGACCGCGACACGGCGGTGCGCCTGGAGGCTCAGACCGAGTCCACGCGCCGCTTCGCGGCCGACGTCTCAGACGGCTGGCGTGCCGGACGCGGCCCCCACGGCGGCTACCTCGCGGCGATGCTGCTGCGGGCGCTGACCGAGACCGTCGCCGAGCCAGCCCGCTCCCCGCGATCGCTGACGATCCACTACGCGCGCGCGCCCGCGCCGGGGCCGGTCATCATCGACACGCGGCTGGAGCGGGTCGGACGCTCGCTCAGCACGCTGTCGGCGCGCATGGAGCAGGACGGACGGCTGATGGCGCTCGTCCTCAGCGCCTTCTCGAAGTCCTGGGGCGGACCGCACATATCCGACGTCGCGATGCCCGCTGTCGCGGGGCCCGACGACGAGCGCGAGGCTGGCTCGCTGCTCAAACACGGCGCTCCGCCGTTCGCGCGCCACATCGTCCTGCAGCCGCGACTCGGGGGCATGCCCTTCGCCGCGGGCGAGCAGCCGATGGAGCTCGGTGGCTGGCTCGGGCTCGCCGAGCCTCGCCCGCTCGATGCGCTGGCGCTCGCTTTCTTCAGCGACGCGCTGATCCCGGCGCCGTTCATGCGACTGCCCACGCCGAACGCGGCGCCGACGGTCGATCTGACGGTTCATTTCCGCGCCGCGCTGCCGCACGCGCCGAGCTCCGATCGCTCGACGCCGGATCCGGACGAGCTGGTCCTCGCGCGGATCCGCGGCGGCCTCATCCACGAAGGCTTCTTCGAGGAGGACGGAATGTTCTGGGCCGCCGACGGCACCCTGCTCGCACAGTCGCGCCAGCTCGCCATCCTGCTGCCGACGTGATCGCGCACCGCAGCTCTCCGATCGGTTATGGTCGGCCGATGAGCACTTACACGGCGAAGAACATCAATGACATGGAGGCCGGCTTCGGCGGCGGCTTCATCAAGGCCCGCGCGGAGCTCGGGGTCACCTCCTTTGGGCTGCAGGTCATCCGGCTGCCCGCCGACTTCGGCGACTACCCCGAACACGATCACGCGGGGGACGGCCAGGAGGAGGTCTACCTCACGCTCGAGGGATCGGGCTCGATCGACATCGAAGGCGAGCGCGTCGAGCTCGCGCCGGACATCTTCGTGCGGGTTGGGACGGGCGTTAAACGCAAGGTCTACCCGGGTCCCTCCGGGGTGAAGATGCTCGTGATCGGCGGCTGCCCCGGCGAGGCATACGCGATTCCGGCGATGAGCGAGCTGGAGACCGCCAGCGGCTGACATGCGCGCCCCTCGCGCGCTGGGACTAGCGCGCGAAGGAGCTCTCGCGCTGCAGGCGCAGCGCGGCCGCTGCGATCAGGCGCGCGCAGTCGTGCACGTCCTGCAGTTGCACGAGCTCGACGGGCGAGTGCATGTAGCGGATCGGAATCGAGACGAGCCCCGTCGGCACGCCGCCCCGGCTGAGGTGGACCGCGTCGGCGTCGGTGCCGGTCGCGCGGCCGGAGGCCTCGACGGTGAAGGGGATCTTCTCCGACTCTGCCGTCTCGTGCAGGAGCTCGAAGAGGCCATCGTTGAGCGTCGACCCGCGGCTGATCACGGGCCCCGACCCGAGCTCGTGCTTGCCGGCGCCCTTGACGTCGATGCCGGGGGCGTCGGTCGCGTGGGTGACGTCGACGACGATCGCGGCGTCCGGCTCGAGCGAGAAGGCGCTCGTGCGCGAGCCGCCGAATGTGGTCTCCTCCTGCGCCGCCGCCACAGCGGCAATCTCCCACCGGGCGCCACCCGCCTCCGCCACGAGGCGCGCCGTCTCGAGGGCGACGAAGGACCCGAGCCGGTTGTCGAGCGCACGCGCGGTCAGCCTGCCGTTGGGGAGCTCGACGGGCGCCGCGTCGATCACGGCGACGTCGCCGACGCGCACGAGTCGGCTGGCCTGTTTGCCGTCCCGGGCACCGATGTCGATGTGCAGATCGGGAATGCTCGCGACCTTCTTGCGCTCCTCGTCGCGCAACAGGTGGATCGGCTTCTTGCCGACGACGCCCGGCAGCGGGCCGCCGGCGCTGTCGATCACGACCCGCTGGCCGACGAGGATCTGCGCGTCCCACCCGCCGACCTCGCGAAACCAGAGGAAGCCGTCGTCGTCGATGTGGGTCACGATCAGACCGATCTCGTCGATGTGCCCCATCACGAGCAACCTGCGCGCGGCGCTCTCATATCCGTGCGCCGGCGCGACCAGCGCCACGGCGGTTCCGAGCAGGTCGCTGCTGACCTGCGCGAAGCCGCTCGCGGCCTCGCGCCAGACGGCGGCCGGCGCGCTCTCATAGCCCGACGGCCCACGGGCCTGCAGCAGGTCGGCGAGCAGCTGCGGGTAGCCACCGGCGGGCGCGCGCTTGGCGCGCGGTTTGCGCGTCGGTTGGGTCATCGCTCCGCCAGCAGGGCGCGCAGCACGTACTGCAGGATGCCCCCGTGACGGAAGTACGCCGCCTCGCGCGGCGTGTCGATCCGCACGCGCGCGGCGAACTCCACGGCCTCGGCGCCCTCGCGCTCGGCGCGCGCGTGGACCTCCTCCGGTGGCCCGCCGCCATCGCTGATCGCCGCGGCGAGTCCGCTCACCGCGAAGGTCTCCTCGCCGCTGAGGCCGAGCGAGCGCGCGCTCTCGCCGGTGGCGAACTGCAGCGGCAGCACCCCCATGCCGATCAGGTTCGAGCGGTGGATGCGCTCGTAGCTCTGCGCGATCACGGCCCTGACACCGAGCAGCCTGGTGCCCTTGGCGGCCCAGTCGCGCGATGAGCCGGACCCGTACTCGCGTCCGGCGATCACGATGAGCGGGATGCCCGCGGCGATGTAGCGCATGGCGGCGTCGTAGATCGGCATCTGCTCGCGCGATCCGTCGCCGAGGTAGCGCGTGAGGCCGCCTTCGGGGAGCGCCTCGCCGCCGCCGATCAGGTTGCGCAGGCGGATGTTGGCGAAGGTCCCGCGCATCATCACCTCGTGGTTGCCGCGGCGCGAGCCGTAGGAGTTGAAGTCGCGTGGCGCGACGCCCTGCTCCTGCAGGTAGAGCCCTGCGGGACCGTCGCGCTTGATCGAGCCCGCGGGCGAGATGTGGTCGGTGGTGACGCTGTCGCCGAGCACCGCGAGCACGCGCGCGCCGGCGATGTCCTCGACGGCATCGGGCTCGGGAGGCATGCCGTGGAAGTAGGGCGGCAGGCGCACGTAGGTCGAGTCATCCGCCCACGCGAAGCGCTCGCCCTCCGGCACCTCCAGGCCGTTCCAGCGCTCGTCGCCCGCGAATACCTCGCTGTAGCTGTGGCGGAACATGTCGGCGCGGACAGCCTCGCCGATCGTCTCGGCGACCTCGTGCTCGGAGGGCCAGATGTCGCGCAGGTAGACGTCACCCCCGTGCTCATCCTGGCCGATCGGGTCGCCGACGATGTCGATGTCCATCGTGCCGGCGAGCGCGTAGGCGACGCACAGGGGCGGCGAGGCGAGGTAGTTCATCTTCACGTCGGGGTTGATCCGGCCCTCGAAGTTGCGATTGCCGGACAGCACCGACACGACCGCCAGGTCCGCTGCGTTGACGGCCGCGGAGACCTCCTCCGGCAGCGGACCGGAGTTGCCGATGCAGGTCGTGCAGCCGTAGCCGACGAGGTTGAAGCCGAGCTGCTCGAGCGGCTCGGTCAGGCCGGCCCGGTCGAGGTACTCGGTGACGACCTTCGACCCCGGTGCGAGCGAGGTCTTCACCCAGGGCTTCGAGCGAAGTCCCCGCGCGAGCGCGTTGCGGGCGAGGATCCCCGCGCCGATCATCACGGAGGGGTTGGAGGTATTGGTGCAGCTGGTGATGGCCGCGATCACGACGTGACCATGATCGAGCTCGAAGCTCTCGCCGCCGAGCGTGACGGGTGTGCGGGCGTGCGTCCGCGTCATCGTCGTCGCGGCGGCAGGCGCCGGCGGCAGTTGCGGCGGGCCGCCGGGAGCGGGCGCGTGGCCGGGCGAGCCGTTTGCCGGCGGGTCCGAGGCCGGGTAGGACTCGGCAATCGCCTCGTCGTGCGCGTCGGACTGCTCGCCGTCGCTGGGCGCGTAGTCCTCGAGCGCTCGATGGAAGGCTGCGCGGGCTCCGCTC
>DASZNB010000041.1:0-15656 GCA_035551395.1 Solirubrobacteraceae bacterium | reverse complement strand
CCGGAAAGAGGTCGCGCAGCGAGTCGGCAGGCCCGATAATGGATGGACGGAGTCACGGTGGACAACCTGTTTGCAGCCATCTGGGAGATCATCCGAGAAGCCTTCAACGGGCTCTGGGAACGAAGGCGACGTCGCTAACGCTCGATAATCCATGTTATGTCAACTCGTGAGTTGAACGGCGGCCTCGAGCGTGGCTCCCCCGGTCTCCCCGGCAGGCCTGCAATGGTGATCTAGGATCAAGATCGACCTGGAGATCCAACGAGAGGCAGGCGATGGCGAACACGCTCTACACAGCAAAAGCGCGCGTGACCGGCGGTCGCGCCGAGGGCCACGGCCGAACAAGCGACGGCGCCCTGGAGGTAGATCTGCGTCTCCCCACCGAGATGGGCGGCTCCGGCGGAGGAACCAACCCGGAGGAGCTCTTCGCTGTCGGCTACGCCTCCTGCTTCGAGAGCGCCCTCGGCGTCGTCGCGCGACGCGCAAAGACCGATGTCGGTGACGTCGCGATCGAGTCGGCCGTGTCGCTGCTGCCGGACGGTAAAGGAGGGTTCCTGCTCGCGGTTGAGCTCGACGTGACGCTTCCCGGCGTCGAGGACTCCGACACGGCCGTCGAGCTGGTCCACGACGCCCATCAGGTGTGCCCGTACTCCAACGCAACGCGCGGCAACATCGACGTCACCCTCACCGCCAACGGCGCGCCCGTGGCCTGAGCCGAGCCAGTCGCCGCCTCGTCGCAGGGCGCCGGCCCTGCGCGGGCCGCGCGCGAAACGCGGCTAGCGCCCGAACGTGCGCATCAACTCGCGTGCGCGGGGCGCGAGATCGCCGATCAGCGAGCGGACCTGCTCGAGCCCGGCGCGCAGCTCGGCGTCGCCGACCTCGACGGGCAGCATCGAGTCCTGCAGCGTCGCGAGCGTGCGGTCTGCCTCGCCGATCTCGTGCACGGCGGCCTCCAGGAACCCCTTGACGCCGTGGACCGGGGCTCCGCGGACCGCCGGCTCGAAGCTGCGACCGGGGAGCCCGTGACGGTCGGCGAACTCCGCCTGGGTCCTGCGCGCGCGGCCGTAGGCGACCTGTACGGGCCGGAAGATCTCAGCTTCCAGGCGTTCTGCGGTCGCCTCGTCGAGCAGCTCGTAGGCCTCCGTGAGCGAGGCGAGCGCGCTTCCCAGGGCCTCCCCCGCCGTGACCACCGAGTCGAGCAGTTGCCGGCGCCCGTCGGCGGTCGTGTAGGGCATCCCCGCCAGGTTAGTGCGCCGCGCAGGATTCCCCGCTAACCGGCAGCTCCGCCCGGGTCCGCGGCGAGTGCCAGCGCGCGCGCGAGCACGGCGTCGATCATCGGCTCGGTGAGCCTGCCCGTGAACGTGTTCTGCTGGCTCGGGTGGTAGCAGCCGACGAGCGTGTAGCGCTCGCAGGCGAGCTCGGCGGCGTGGGCGAAGCGTGCGCGCGGGCGTAGCGCGGGCGCGGCGGGATCGCTCGCCGCGAGCAGCCGCAGCGCGGCGTCCCACGCGAACGCGCCGAGGCAGAGGATCACGCGCACCGACGGCAGCAGCGCAAGCTCGGCGATGCTCCACGGCTCGCACGCATCGCGCTCGGCCGGCGTCGGGCGGTTCCCGGGGGGCGCGCAGCGAACGGCCGCGCTCACCCAGGCGTCGCTCAGGCGCAGGCCGTCCCCGCGCTCTCGCGATGTCGGCTGGCTGGCCAGTCCGCAGCGCCACAGCGCGGCGTAGAGGAAGTCGCCCGAGCGGTCCCCGGTGAACATCCGCCCGGTGCGATTGGCGCCGTGCGCCGCCGGCGCGAGTCCGAGCAGCAGGATCCGCGCAGCGGGGTCCCCGAACCCTGGGACTGGACGGCCCCAGTAGCGCTCGGCTGCGAACGCCGCGCGACGCTCGAGCGCGACCCGCTCGCGCCAGGCGACGAGGCGGGGACAGCGCCGGCACGCGGCGATCTCCTCGGCGAGGCGCGGAAGCCCGCCGGCGCTTGGCGATCGCACGGTGCAGTAGTAGCATCGATGGCGATGCCGCTATGGCTGTGGATCGTCGTGCTCGCCGGGCTGATCAAGCTCCCGATCGCCGCCCTGATGCTGTGGATTCCCTTCCGCTACGACGAGTCGATGCGGGCGTCGTCCGACGCATCGGACTCCTCTGAAGAAGACGGCGGATCCAAGGCGCTCCCCGGAGGGCCGCTGGACCCGCACCCGCACGGACCGCTGCCGCGCAAACCGCGGCGTGGCCCGCACGGCTCGCCCACGCCGACGCCCCCCGCGCGCGTGCGCACTTCCGTTCGCCGCCGCCGCCCCGTACGCGTCGGCGGCTGAAGGCCCCGCCCACGCCGTGGGCGCGGCAGCGCCGCTTGACCGCGACTAGCGGTTTCGCTTGCGCTGCTGGCGCGCGGCCTTGGCTTTGGCCCGGCGCTTGGCCATCGTCACCGCCTGGTCGCGCGCAGAGCGGCGCTCGAGCACGTCCTCGTCGCCGGCCGGCGCCACCCGGCGCGCGTCGCGGACGATGACGTAGGCGATCCCGCTGAGCAGCACCACCGCGGCACCGAGCGCCGCGAGGATCAGCCCTTTCGAGTTCGACGGTTCCGTCGTCGCGCTGTTCGACGTGGTCGTCGTCTGTGTCTGCGTGGCCTGACCCTGACTCTGGGTCAGTTCGCTCAGCGCACCGCTGCCTTCGAAGCCCGCTGCCAGTGTCGCTGGCGCGCTCGCTGCGGCGAGAGCGAGCGTCAGGAGAGCCACGCAGACGGCTGCGCGACCGCGAGGCATGGTTGGAAGGCGAGCGCTCGACAGGCGCCGAGCATACCGAGCGTCGCTTCTGGGGACACGCGTTCGTCGAGGCGATGGCCCACGGGCTCGCGTGCGTCGGCACGACCCGCTGTGCGATGCCCGAGATCATCGACGACGGCGTGACCGGCCGACTGGTCGCTGCCGGAGCGCGCGCGCCGCTCGCCGACGCCCTGATCGAGCTGCTGTCCGACGCGGCCGAGTGAGCCGCAATGGGCGCGGCGGCCTACGAGAGCGTCCGGCGCGGACGTCGATGGTCGCACGTGGCCGATCGCGTGCTTGCGAGCCTCGCAGCCCATACACTCCCCGCGCATGGCACCGAAACAGCGCCAGGTTCGGATGGAGCAGCGCGGCGGCCTGGAGGCGATCCAGGCGCTCGAGCAGCGCTCCGATGAGGAGCTCGAGTCCGAGACGAAATACAAGGCGGCCGCGATGGCGATCCTCGGCGCGCGGGCCTCGGAGCGTTTCGACGCCGATACGGCTCGCGCGTACTTCCAGCGCGCGATCGCCGCCGCTCGCCCGCAGGAGCGGATGCAGATCCGGCGTATGGCCGACGCCTCGCTCGCGCTGGCCGAACGCCGCGCCGGCGATCTCAAGGATGCCGTCGAGCGCCTCGGACAGGCCCCCCCCACCGGCCGCCAGCTGTTCGCCCTGCGCGCGATGGGCCTGCTCATCCCGACCTCCTCCGCGGGCATCCTCGCGCGGATCCGCGGAATCCTCTTGATCATCGCGCTGGTGATCGTGTTCCTCGCGATCGGTCTGGGGATCGTCGAGCTCGTCTCGCTGCCCTTCGGCGGGATCGGGCTGGCGCCCGGGATCCTGCTCGGCCTGTTCGTCGTGATCGCCGCGCTGGCGATCGCCGCGATGATCGGACGTCGCCGGCGCGCGCGCGCCCGCGACGGCGCCTGAAGCGCCTCGCAGCCCGCCCCGCTGGAGCGCGCACGCCCCCTCGCGCGCGACGCCGCCCACTAGGCTTGCCTGGTGCGCGCCCCCGCCTGCCTGATCGTCAATCCCGCCGCCGGTGCAGGCAAGGCCGGACGTCTCGCACCGGCCGTGGAGCGCGCCCTGCGCGACCACGGCCTGACCGTGCACAGGGAGGACACGCGCGACCTCGCCCACGCGCGCGAGCTCGGCCTGCAGGCGGCCCGCGCCGGCGAGACCGTGCTCGCGCTCAGCGGGGACGGCATGACCGGGGCCATCGCCGATGCGCTCCGTGGCGTTCCCGGCGCGGTCCTCGGGGTGCTGCCTGGCGGTCGCGGGAACGACTTCGCCCGTGTGCTGGGAATCCCCGATGAAGCCGTCGCGGCCTGCGCGACGGTCGCTGCGGGCATCGCGCGACCGATCGACCTCGGGCTCGTCGAGGCCGACGGCGTCCGCCGGGCGTTCGTCGGGATCGCCTCCCTCGGCTTCGACAGCGACGCCAACCGGATCGCCAACGAGGCGCCGGCCTGGCTCGGCGGGCAGGTGTATGCCTACGCCGCGCTGCGCGCGCTGAGGTCATGGCGACCGGCCCGCTTCGAGATCGAGCTCGACCCCCCCGGCGAGCGCCACAGCTTCACCGGCTACACGGTCGCGGCGGCCAACTCGCGGTCCTACGGCGGCGGCATGCGAATCGCCCCCGACGCCCTGCTCGACGACGGTCTGCTCGAGGTGATCGCCGTCGAGCACGTCAGCAAGATGAGCTTCCTCGCAAATCTGCCGAAGGTGTTCGCCGGCACGCACGTGCAGCTCCCCTCCGTCCGCGTCTTCCGCGCCAGGGAGGTCGCGATCGCCGCGGACCGGCCGTTCACGGCCTATGCCGACGGTGACCCGATCGGCGAGGTGCCGCTGCGCGCCAGCGCCCTGCGCGGTGCCATCAACGTGATCGTGCCAGCCGACGCCTCGGCAGCTCCCTTCGGACACCCCGCAGAGGCCGCGGGCGCACAGGCGGGCTGATGGCGCTGGGGTTTGCGGCCAAGCTCGCGCTCGCGCGGGCCGTCGGCTCCGTGTCGCGCCTGCGCGGCGGTGGCGCGACGAGCGCGCCCGGGCGGGTGCTGATGCGCCTGCAGCCGGATGCGATCGCGACGCTCGCACACCGGCTCGACGGCGGCAGCGTGCTGATCTCCGCGACGAACGGCAAGACGACGACGGCGGCGATGGCCGCCGGCGCGCTGCAGGCGGCGGGGATCGGCCTGGTGCACAACCAGGCAGGCGCGAACATGGCCGGCGGAATCGCCACCACGCTGCTCGACGCCGCCGGGTCGCACGGGTCGATCGCCGGCGATCTCGGCCTGTTCGAGGTCGACGAGCTGTGGCTGGCGACGCTCGCGGCGCAGCTTCGCCCACGGGCGATCCTGCTGGGCAACCTCTTCCGCGACCAGCTCGACCGCTACGGCGAGCTCGACACGATCGCCGACAGCTGGGCGGGCGTACTGGCGCACAGCCCGGGCAGCCGGCTGATCGTCAACGCGGACGACCCCCTGCTGGCCGACCTCGGCCGCGCGCGCGCCGACGCGATCTATTTCGGCGTCGAGGACGACGCGCTCGCGCTGCCCGGGATGGCGCACGCCGCAGACGCCAAGCACTGCCGCCGCTGCGGAGCGCCATACGTGTTCGATGCGGTCTACCTCGGCCATCTCGGGCACTACCACTGCCCGAGCTGCGGCCAGCGGCGACCGGCTGCGAGCGTGACCGCGAGCCGGGTGCGCCTGGAGGGCGTGCGTGCGGCGAGCTTCCTCCTGCGAACGCCGGCCGGCGAGTGCGAGGTCTCGCTCGCTCTGCCGGGCCTCTACAACGTCTACAACGCACTCGCCGCGGCCGCGCTGGCGAGCGCGCTGGAGGTCGGGCTCGAGACGATCGCCGCCGGGCTCTCGGGCACCCGGCCCGCGTTCGGCCGCGCCGAGACCATCGCACTGTCGATCCCGGGGCCCGCTGGCGCGCGCGCAGCCACGCGCGAGCTGCGGATACTGCTGATCAAGAATCCGGCCGGCGCCAACGAGGTCCTGCGGACGCTCGCGCTCGAGCCCGGCGAGCATGAGCTGTTGGGCGTCCTCAACGACCAGATCGCCGACGGCCGCGACGTCTCCTGGATATGGGACGCCGACTTCGAGCTGCTCGCGGGGCGCGTGCGGCGCGTGATCTGCAGCGGCAGCCGGGCGGCCGACCTGGCGACGCGACTGAAGTACGCCGGGATCGACCCTGCCCGGATCGAGCTGCGACGCGAGCTCGCGCCCGCGCTCAGCCAGGCTGCCGGGGTCGCCGGCGCCGAGCAGGAGCCGCTGTACGCGCTACCGACCTACACGGCGATGCTCGCGCTGCGGGAGCTGCTCGTTGCCCGCGGGGAGGCGAGCAGCGCATGGTCGTGAGCAAGCCCCCCGACTCCCCCCGCCGACCGAGCGAGGAGCCAGCTGACCGCGAGGCCGTCATCTGGCACGAGCTCGAGTGCGGCGGCTACCGCGCCGACCTGGCGCTGTGGCACGAGCTGGCCGCGGCCGCGCCGCCCGATGGACCGATCCTGGACGTCGGCGCGGGCAGCGGGCGCGTCGCTCTCGAGCTGGCGCGCGCCGGTCACGAGGTCACGGCGCTGGACCTCGACGAACGGCTGCTGCGGGCGCTCGCCGGCAGGATCGGGAGCCTCCCGCTGCAGACGGTTCACGCGGATGCCCGCAGCTTCCGGCTCGCGCGGCGCGACTATGCGCTGTGCATCGCTCCGATGCAGACCGTCCAGCTGCTCGGCGGCCACGACGGGCGCATTGCCTTCCTGCGACGCGCGCGCACGCACCTGCGCCGCGGAGGCCTGCTGGCGTGCGCGATCCTCGGCGAGCTCGAGCCGTTCGACTGTCGCGAAGGCGGCCCCGCGCCGGCCCCGGAGCGAGCGCGCGTGGACGGCAGGCTCTATCTCAGCCGCGCGCTACGCGTCGAGCTGACGCGAGGGTCGGTAGTGCTCGAGCGCGAGCGCGTGGTCGCAGGGGGCGCTGGCGCGCGCGCGCCCGAGCGCGACGTGATCGAGCTCGATCGTCTCACCGCCACGCGTTTGCGCCGCGAGGGGCGCGAGGCCGGGTTGACCCCCCTCCCCACGCGCTCGATCGCAGCCACCGACCAGCACGTCGGCAGCACCGTGGTGGTGCTTCGTGCCTGACGTGCCCTCCCCCCCCACGCCCTCGCGGGTCCTGCGCGTTTGCGCGCTGTATCCCGACCTGATGAACATCTACGCCGACCGCGGCAACCTGCTCGTGCTGGAACGGCGCTGCGCCTGGCGGGGCATCGGCTTCGAGCTAGCCGCCGCCGGGCTCGGCGCCCGGCTCGACGGGGATGCCCACGACCTGTTCTACATCGGCGGCGGCCAGGATCGCGACCAGCGCCTGTGCGCCGAGGACCTGATCGAGACGAAGCGCGCCGGGCTGCACGCGGCCGCCGCCCGTGGCGCCGTGGTGCTCGGGGTGTGCGGCGGCTACCAGCTCCTCGGGCATTCCTACACGCTCGCGCACGAGCAGATCCCGGGCGTCGGGCTGCTCGACGTTCGGACCGTGCGCAGGGACGGTCCGAGGCTGATCGGCAACGCCGCCATCGAGGTCGTACTCGACGGCGACGGCGGCGAGGCTCGCGTGCTCGCCGGGTTCGAGAACCACGGCGGCCGTACGACGCTGGGAGCGGGACAGCGGACGCTGGGGCGGGTCCTGGCGGGACACGGCAACGACGGCCGCAGCGGCAGCGAGGGGGCGCGCAGCGGCAACACGATCGGCACGTACCTGCACGGGCCGCTGCTGCCGAAGAACGTGTGGTTCGCCGACTGGCTGATCGCAGGCGCGCTCGGGCTCGACGAGCGCGAGCTGGAACCGCTCGAGGATTCACTCGAGCAGGAGACCCATCGCGACGCGCGCCGCGCCGCCGGCGTGTAGAGAGCCGCAAACTGCGCACAGGCGACCAGCTCTCGGGCACCTGCGGGCATACGATCCTCAGGTGGAGCTTTCGGAGTACCAATCGCTATCGCGGCGCACCGCCGAGTATCCCCGCGCGGCCTGGCTGGCGTATCCCGCGCTCGGGCTCGCGGGCGAGGCCGGCGAGCTCGCCGAGCACGCCAAGAAGGCGATCCGCGACGAGGGCGGGGAGGTCAGCGCCGCGCGCCGCACCGCGATGGCCAAGGAGCTCGGCGACGTGCTCTGGTACGTCGCCCAGCTCGCCAGCGAGCTCGGGCTCGACCTCGATCTGGTCGCCCAGGGCAATCTCGAGAAGCTGCTCTCGCGCCAGCGGCGCGGCATGCTCTCCGGCAGCGGCGACGACCGCTGAGCCTCAGCGGCCGTTGAGCGCGAAGCGGGCGAAGCGCTCGGCCACCCGTGCCGGAACGAGCGCCCGCACCCGCACCCCCTCGGCGGTGTCCTCACGCGTCACCTCGCCGGCGAGCTCGTGCAGCTCGGCGAGGCTGCCGCCGTCGGCATATGGCACGAGCAGCTCGACCCGGCGGAGCATGTGCTGCAGCTCTGCCTCGATGCGCTCGCCGAGCTCCTCCAGGCCCTCCCCGGTGACGCCGCTGACGAGCACCGCGCCGGGATGGCGCAGACGCAGCTCCTCGCGCTGCTCGCCGTCGAGCAGGTCGATCTTGTTGAGCACGAGCACCCTGGCGCGGTCCCCCGCACCGATCTCCTCGAGGGTCCCCTCGACCGAGCGACGCATCACCTCGGCCTGCGCCTCGGGAGCGGATGCGTCGAGGACGTGCGCGAGCAGCTGCGCGCGGCGCGTCTCCTCGAGCGTCGCGGTGAAGGCGTCGATCAGCTGGTGGGGAAGCTTGCTGATGAATCCGACCGTGTCGGTCAGCAGATACGGCCGCCCCGCGAGGCGCAGCGTGCGTGTGGTGGGGTCGAGGGTGTGGAACAGGCGGTCGCGCACCCCCACCTCGGCGCCCGTCATCGCGTTCAGCAGCGTCGACTTGCCGGCGTTCGTGTAGCCGACGAGGGCAATCGTGGGCAGCGCCGCGCGCTCGCGCTCGGCGCGCTGGACCGCGCGCGTGCCCTTGACGTGCTCGAGACGAGCACGCAGCGCAGCGATGCGGTCGCGTGCGAGCCGGCGGTCGGTCTCGATCTGCGTCTCGCCGGGCCCGCGCGTGCCGATGCCGCCACCGAGGCGCTCGAGGTGACTCCAGAGTCCGCGCATGCGCGCGAGGTTGTACTCGAGCTGGGCGAGCTCGACCTGGAGCTTGCCCTCCGCGCTCCCTGCGTGCGAGGCGAAGATGTCGAGGATCACGGTCGTGCGATCGACGACCGGGAGCCCGATCGCCTCCTCGAGGTTGCGCTCCTGGCGCGCCGTCAGCTCATCGTCGCAGGCGATCAGGTTCGCGTCGCAGGCCAGTGCCTGGGCCTTTGCCTCGGCGACCTTGCCGGGGCCGAGATAGGTGTTCGGATGCGGCTGCTCGCGCCGCTGGATCAGCTCGCCGACGACGGCCACGCCCGCCGTGCGGAGCAGCTCGCCGAGCTCGGCGATGTCTCCCGCCTGCGCCAGCGCCGCGATGCACAGCGCGCGCTGACGCGCCCGCTGCGCGGGCTCCGCGCCGCTGCGCGCTTGATCTCCCCCTGTGTGGCTGCGGCCGTCGCGACCGTTGCGGCTCGAATCCATCCACACCTCAGTCTAGGACCCCTCGAGGGCGCCGAGCCGCTGCACCGCCTCCAGCAGGCGATCGTCGGGAGTAGTCAGCGAAATGCGAAACCAGCCCTCCCCCGCCGGTCCGTAGATGGCGCCGGGAGAGAGCACCACGCCGGCGCGCTCGAGCACGTGCTCGCAGTAGGCGGCGGAGCTGTCGAACCCCTCGGGCACGGGTGCCCAGACGTAGATCGTGCTGCGCGGCGGGTGCGCATCCACGCCGATCGCTCGCAGCGCCTCGCAGACGAGGTCCCGCCTGCGGCGGTAGAGCTCGTTCATCGAGGCCACCTCGACGTCCGCGTCGGGCGAGAGCGCCGCGACACCGGCGAGCTGGACCGCCTCGAACAGCCCGGAGTCGATGTTCGTCTTCAGCCGCCAATAGGTCTGCAGCGCCTCTGCATTGCCGGCCACGACCGCGCAACGCCAGCCCGTCATGTTGTAGCCCTTCGACAGCGAGAAGACCTCGATGCCCACCTCCTTGGCGCCGGGGGTCGCAAGGAACGAGGGTGCGCGGTAGCCATCGAAGGTGATCTCCGAGTAGGCGTTGTCGTGCACGACGAGGATCTCGTGCTCGCGAGCGAACTCCACCACGCTGGCGAAGAAGCCCTCCGGAACGACAGCGCCGGTCGGGTTGTTCGGGTAGTTGAGGTACATCAGCTTCGTACGCGCCAGAACCGCGGCGTCGATCGCGTCGAGGTCCGGCACGAAGCCGCGCTCGGGCTCGAGCGCCATCAGCACCGGCTCCGCCCCGGCTAGCCAGGGGCCGCCGGTGTAGACGGGGTAGCCGGGATCGGCGGCGAGCGCGTAGTCGCCCGGGTCGAGGAAGGCGAGGTTGACGTTGAAGATCGCCTCCTTCGCTCCGATCGCCGGGATCACCTCACGCTCGGGATCCAGCTCGACGTCGAAGCGCCGCGCATAGAAGTCGCGCACCGCCGCGCGGAAGTCCTCACGTCCGCGGTTGGAGGGATAGCGGTGCGTCTCCGCCTCGCTCACCGCCTCCTGCATCGCCGCGACGATCAGCGCCGGGGTCGGGCGGTCGGGGTCGCCGATGCCGAGGCTGATCACGTCGACGCCGCTCGCCCGCTTGTCGGCGATCTTGCGCTCGAGCTGGGCGAACGCGTACGGCGGGATGCGCTCCAGGCGCTTACTGGGTCTCATGCAGCTCCTTTTCGAGGTCCTCGCTGATGCGCCCCGCGAACACGGGCCGCGCCCAGCCTGCCAGGTTGATGCGCAGATCCTCGCCCACCTCGACCTGCAGCTCGCCGCCGTCGAGCACGACCTCGACCGAGGCTGCGCCGGCGTCGCGCGCGCGCAGATGGGCGACCGCGACCCCGCTCGCGCCGGTGCCCGAGGACAGCGTCTCCCCCACCCCGCGCTCGAAGATCCGTGCGCGCACGCGTGCCGCTCGGCTCTCGCCCCCGGCATCGAGCTCTGTGTACCACGACACGTTGGTGCGGTTCGGGAACTGCGCGTCGGCTTCGATCGCGGGGCCGATCGCGGACAGGTCGAGACCCTCGAGCTCAGCAACTGAGCCGACACGGATGGCGCACTGGGGGTTGCCGATCGAGACGTGCAGGAAGTCCCACTCGCGCCCCCCCGCCCGCACCTGCCCGTGGCCGTCGGGCGCCCCGCCCGGGAAGTCCACCGAGACGAGGCTCGCCCGACCCATGTCCACGACACACGTGTCGGGGCCGGTGATGCGCGGGCGGATCTCCCCGGCGGCCGTGTTGATCGCGAAGCTCTGCGCTTCCGTCCAGCCCCGCCGGCGCAGGTACATGATCGCCTCGCGCGCGCCGTTGCCCGACAGCTCGGCCTCGGAGCCGTCGGGATTGAAGATGCGCACGTCAGCCACGTGGGCCGGGTCGTGCGGCTGGGAGAGCAGCAGGATCCCGTCTGCGAAGATGCCGAAATGGCCCTCGCACAGCCTACGCACGCGCGCGGGCGTCAGCTCGAACGGCAGCTCCGTACGCTCGATGATCAGGTAGTCGTTGCCGAGCGCCTGCCACTTCTCGAATCTCATCGTCTGCGCCATCAGGCGGCGGAGTCTAGGATCTCGCGCGCCACGACACCCGGGTCGCCGCCGTCGAGCGAGAACGTGCGCACGCCTGCGAGCTTGCGCATCCACGTCAGCTGACGCTTGGCGTAGTTGCGAGTACGTCGCTTCATCCGCTCCACGTCGCCAGCGAGGAGATCCTCGAAGCCGAGTGCCTTGCGGGCCGTTTCCGAGGCGCCGGCAGCGTGCGCGCGGCGCACCTCATCGGCGACGCCGGACGCGAGCATCGCCTCGACGCGAGCGTCGATCGCCGCGTACAGCGCCTCGCGTTCCATCGTCAGCCCCGCGAGCAGCGTCGGATGGCGCAACTCCTCGCTCCACAGCTGCGAGGGGCCATCCGGATGCTCGAGCTCGCCGAGGTCGAGCAGCTCGAGCGCGCGCACGACGCGCTGGCGATCGTTTGCGTCGATCGTCTCAGCCGCCCATGGCGCTCGAGTCGCCAGCAGCGCATGCAGCGCCGGCGCGCCGCGGCGTTCGAGCGCCGCCGTCCAGCGCTCGCGGACGCCCTCGGGCGGCGGTGGGCGCAGAGCGAGCTCGCACAGCGCCGCGCGCAGATACAGGCCCGTCCCCCCGACCACGATCGGGCGCCTGCCGGCGGCGAGCAGCGAGTCGATCTCGGCGTGCGCGAGCTCGGCGTACTGGCCCGCGCTGAAGGTCGCGTCGACCGGCAGGAACGAGATCAGGCGGTGCTCGAGCGCAGCCCGATCGGATGGCGTCGCGACGCCCGTGAGAGTTTCCAGGCCGGCATACACCTGGAGCGCGTCCGCCGAGACCGCGACCGGGTCCTCGCCGCGTGTCCTCAGCACCCTCGCCAGCTCTACCGCGACCGCGGTCTTGCCTACGCCCGTCGGGCCGAACAGCGCGATGATCCGCATCCGGGTAGGGTCACAGCTCGTGCAGATCTCCGGCTCCACGGTCCTGCTCACCGGCGCCACGGGCGGCATCGGACACGCGATCGCCCGCGCGCTCGGCGGACGTGGCGCGAAGCTGATCCTGACGGGCCGCCGCAGCGAGGTGCTCGAGCCGCTCGCCGCCGAGCTCGGCGCACGGACGCTCACCGTCGACCTGAGCGACCGTGCCGCGGTCGACCAGCTCGCGCTCGACGCGGGCGACGCGGACATCCTCATCGCGAACGCGGCGCTGCCCGCGACGGGGACCCTCGACTCCTTCTCGCTCGAGGAGATCGACCGTGCCCTGGACGTGAACCTGCGCGCGCCGATCGTGCTGGCGCGCGCGCTGACGCCGCGCATGACCGAGCGCGGCCGCGGGCACCTCGTTTTCATCTCCTCGCTCTCCGGCAAGGCCGCGTCTCCGCGGACCGCCATGTACAACACCTCGAAGTTCGGCCTGCGCGGGCTCTCCGGCGCGCTGCGGGCTGACCTCCATGGCACGGGGGTCGGGGTGTCGGCGATCTTCCCGGGCTTCATCAGCGACGCCGGCATGTTTGCCGACGCCGGCGTGACGCTGCCGCCGGGGATCGGAACGAAGACACCGGAGGACGTCGCCGCTGCTGTCGTCAAGGCGATCGAGCGCAACCGCGCCGAGCTCGACGTCGCGCCGCTGGGCCTGCGCGGCGGCACGGTGTTCGCGAGCCTCGCTCCGCAGCTCGCCGCCAGGGTCGCGCGCAAGCTGGGCTCCGAGGACATCACGCGCCAGATGCACGACGGCCAGCGCGACAAGCGCTGACGGCCCGTCGGGTGCAGGCCGCGCGGGTACGCCGTCTCAGCCCGGACGCGCGGAGTCAGAACAGGGTCTGCTGGCGGGGCCGCGGCGTGGCCCGCGAGCTTGGCGGCAACTCCAGCAGGGCGTCGTCAGCCGCGGGATCGCGGTCGCCCATCGACCGGAAGCTCCCGGGTCCGCCGCGGCGTCGCACCATCCCCGCCAGCCGGCGGCGCTCCTCGGCGGGCACATAGGCGCCCTTGCGGTACAGCTCGCGGTAGCGCTCGGCGAGATCGGGCCGCGCCCCTTCGAGCCACGCCATGAAGACCTCGCGCACCCCCTTGCGCAGGTGCAGGGCGATGCCACCGATGCTCGTCGCACCTGCCGCCTCGGCCAGCTCCAGCAGCTGCTCGACCTGCCGCGGCGAGTCGTTGATCCCCGGCATCAGCGGCGCGATCAGCACCCCCGTCGGGATTCCGGCACGGTTGAGCTCGGCGACGGCCTCCAGGCGGGCGCGAGGGTGGGGCGTGTGGGGCTCGCTCGCGCGCCAGGCCTGCTCGTCGAGCGTCGGGATCGATAGGCAGGCGCTGAAGCTCGCGCGCTCGGCGATCTCCAGCATCACCGGCAGATCGCGCAGCAGCAGCGGGGACTTCGTCAGCACCGAGCACGGGTTCTCGGCATCGCGGAGCGCTTCGAGAATGCCCAGCGTCAACCTGTAGCGGCCCTCGACCCACTGGTAGGGGTCCGTGTTCGTGCCGAGCGCCACGTGTTCGCGTTTCCACGAGCGGCGAGCGAGCTCGACGCGCAGCACCTCCGGCGCGTTGACCTTGACGACGATCTCGCGCTCGAAGTCGCGGCCGGCGTTGAAGCCGAGATAGGTGTGCGTGGGACGTGCGAAGCAGTTGTGGCTGACCACGCCGTTGGCGATGAAATCGCCCGTGCCGGTGGTGATGTCGTGGAGGCGCATCGTCATGTTCAGCGGACGCACAGACGTGACCCGCAGGCGTGCGGCGGTCTTCAGGGCGGCACCATCGATTGTGCGCTTGCGCGTGATCGCCGGATCGGTCCCGAGGAAGAAGCGCATCCGCTCGGGCAGGCCTCCACGCAGCCGGATGTTGGTCATTCCGTTGCCCGTAGCCAGGGGCTCCACCGCGTAGTCGAAGCCGAGGCGCCCGAGCGCGGCACGGATCCATGCGACGATCTCAGGGTCGCAGTTGGCAATGCGCAGGATGTGGTCGCTGCACGACCCCTCGGCGTCGAAGATCCCGGCCAGAAACCCCTTGAGCCAGGACAGGCTCGGCACGATCGGCCACTCGATCAGCTCGCGAATGCGATCCACATTGTCGCGTGCCTGTGTGCGGATCGCCTGTATGCCGCGATGGTTGCCCGCAGCCTGGGCGAACACGAACTCGCTCGTGCCAACGCCAAAGCACACGAGGTACTCAGCGGTCCGGTCGAGGGCCTCGCGGTCGGCCAGCGCCAGGCGGAAGCGATGTACCGAGCCTGACGTGCGCCCCGGCCGGGAGTAGACGTAGGAGCCGAGATGTCCGTCGCCGCGGATGATCCCGCACAGATAGCCACGTCGATACGCGTCATCGACAGCCGGTCGCGCAACACAACCACCGGGCCCGAGCATCTTGGCTCCGACCGTGAGGTGCGGGCGCTGCCAACGGCCGGATTGCGCCCCCACCACGTGCTTCCAGCCGCGCCTAGTCAGGAAGCGGTGATCGGCGCTCGCGAGCAGCTCGGTGCCGTCGTCGAGCGCGACTGCATAAGCCGGCTTGATGCTCGACCACTTGTCGAGCACCTCGGTGCGCACAAAGCGGCGATATAAGCCGTGCCGCGCAGTTCCGTAGATGGCCTCGCCAACCTCGAGCTCGGCGATCGGCTTGGTGCGACCATCGGCCATCAGCACCTGCGTCCTCCCATCGAGGCAGTAGGAGCATGCATGGGTGCAACCCCTGTAGGGATTGATCGTCCAGCGAAACGGCATGCGCGAGGCCTCGGGGACGCGGTTGAGCACCGATTTGGCGTGCACCTCGTAGAAACGCACGTCGAGGGCCTCGGGAGCCTGAAAACGGCGCACGGCCGCCGGATCTCGATAACCGGGCAGCGTCCGCTGCTGCTCCTCGCCGACCTCCAGGTTGCTCCAGCGCACGAACGTATGTTCGCATTCGCACCGGACGGGTTCGATCCCGGCTCCCCCGCACTCTTATGTACGCCCTACATGAGCCTGGGCCTGCGCTTAGCGGTGAAGGCGAGGATGAGCCCTCGCAGTAGACAACGACCGCAGGAGGTTCGGCACGCATGAAGATCTCCAAGATGCTGGGCGCGACGATGGTCGCCGGCGCGATCGCGACCGGCGGCGCCGCCGCGGGCATTGCCGGCGCCTCGGCGGCGACCGGCACGACGAGCACCGGCGCGAGCGCCACCGGGACGACGGGGTCGAGCACGACCACGGCGCCAGGCTCGACGACGCCGGCAACGCCTGCTCCGAAATCCAATACACCGAAAATGCCCAAATCCTCGAAAGGCCCGTGCCCGCACATGGGCTCGGGC
>DASZNB010000040.1:0-10800 GCA_035551395.1 Solirubrobacteraceae bacterium | reverse complement strand
GCGATCTCCGCGAGCTCGCGGTGCTCGACCGCGAGCTCGGCCGCCGGTGCGATCTCGACCTCCTCGACGGTTTCCAGCGAGCGCTGTGTGAAGGTCGAGAACCAGCGCAGCGATTCGATCTCGACATCGAACATGTCGACGCGCACGGCCCGCTCCTCCGTCGCCGGGAAGACGTCGAGCAGCCCTCCGCGCAGCGCGAACTGGCCCCGCTCCTCGACCTGGTCGACGCGCTCGTAGCCCGCGCCGACGAGCTCCGCGGCGCACTCGTCGAGGTCGAGCAGCTCTCCGACGCGGAGTGTGAAGGAGTGCGGGCGCAGCTGCGGATCGGGGACCTTCTCCGACAGCGCCACGGCGCTGACGACGACGACCGGCTGACCGTGCTCGGCCGCCGCGCGCGCGCCGCCATCGCCGAGCAGGGCGTCGAGCGCCGCCACCCGCAGTCCGACGAGGTGCGGCGGCGGTGCCAGATGCGACTCGTAGGCGACGCCGCGCGAGGGGTAATAGCGCACCCGTCGCGGGGCCAGCCAGGCGCGCAGGTCGCCGGCCACCTCGCGCGCCGCGCGATCGTCGCCGACGACCACCAGCGTGGGGCGCTCGCGGGCGCCCGCGTCGATCTCGGCGAGCGCCGCGATCACATACGGGCGCATCGCGCTGGAGACGAACGCGTGCCCGCCCTCGCGGGCAAGCCGCAGCGCCTGCTCGTCCTCCTGTACGAGCCCCAGCAGCGTGCGCAGGGCCGCCGCGCGATCGGCCACTACGGCGCGCCGTCCCCGCGCGCGGTCTCGCTCGTGGCCTGTGCCCCGTGCCCGTTCTCGGCCCCGAGCACGGCGGCCTCCACGTGCGCGCTGGCGCGCTCGATCAGATCGCGCACCTGCTCGCGGCTCTCGCTGAAGCGCCCCAGCACGTGCGCCGAGACGATCTCGGGGTCCGTCGAGTCCGGGCGCCCGACACCGACGCGCACACGCAGGAAGTCGCTGCCGCCGAGCTCGCGCTTGAGCGACTTCAGGCCGTTGTGACCGGCGAGCCCGCCACCGAGCCGCGTGCGCACCTCGCCGAAGGGCAGGTCGATCTCATCGTGCACGACGAGCACGCGCTCGAGCGGGAGCTTGTAGGCGCCCCGCGCGGGTCCGACGGATCGTCCCGCATCGTTCATGTAGGTCTGCGGACACAGCACCGCCACGCGCGGCGGCGCTGGCGCGCCCGGATCGGGACAGCCGGCACGGCCCTCGGCGACGCGCCCGCGAAAGCGATCCTTCGCGCGCCCCAGTCCCCAGCGCTCGATCAGCTCCTCGGCGACCATGAAGCCGACGTTGTGGCGCGTGCCGGCGTGCTCGCGGCCGGGGTTGCCCAACCCGACTATCAACCAGTCGACGGCTCCCCCGCTGCCGCCAAAGGGGCGTCGCAGGAGACTGTTACCCCTCGTCTGAGGAGCCCTCGGCCTCGCCGGACTCGGCATCGGCCTCGCCCTCGGCCGTACCGTCGCCCTCGCCCTCGCCGACGAGCTCCGTCTCAGCCTCGATTTCCTCGGCCGTTTCAGCTTGCAGGCGCGGCGGCGAGAGGGTCGCCACGACCGTCTCCTCGAGGTCGTCCAGCAGCGTGACGTCGGCGGGGGCGGCGAGCGCGGAGAGCAGGATCGTGTCGCCGATCTCCATCTCGCCGACCTCGTGCACGATCGACTCGGGGATCGCGGTGGGCAGCGCTTCGACGTTCACCTCGCGGGTGATCTGCTCGAGCACACCACCCTGCTTGACGCCGGGAGCCTCCTCGATGCCGGTCAGCTCGATCGGCACGGCCGTGCTGATCTTCTCGTCCAGGCGCACGCGCAGCAGGTCGACATGCGTCGTCTCGCCGCGGACCGGGTCGCGCTGGGCTTCCTTGAGCACGACGGGCGTCGGTTTCTTGCCGTCCACGCTGAGGTCGAGCACGGCGCCGCTGCCGGCCAGCGCCAGGCGCAGCTCGCGCGCATCGGCGTCGAACCCGACCGCCTCGGCGCCGCCGCCGTAGAGCACGCCGGGAACGCGGCCGCTGCGGCGCAGGCGTCGCACGGCGCGCGAGCCCTCGGCGGCGCGGCTGTTGACGTCGAGTTTGCTGGTCGTGGTGGCCATCGCGGGAGAGGAGACTCTAGCAATCGGCTTCGTTGGGGATCGGGGCGCTGAGCGAGGTCAGCGTCACGTTGATGCCCGAGACCGGGTTGCCGGTGCGGCGAACACCGACGCATTGCACGACGGGCAGCGCTCCGCGCACCGTCCAGGCGAGGCGCGTCTTGCCCGACGAGCCCGTCAGCGAGTAGGCGGTCGCGGAGGTCAGCTGCAGGATCTCGACGCCTCCGGCACGGCGCAGGCGGGGGTTGGCCACGTCGGCGGCGACCGAGCGCAGGCAGGCAGGGCTCGTGCGGCAGCCGGCGATCCGGTCGATCATGCCCGGCGCGTCACCGCGCGCCTGCGCTTCGATCAGCGCGAGGTCGGCGTCACGTTCGGTGTTCTCGACCGAGAGAAAGCGTGCGAGCAGCCCGCTGATGATCACGAACAGCACGACGCCGAGCGAGATCAGGACGATGCGCTTCAGAACAGCTGGTTCTCGCCGCCGAAGACCTCGCTGACGGAGTCATCGACGAAGATGCGCCGGATCGAGTCGGTCAGCAGCTCGGCGCACGGCAGCACGCGAACGTTCTCGGGACGGTCGGCGCGGATCGGGATGGTGTCGGTGACGACGATCTGCTCGAGCTCCGATTCGCGCAGGTTCGCGAACGCGCTGCCCGAGAAGATCGCGTGCGTGGCCGCCGCGAAGACGCGCGTCGCGCCTTCTTCGGAGACCGTTCTGGCGGCCGCCCTGAGCGTGCCGGCGGTGTCGATCATGTCGTCCACGATCACCGCCGTCTTGCCCTTCACGTCACCGATCACGTAGCCGATCTCCGCGACCTGCTGCGCGGGGCGCTCCTTGTCGAGGATTGCCAGCTCGGCGCCGATCTTGGAGGCGAATTTCTTGTTCAGCTTGACGCGACCGGCGTCCGGCGCGACGACGACGAGGTCCGGCAGGCCGAGGTCGGTGAAGTACTGGGTCAGCATGAACAGCGCGGTCATGTGGTCGACCGGTTTCTGGAAGAAGCCCTGGATCTGGCCGGCGTGCAGGTCCATCGTCAGCACGCGGTCCGCGCCGGCAGCCTCGAGCATGCGAGCGACCAGGCGCGCCGAGATCGGCTCGCGCGGCGCGGACTTCTTGTCCTGGCGCGAGTAGCCGAACCAGGGGGTCACGGCGATCACCCGGTGCGCCGAGGCGCCGACGGCGGCGTCGATCATGAACAGCAGCTCCATCAGCGAGTCGTTAGCCGTCACCCCCGTCTGCGCGTTGCCGCAGGTCGGCTGCACGATGAAGACGTCCGCGCCGCGGATCGAGTCCTCGTAGCGGCAGTAGACCTCGCCGTTGGAGAACGTCTTCAGCGTCACCGGCCCGAGATCCACGCCGAGCTTCTCCGCGATGTCGATCGCCAGCTGCGGGTTCGCGCGCCCGCTGACGATCATCAGGCGCTTGTTGTAGTCGATCGGCAGGCTGGCCCGCGAGGCCTCCGTGCGCGTGTCCATCGCGCTCATCTCCCCGCGGAGTGTAAAGCTCGGCGTCGTCGCTGCCCTCGCCGCACTGTCGCTCATCGGGCCTGCTCCCGCCGCTGGGCATAGCCCGCGACGTTGCTCTGGCGCTCGCGCGCGATGCCGAGCGCTCCCGGCGGCACGTCCTCCGTGATCACGGAGCCCGCCGCCGTGTAGGCGCCGTCGCCGACGTGGACGGGAGCCACGAGCGTCGTGTCGACCCCCGTGCGCACGCCGCTGCCGACGCTGGTGCGGTGCTTTGCGTGACCGTCGTAGTTGGCCGTGATCGTCGCCGCGCCCAGATTCGAGCCCTCGCCGATGTCGGCATCGCCGATGTAGGAGAGGTGCGGTACTTTCGCGCCGGCGCCGACGTCGGAGTTCTTGAGCTCCACGAACGTGCCGACCTTGGCCCCGCCGCGCAGCACCGTGCCGGGACGCAGGTAGGCGAACGGCCCCACGCTGACGCCGTCCTCGAGCGTGCAGTCCTGCAGGTAGGAGTGCCTGATCGTGCAGCGCGCGCCGATCCGGCTGGCCCCGCGAATCGTCGTGAAGGGCTCGATCGTCGTGTCCGGCCCGATCTCCACGGCCACGTCGATCACCGTCGCCGCGGGGTCGACGATGCCGACGCCGGCGCCCATGTGCCGCTCGTGGATCGCCAGCTGCGCGAGCCCTCGCACGCGCGCCAGGGCCGCGCGGTCGTTGATGCCGAGGACGAGACGTTCGTCCGCGACGAGGTGCGCGAGGACCGTCGCCCCTTCGGCGCGCAGCACGTCGAGCACCTGCGGCAGGTACAGCTCGCCCTGGGCATTCTCGGGACGCAGCCGCGGCAGCGCCTCGCGCAGGGCGCGCGCGGCGAACACGAAGATGCCCGTGTTGACCTCGCGGATCTCCCGCTCGGCCTGCGTGGAGTCGCCGTGGTCCTTCGTCTCGACAACCCGCCGCACCTCGCCGTCGGGGCCGCGCACGACGCGCCCGTAGCCGCTGGGATCGGCGAGCACCGTCGTCGCCATCGTCGCGGCCGCGCCGCTGCTCTGATGGGCGTCCACGAGCTCCTCGATCGCCTTCGCGCTGACAAGCGGGACATCGCCGCTGAGGACGACGATCGACGCCGACGGGGCGAGCGGCGAGGGAGTCGCCTCGGCCAGCGCGGCGATGCCGGCGGCAACCGCTCCGCCGGTTCCGTCCGGTCGCGGCTGAACCGCCAGCTCCACGCCGTCGGGGAGAACCGGCTCGAGCGCCCGCTCGGCCGAGTCGACGACGACGACGCGTTTGGCTCCCGCCGCCCGTGCGGCGGTGACCGGCCACAGCACCATCGGCCGGCCGCACAGCTCGTGCAGGACCTTCGGCGTCTGCGAGCGCATCCGCGTGCCCCGGCCCGCGGCGAGGATCAGGACGATGGGGGCGCTCACCGCTTAGATGCTATTCCAGGGCACCCGATCGCCCGGGGCTGGCACTCAACTTGCGCGCGCGGCGCCGCGACTGGGGAGCCTGGACTTGAACCAGGACTTGAAGAGCCAAAGTCTCCCGGGCTGCCAATTACCCCACTCCCCAAGGCGTCCCAATCGTCGCAGGTGCCGGCACCGCTGAGCGGCGCGAGGCAGACTTGACCTGCAAATCGCGGGGTTCGCGGCGCGGCGGCGCAGCCGTCCCGCTTGCCTGCAAGGATCCCCCACTCTGTCAGCGTGCAAGCCGAGACCGGGCAGAAGGATTTCGGCGTTGCGGGTGGCGGGCCTCCTGGCCTGCGCCGGCGCGCTCCTCGTCGAGCCGATTGCGGCCGGCGCGAGTGTCTCGTGCCCGAATGCGACGCTGCAGGCGGACGCCGGCAATGCGCCCGCCGTGGAGCGCGCGACGCTCTGCCTGATCGACCGCATGCGCTCCCACCACGGCCAGCGGAGCCTGCACCGCAACGTCGAGCTGGGCACCGTCGCCGAGAGCCAGGTGGCGAGCATGCTGCGCTGGAACTACTTCGCCGACGTGCGTCCATCCGGCCAGACGCCGCTCGCGCTCGTCGGCGTCACCCCCTATCGCGCCCACGCCGCCTTCATGGCGGTCGGGCAGAACATCGCCTGGGCCAGCGGCAGCGCGGCCACACCGGCGCACATCCTCGCCGACTGGATGGCCTCGCCGCCGCACCGGGCGATCATGCTGAGCGGCAAGTTCCGCGACGCCGGGGTGGCCGTCGAGCCGGCGCTGCCGAGCGTGCTCGGCGCCGGCAGCCGGGGCGCCGTCTGGGCGGTCGAGTTCGGGGTCCGCCGCTAGCTGCGCCTGCCCGAGCGCCGTGGCACGCGACCGCCTTCGGCACCCGCCTCCGAGGCCGGCCCGCCGGCCGAGGGAATCCCCAGCACCCGCATCGACTTCAGTCCCAGGCTGAGCTTCTCGCGGCCGTCGCTGGAGCTCACGTCGAGGCCCGAGAGCTCGCGCACGCGCTCGAGCCTGTAGTAGATCGTGTGGCGGTGCGTGAACAGCCGCTGGGCCGTCCCGGCGACGTTGCCGTCGGCCTCCAGGAAGGTCTCGAGCGTGCGCACGAGGTCCGTCTCGTACTGCTCGTCATAGGCGACCAGCGGCTCGACCGTCTCTGCGTAGAAGCGCTGGAGCTCGCTCGGGTTCTCGCTCATCGCCGACAGCAGCAGGCGGTAGGCACCCGTCTGCTCGAACGCCAGCGCCGAGTCCTCGCGGGAGCCCTGGGCGACGTTCGCCGCCAGCAGCGCCTCGCTGGCGGCGCGCGCGAGCTCCCCTGGATCAGCGGTGACGCGGCTGCGCCCGAGCGCGAACGTGTAGCCGCCCAGTCCCGCCTGCATCTCGTGCAGGACGGCCTCTGCGGCACGCGCCGCGGTCGCGTCCTCGGAGCCGGGAACGAGCAGCAGCACCTCTGCGCCGACGATGCCGTCGCGCTCGGACAGCGCCGCGATCGAGCGGCTGGCCACGGCCCGCGCCCCGCGCTCGGCGACGGCGCGAACGCGCCCCCGCCAGCCCTCGTCGGTTGGCGCCTGCGGGTGCGCGCGGGCCACGATCATGCTGGCGCCCTCCTCGATCGCCAGCGATAGCTCGCGGGCGCGCGCCTGTACCTCCTCGCCGCTGGTCAGCTCGCGGCGCAGGATCGCGCGCAGGAAGTCGCCGGAGGCCGTTTCCGACACGCGCTCGGGAGCGCGCACCCGCTCGACCTCGGAGGCGATCATCGTCAGCAGCAGCCTGCGCATCGGCACGCTCGGCTCCGTCTTGGCGCGGATGTGCAGGGTGCCCACGACCGTGTCGGCTACCCGCAGCGGCTGACTGCTGACGCCCTCGCCCGCGGATAGAAGCGAGCGCTCCTCCGCCGGCGAGCGCGCGGCGACGGCCAGCGTCGCGCCCCACGCGTCGGTGACGGCGAGGCTCGCCTCGAGGGCGCGAGCGGCCGCGCGCACGACCTCGGGGAGGCCTGCTCCCGACTCGACCGCCTCGGTGATCGCGTCCAGCGCGGCCAGGTCGGACACGCGCTCAGCCCCAGAAGTAGACGGCTGCGAGCGCGCCGGCCACCCCGACGCCGACGAGCACGGCGAGAACGTAGAGCGTCAGCACCGTCGCGGCCGCCCGCTGCCACAGGCGCGAGTAGGCGCTCCAGGCCGGGCGCAGGATGAGCCCGCCGTAGAGGCCCAGGCCGAACACGCCGGCGCCGCCCGCGACCAGCTCGTTGATTGTCGCTCTGCTCATAGCTCGATCGCCGGATTGTTACGCAAGCGGGTGTCGCCCAGCCGCGCGCCCGCGGCGGCGCGGCATGCCTAGCCGACCGCGGGCGCGGCATCCGCGAGCGTGACGGCGCGCGCGAATCCGGCGTCCACGGGCGCAGCACAGAGCGGCGCCGGCACCCGCTCGCCGAGCTCGGCGGCGGCCTGCTCGGCCAGCGCGGGTCCGCCGTGCGGCGAATCGCGAGGCCCTGTGAAGAGTCCCAGCACGGTCGGGCCGGACCCGCTCAGGAGCTGGCGCTCGGCGCCAGCTTCGCGCGCCTCGCGCAGGGCTCCCGCGATCTGTGGGTGCAGCGAGACGGCGGCGCGCTGGAGGTCGTTGTGCAGCAGGTCGCCCGCCAACGGCAGCGCATCGCCGCGACAGAGGGCAGCCGCGAGCGCATGCCTGCGCTCGCGCAGCGCGCCGCTCGTGCGCGCGAGCCCGAGGCGGTCCGCCTCCGCGTAGACGGCCGCGGTCGAGAGGCCTTCGCTCGGCGCCAGCACGAGCAGGCCGAAGGGCAGGCGGGGGTCGGGGAGCGCCTCCAGCTCCTCCCCCGCCCCGCTCGCCAGCCAGCGTCCGGGCGAGACCTGCGCGGGGACATCGGCGCCGAGCTCGCCCGCGAGCTCGCGCAGCAGCCGCTCGTCGCCGAGCCCCGACGCGTGCCGGGCCAGGCGCAGCGCGGCCGCGGCGTCGGCGGAGCCGCCACCGAGCCCAGCGGCGACGGGTATCCGCTTGAGCACGCGCAGGCACAGCGGCGGGGCGTCCCAGCCGGTGCGCTCGCGGAACGATCTCAGCGCCCGCCACGCGAGGTTCTGCTCCGCCGGGCCCTCCACGCCGGGGCAGAGGATCACGTCTGCCGCGCTGCCCGCTGCGCCGGGCGCCAGCGTCAGCTCGTCGGCCAGCGAGATCGACTGCATCACGCTGACGAGCTCGTGCCGTCCGTCAGCCACCCGCACGGGCCCCACGAACAGCCCGAGGTTGACCTTCGCGGGCGCGAGTGCGCGATGCACGCTCATAGCTCGAGAGTTCGCGCGAGCGCGCGGAAGTCCTCGGGGGAGAGCCGCTCGGCGCGGGCGTCGGCTGGCGCTCCGAGCAGCTCGAGCGCCGCCCGCACCTGCCCGCGCGAGCGCCCCGGCGCGCCCCCCGACAGGGCGAGCGAGCCGGCGAGCGTCTTGCGCCGGTGCGCAAAGCCGCCGCTCACGAGCGCGCGCAGCGCCGCGCTGACCGGCTCGGCCGGGCTGCGCCTGCGCATGCGCACGAGCACCGAGTCGACGTTTGGAACGGGGAGGAAGACGGTGCGCGGGACCGCACGGACCACGTCGACCTCGCAGCTGAGCTGTGCGAGCACCGACGGAGTGCCGTAGGAGCCCTTGTCCGCGCCCGCGGGACCCGCCGCCAGCCGCTCGCCGACCTCGCGTTGCACCATCGCGACCCACAGCTGCACGCGCGGGAGCTCCTCGAGCGTTCGCAGCAACGCACCGGCAGCGATCCCGTAGGGCAGGTTCGCCACGACCTTCGTCGCGCTCGGCACGAGCCCGGCGACGTCCAGCGTCATCGCGTCGCCCCAGTGGACGCTGATGTTCGCGTGCGGCGCCGTGGCGTCGAGCAGCGCCTCGCGCAGGCGCTCGTCGAGCTCGACGACGTGGACGTGGGCGACACGCTCGGCGAGGTACTCGGACAGCACCCCGAGGCCGCCGCCGATCTCCAGCACGACGTCGTCGGGCGCCAGCGCGGCGGCGCGAGCGATCACGCCGAGGATGTTCGAGTCGATCAGGAAGTTCTGGCCGAGGTCGCGGTCCGGGCGCACCGCGAAGGCCCGCATCCGCCGCAGGCTCGGCTGCGCGCGTGCGTCGGCTGCCTCGCTCATGCCCAGCCGAACACGCGCGCGGCGTTGGCGCTCACGCTGGCAGCGAGCTCGCTGCTCGAGACGCCGCGCTGCTCGGCGAGGAACGCGAGCGTGTGCACGACGAAGGCCGGCTGATTCGGCTCTCTGCGCACGGCCTGCGGGGTCAGGTAGGGAGCATCCGTCTCCACCAGCAACCGCTCCGCGGGCACGAGCTTCGCGGCCTCGGCCAGCGGGGCCGCGTTCTTGTAGGTGACGTTGCCGGCGAACGACAGCATGTAGCCGCGCTCGAGGCACTCGTCGAGGTGCTCGGGCATCGAGAAGCAGTGCATCAGCACGCGCACGCCCTGCGCTTCGGCGGCGAGCTGGTCGAGCGTGTCCTGCGCGGCGGCGCGCGTGTGAATCACGAGCGGCTTGTCCGTCTCGCGTGCGAGCGCGATCTGCGCGGCGAACGCGCGTCTCTGGTCGGCGCGAGGGGCGCCCTCGCGGTAGTAGTCGAGGCCCGTCTCGCCGATCGCCTTGCAGCGCTCGTGCGCCGCCAGCGCGCGCAGCTCGGCGAGGTCGGCGGCGTCGAAGCCGTGCGCCGCATTCGGGTGGCGACCGACCGCCGCGTACACCTGCGGGAAGTCCTCGGCGGCGGCGAGCGCCGCGCGGCAGGAGGCGCCGTCGATGCCGACGCTCAGCATGCGCGTGACCCCGGCCGCGTCCGCTGCCGCGACGAGCTCTGCATTGTCCGGCTCACACAGGTCGAGGTGGGTGTGGGAGTCGATCACTGCGGCTGCGCAAGCTCGATCACTGCAGGTCCTTGGGAAACAGCGACTCGATCGGCTCCACGCGCGTGAGCGAGCCGGCCCCCAGCTCGGCCGTCGCCAGCTCGAGCTCGGGCGCGCCGAGCGCCGCCAGCAGCCGCTCGGCGCTCGTCGGCATGTAGGGCCACAGGAGGACCGTCACGACGCGCAGCCCCTCGGTGAGGGTGCGAAGCACGCCGTCGAGCTCCTCGCCGCGATCCTCCTGCTTGGCCAGCCGCCAGGGCGCTTGCTCCTCGACGTAGCGGTTCAGCCGCCGCACGCGCGCCCAGATCTCCTCGAGCGCGAGGTGCAGCTCGGCGCGGTCGAGGTGGGTGCTGACCCGCTCGCGCAGGCCGCTGAAGTCGCCCGCGAGCGCCGCGTCGATCGGTCCGGCGGTGACCGCGCCGTCGCGGTAGCGCATCAGCATCCCGATGCTGCGGCTGGCGAGGTTGCCGAGGTCGTTGGCGAGCTCACTCTCGTAGCGCAGCTCGAAGGAGGCCGTGGAGACGGAGCCATCCTGGCCGAAGGGCACCTCGCGCAACAGGTAGAAGCGCAGCGCGTCGGCACCGAAGCGCTCGATCACGGCGAACGGGTCGAGCACGTTGCCCAGCGACTTGCTCATCTTCTCGCCGTCCATCAGCAGGAAGCCATGCACGAATACGTGGCGTGGCAGCTCGATCTCCGCGGCCATCAGCAGCGCCGGCCAGTAGACGGTGTGGAAGCGCAGGATGTCCTTGCCGATCAGGTGGTAGCTGGCGGGCCACAGCTCGGCCGTGCGGTCCTCGTCGCCGGCGTAGGAGAGCGCCGAGTAGTAGTTCAGCAGCGCGTCGAACCAGACGTAGAAGACGTGCTCGGGGTCCCACGGGACGGGCACTCCCCACGTCAGCTT
>DASZNB010000039.1:0-5786 GCA_035551395.1 Solirubrobacteraceae bacterium | reverse complement strand
GAGCGCTTCCTCGCAGACGTCGCGCGCACGGACCCCGAGCGCCTGCGCGCCGCGCTCGCCACGCTCGCCGACCTCGAGCTCGACTCGCGCGGAGGGGCGCCCCTGCTGGCGAGCCGCACGCTCGTGGCGGGCCTGGGCGAGGACACGATCGCGGTCCGCGCGATCGAACAGATCACGAGTCCGGCGCCCGTCTAGGAGCTGGAGGAGCCCGCGAGGGTCCTGGCGGCGCGGGACTTCTTGCGCGCGCCGGTGTTCTTGTGCATCGCGCCGCGCTTTACGGCCTTGTCGATCGTGCTGACGAGCTCGCGGTGGGTGGTCGCCGCGGCGGCGTCCTCGCCGCTCTCCACGAGCGCCTCGAGACGGCGGAAGTGGGTCTTGACCGTGGAGGTGTAGAGGCGGTTCTCCAAGCGCTCGCGCTCGGAGCGGAGGATGCGCTTCTTCTGAGAGTGGATGTTCGCCATGACTGTGCTGCAGGCGCCGCAAGGTCCTGCCCGGGCACGCTGCTCGCCGATCCGTGATCGGTCGCCGTACTATAGCGGCCTTGTCCGTAACTGCAGACCCCGCCGAGGAGCCGATGGTCCCGGCCCCGCCGGGCGGAGGCGCGGTCGCACGCAACACCGCGATCTTCTCGATCGCCACCGGGGTGTCGCGCATCGCGGGCCTGTTGCGGGAAATCTCGGTCGCGAGCTTCTTCGGCACGAGCGGGCCCTTCTCGGCCTTCACGATCGCCTTCCAGATCCCGAACCTCGTCAGCAACCTGTTCGCCAACGCCGCCCTGTCGGCGGCCTTCGTGCCGGTCTTCACCGACCTGCTCCAGCAGCGTCGGCGCCGAGAGGCCTTCGAGCTGGCCTCCACGCTGTTCTGGATCATGCTGATCGCGCTCGGCGCGATAACCGCCTTCTTCATCCTCGGCGCGGGCGTGATCATGCCGCTGTTCACGGGCGTCAAGTTCGGCCACGCGCTCGACGGAATGACGGCGGGGTTCGCCCAGGTGCTGTTCCCGGTCGTGCTGCTGCTCGGGCTCAACGGGCTGCTCGTCGGGATACTGCAGTCCTACGACCACTTCTCGATTCCCGCGATCTCGCCGGCCGTCTGGAACATCGTCATCCTCGTGCTGCTGCTCGTACTGCGCTCGCACTTCCACGGCGAAGAAGCGCAGCTGTACCTGTATGCGGCGGCGATCCTCGCCGCGACCTTCGTCCAGCTGCTGATGGCCGTCGGCGCGCTCGGGCGGATCGACTTCCGCCTGCGCTTTGCGATCAACTGGCACGACCCGCGCATCAAGCGCGTCTTCACGCTGATGCTGCCCGTCACGATCGGGCTCGGGATCGTCAACCTCGACCAGCTGATCAACTCGGTCTTCGGCACGCTGGTCTCGAAGGAAGCCCCGCGCGCGATCGACAACGCGTTTCGCGTCTACATGCTTCCGCAGGGGCTCTTCAGCGTGGCCGTCGCGACCGTGCTGTTCCCGACCCTCAGCCGCATGGCCGCCAACCGCGACGTCGGCGCGATGCGCCGGGCGCTGGGGATCGGGATGCGCCAGATCAACCTGCTGCTGATCCCCGCGGCGGTCTTCATGGTCGTGCTCGCCACGCCGATCGTGCGCCTGCTCTTCCAGCGCGGGCATTTCGGGGTGCACTCCACCCACATCGTGTCCGTGGCGCTGTTCTGGTTCGCCTTCAGCCTCCCGTTCGGGGGTTTGAACCTGCTGCTCACGCGGACCTTCTTCGCGGTCCAGCGCCCGTGGATCCCGACGAGCCTGGCGGCGATCAACATCCTCGTCGACATCGTCGTCTCGATCGGCCTGTACAAGCCGCTGGGGATCGCCGGGCTGATCATCGGCACGGTCGCCGCCAACGCGGTCATGACGGGCCTGCAGCTGCGCCGCCTGCGGATCGGCTTCAACGGTCGCCTGGAGGGCGCTCAGACGACGATGATCACCGCGCGGATCGCCGTCGCGGCCGCGCTCCTCGCGGGCGTCTCATGGCTCGCGTGGTATCTGCTCGACCGGCTGCTCGGACGCTCGCTGCCCGCGCAGATCGTCAGCATGGGCGCCGCCGCAGGGGCCGGACTGCTGGTGTACGCACGCGCCGTGCTCGCGATGCGCGTGCCCGAGGCCCACCAGGTCAGCCGCATGATCCGCGCGCAGCTCGGGCGTGCCTAGCAGTGCGCGCGGGGCAGAGGCCGGGCGAGCCTTGGCCCGCCCGGCATGCACCCCGAACAAGGATCGCCGCTTACTACTTACGTCCCAGGACTGTGTGTTTCGCCTGGGCGGCTTAACACTCTCGACACCTGGACAGGCCGCCAGGCTTGCGCCCGGCGCGTTGCCGCGGTTGAGCCTCGAGGGCCCGCAGTCGAGTTGGCGATCCGCCGGAGCCATTAACGCTAGCGGGTCGGGCCGGGCGCGCGCGTGCCTCTACCCTGTAGCGGCCAATGGATCAGGCCCATATCCGCAACTTCTCGATCATCGCCCACATCGACCATGGCAAGTCGACGCTGGCCGACCGCATCCTCGAGCTGACCCACACGGTCACCCCGCGCGAGATGCGCGCGCAGCTGCTCGACTCGATGGACCTCGAGCGCGAGCGCGGCATCACGATCAAGGCGCAGGCCGTTCGCGTCTTCTTCACCGCCCGCGACGGGGAGACCTACCAGCTGCACCTGATCGACACACCGGGGCACGTCGACTTCACCTACGAGGTATCGCGCTCGCTGGAGGCATGCGAGGGGGCGCTGCTGGTCGTCGACGCGGCCCAGGGCGTCGAGGCACAGACGGTCGCCAACACCTACCTCGCGGTGGAGTCCGGCCTCGAGCTGATTCCCTGCCTGAACAAGATCGACCTGCCGGGCGCCGAGCCTGAGCGGGTCGCCGGCGAAGTGTCCGAGCTGATCGGCGAGCCGCCCGAGTCGATTTTGAAGATCAGCGGCAAGACCGGGGAGGGCGTGGCTGACGTGCTGGAGGAGCTCGTCAGGCGCGTGCCCGCGCCGAGCGGCGATCCCGACGGTCCGGCGCGGGCGCTGATCTTCGACTCCGAGTTCGACCAGTACCGCGGCGTGATCGCCTACATCCGTGTCGTCGACGGCGTCTTCCGCAAGGGCCAGCCGATTCGCGCGATGGCGGCGGGGACGGAGGCCGACATCGATGACATCGGCTTCTTCAGCCCGCAGATGATGCCGACCGACCAGCTCGCCGCGGGCGAGGTGGGCTATCTGATCACGGGCCTGAAGGACGTCACGCTGCTGCGCGTGGGAGACACGCTGACGACGCGCGGAGGATCAGGATCCCGCGCGCCCAGCGCCGGCGCCGCCACCGAGGCGCTGCCGGGCTATCGCGAGGTCAAGCCGATGGTCTTCTGCGGGCTCTTCCCGATCGATTCCGACGACTACCCCGATCTGCGCGACGCGCTCGAAAAGCTCGTGCTCAACGACGCCGCGCTGTCGTGGGAGCCGGAGACCTCCGACGCGCTCGGCTTCGGCTTCCGCTGCGGTTTTCTCGGGCTGCTGCACATGGACATCGTGCGCGAGCGCCTGGAGCGCGAGTACGACCTCGAGCTGCTCGCGACGATGCCGTCGGTGGAGTTCGACGTGACGCTGACCGACGGCGTGGAGCTGGAGGTGCACAACCCCTCGGACATGCCCGACCCCGGCACGATCGAGGAGGTCCGCGAGCCCTTCATCAAGGCCTCGGTGATCGCCCCCAAAGAGTTCGTCGGCGCGGTCATGGAGCTGTGCCAGGAACGCCGCGGCGTGCACGCCGGCATGCACTATCTGTCCCCCGAGCGCGTGCAGATGACGTATGACCTGCCGCTCGCGGAAATCGTGCTCGACTTCTTCGACCAGCTCAAGTCGCGTACCCGCGGCTATGCCTCCCTGGACTACGAGCTCGACGGCATGCGGCCGTCGGACATGGTCAAGCTGGACGTGCTGCTCGCGGGCGACACCGTCGATGCGCTGTCGATGATCGTGCACCGCGACAAGGCCTACGAGATGGGGCGCACCCTCACCGAGAAGCTCCGCAAGCGCATCCCGCGCCAGCAGTACGACGTGCCGATCCAGGCGGCGATCGGAGCGCACGTGATCGCGCGGGAGACCGTCAAGGCCTTCCGCAAGGACGTGATCTCCGGCTGCTACGGCGGCGACATCACGCGCAAGAAAAAGCTGCTCGCCAAACAGAAGGAGGGCAAGAAGCGGATGAAGCAGGTCGGTCGTGTCGAGGTCCCGCAGGAGGCCTTCCTGGCGGTGCTCGAGCTCGGCGATGAGTGATCGCGCCGCCCGCCCCGTGCGGCTGCTGTTCGTCTGCCTCGGCAACATCTGCCGTTCGCCGACGGCCGAGGGCGTGATGCGCGCGCTCGTGACGGAGGCGGGGATGCAGGACGACGTCGAGCTGGACTCGGCTGGAACGGGCGCCTGGCATGCCGGCAGCGGGCCCGACGAGCGTGCTGCCGCGGCGGCGCGCAGCCGCGGCGTGATCCTCGATGGGGTCGCGCGGCGGGTCACGCCGGAGGACTTCGAGGAGTTCGACCTGCTGCTGGCGATGGACGGTGAGAACCTGCGCGAGCTCGAGGGCATGGCTGCCGATGAGTCTCAGCGCGCGAAGGTGCGCCTGCTGCGGGAGTTCGACCCCGCGCCGGCCGCCGCGTCAGCCCCATCGGCGGGAGCCACCGCCGGCGGTCGGGACCTCGACGTCCCCGACCCCTACTACGGCGCGGACGGCGGCTTCGAGGAGGTCTTCGAGCTCGTCCGGGCGGCCTGCGAGGGCCTCGTCGCGGAGATCCGCGCCGGGCGCGCACCGTGACGCTGCCGCCGGGCGCCGGCGACGCCCGGCGCATCGGCGGCGGCGACATCAACGAAGCCTTCCGCGTGCGCCTGGCCGACCGGCGCGAGGCGTTCGTCAAGACGCGCGCCGATGCTGCGCCCGGCGAGTTCGCGGCCGAGGCCGCCGGCCTGGGCTGGCTGGCTGAGCCCGGAGCGCTGCGCACCCCGCGAGTGCTCGAGGTGGACGACGGCTACCTCGCGCTCGAGTGGGTCGAGCGGGGGCGGCTGAGCGACGCCGGCGCCGATGAGCTGGGCCGCGGGCTGGCCGAGACGCATGCCGCGGGCGCACCGTGCTTCGGCATGCCCGATGGCGGCCCCGGCGCGGGGTTCGGCTCCCTGCGGCTCTCCAACGAGCCGACGGACGACTGGGCGAGCTTCTATGCCGAGCGGCGCATCGCGCCACTGGCCCGGCTCGCCGCCGAGCGGGGGCTGATCGCGGCGGCGGCAGAACGCTCGCTCGAGCGCATCTGCGCCCGCATGCCTGAGCTGACCGGAGCACCCGAGCCCGTCGCGCGCCTGCACGGCGATCTCTGGTCGGGAAACGCGTGCGCGGACCGCGACGGAACGCCGTGCGTCTACGATCCCGCCGTCGCCGGCGGCTCGCGCGAGCTCGATCTCGCGATGATGCGCCTCTTCGGCGGCTTTCCGCGCCGCACGTTCGACGCCTACGCCGAGAGCTTCCCGCTGCTCCCCGGCCACGCCGATCGCGTCGCGCTCTATCAACTCTACTTTCTACTCGTGCATGTCGCGATCTTCGGCGCCGGCTACGTCGCGCAGACGAATCAATGCCTTCGCGCGATCACCGCGGGACGCCCTCGCACGGGCCACACGCCGCTTTGACGCGATCGCGCGCGGACGACAGAAATCCCTTGTCGTCCTTGCAGCGCCCCGGCTCTCGCGAGCAGTGCGCGGCCACCGCGCGACCCATCGAACCGAGCTCGCGGCAGGCCTGCACGCATTCGGTGCACGCA
>DASZNB010000038.1:0-22085 GCA_035551395.1 Solirubrobacteraceae bacterium | reverse complement strand
TCGAGCGGCGCGGAGGAGCCGAGCGCGCCCTGTCCGAGCGCGCCGAGCGCCACGATGCGCTCGCGCGCCGCCTCTACGAGGCACGCTCGGCACGCGAGCGCCTCGGCCTGCGGGCCGAGCAGGCGCTCGCCGCGGGGCAGGCGCTGGCGCGGCGAGTCGAGCGGGCCGAGCGGCAGCTCGCGGAGCTCCGATCCTCGGCCGCGGAGACGGGGCGGGACGCCGACGCGCCGGCCCCCGGCGCAGCCGAGCGCATCGCAGCGCTCGAGGCCGAGCTCGCCGAGATCGCCCGCCGCCGCGAGCAGGAGCTCGGTCGCGAGGTCGCCGAGCTCGAAGCCGAGCTGGGGCGCCAGCGTGCGCAGGTGCACGACGACGAGCGCGCGCTTGCCATCGCGCGCGAGTCCCGCGCGGCCGCAGACGCCGGCGCGGAGCAGGCGCGCGGGCGCCTGACCGCGGCCGAGCAGGGGGCCCAGGACGCCCGGCGCGAGTCAGCGCGGGTCGACGCCGAGCTGGCGGCCGCCAACCAGTTCCTGCGCGGCCACACGCGCGCGGCCGGCAGTGCGCAGGGCTCGGCGCCGGCGCTGAGCGAGGAGCTGCGCGTCGAGGACGGCTACGAGCTGGCGCTCGCCGCAGCCCTCGGGGGACGCCTGGATGCCGCGCTGGTGGCCGATGTCGCCGGCGCCGAGTCGGTGCTCGACCGGTCCGGACCGGACGGCGGGACGGCGCTGCTCGCCGCGCCGGACGCGCCCGACGCGATCCGCGGCGCCACGCCGATCGGCGACAGCTCCGAGCCGGCGCCGGGAGCGCGGCGACTGCTCGACCTGCTCAGCGGGGCGCCTGCCGTGCTCGAGCTGGCCGCGCGGCTGCTCGCGGACGCCTGGGTCGTCGAGCGCCTCGAGGATCTGCCGCGCGACTTCGGCGGGATCGCGGCCACACGCAGCGGTCGCGTCTGGTTCGCCGCCTGGGGGGAGGTCCGCCAGTTGAGCGAGGGCGGCAGCGAGCGCGTGCTCGCGCGACGCAACGAACGCGATCGCCTGATCGCCGCCGCCGAGCTCGCCGCGCAGGCCGAGCACGACGCCCGCGCCGCCTGCGACCGGGCCGTCGAGCAGGTGCGTGCCGCCGAAGGCGCGCGCACGAGCGCTGACGGCGTCGTGCGCGAGTCCGAGCGCCGCCAGAGCGAGAGCGGGGAGGCCCTGCGGCGCAGCGAGTGGCTGATCGAGCAGCGCCGCGCAGCGCCCGCCGATGGCCCGCTGGCGGTGCGCAAGGCGGAGCTCGAGGGCGAGCTCTCCGGCGAGCGCAGGGCCGCCGAGCGCCTCGAGCGCGAGCGCACCCAGCGCCTCGCGCTCGAGCAGCGGCTGCGTGCCCAGCTCGCCGCCGACGCGGCCGCGGCGCCTCGGGCGGCACGCCTGGAGGCGGTTCTCGCCGAGGCTGACGCGGCGGTGCTCGAGCGCCTCGAGCAGCTCGAGGCCGAGCTCGCCGCCGACCGTCTCGCGGGCGAGGAGATGGCTGGCGAGCTACGCGAGTGCGCCGCCCAGGCGGCCGAGATCCAGACGGCCCTGCGGGCTGCGGGCGAGACGGTGACCGAGGCCGAGGTCGCCGCGCAGCGCCTGCGCGATCAGGCCAGTGAGGCTGACAGCGAGCTCGCGGAGGTGGCCGCGCGGCTGGGGTCGACGGCGCCCACGCCGGGGGACGAGCGCGGCGAAGCGCTCGACGAAGAGGCGATCGCGGGCCTGCGGACCCGTCTCGAGCGTCTCGGCCGTCGCCGCGAGCAGCTCGGGCCGGTGAACCCGCTCGCGCAGGAGGAGTACGCCGAGGCCGTCGCGCACGTCGAGGAGCTCGAGGGCCAGCGTGTCGACCTGGAGACGGCGCTGCGCGAGCTGCGCTCGGTGATTCGCGAGACCGACCGCCAGATCGAGGAGACCTTCGAGCAGACCTTCCAGGCGGCCGCGCGCAACTTCGAGGAGCTCGTCGGCGACGTCTTCCCCGGCGGCAGCGGATGCCTGCGGCTGGTGAGCGAAGAGAACGCGCAGCGCGCCGTGCTCGGCGGCCAGCCTCTGCCGGCGAGCGGCGACGGCGAGGCAAGCGAGGCCGCAGCCGAGGCGGAGGCCGACAGCGAGGCGGAGCTGCGCGCCGGCGAGGAGGAGCTTCCGGGCGTCGAGATCGAGATCACTCCGGCGGGCAAGTCGACCAAGCGCCTGTCGCTGCTCTCCGGTGGCGAGAAGTCGATGACGGCGCTCGCCTTCCTGTTCGCGGTGTTCCTCGCGCGCCCCTGCCCCTTCTACATCCTCGACGAGGTCGAGGCAGCGCTCGACGACCTCAACCTCGACCGCTTCCTCGCGCTGCTGCGGCGGCACTCAGGCCGCGCCCAGTTCATTGTGATCACCCACCAGAAGCGCACGATGGAGGCGGCCGACTGGCTGTACGGCGTCTCGATGGGCCAGGACGGCGTCTCCAAGGTGCTCTCCCGCCGCCTGCCCCAGGAAGAGGACAGCAGCGAGCAGGTCGCCGAGGTCGCCTGAGCGACGCGCTGCTATCGTCGCGCGGCCCGTGGCGCGCGACTGGAACGAGCTTTTCATCACCGCCGGCGCCACCGGCACAACGAGCGTCGCGGTGGACGACGACGCCACGCGCGAGGGCCCCGTGGCGCCCGGGCGTCGCGGGCTGCTGCGGCGGCTGCGCGAGAGCATGGCCAAGACGCGCCAGGCGCTCGGCTCGGAGATTCAGGCGACGTTGTTCGGGGTGCTCGACGAGCACACCTGGGAACGTCTGGAGGAGGCTCTGATCATGGCCGACGTCGGCGCCGCGACGACCGCCGCCGTCGTGCAGACGCTCGAGCACGAGGCGAGCGACGGCGCGCTCGAGGGCGGCGAGGCGCTGAGCGAGCGGCTGATCGGACTGCTCGCCGAGACCGCTCGCGTCGGTGATGCGCGCATCGACCTGCGCGCCCAGCCGACGGTGATCATGGCCGTCGGCGTCAACGGGACGGGCAAGACGACGACGATCGGAAAGCTCGCCTGGCACCTGCGCTCGCAGCTCGGCTGCAGCGTATTGCTGGCGGCCGCCGACACCTACCGTGCGGCCGCGAGCGAGCAGCTCCACGGATGGGCGGAGCGCGCCGGCTGCGAGATCGTCACGGGAGCGCCGGGCGCCGATCCCGGCGCGGTCGCCTTCGAGGCGATCGCGCGCGGGCGCAGCGAGGGAGTCGACGTCGTGATCGTCGACACCGCCGGGCGCCTGCACACGCAGGACGAGTTGATGGGCGAGCTCGCCAAGGTGCGTCGCGTGATCGCGCGCCAGCTCGCCGGCGCGCCACACGAGACGCTGCTGACGATCGACGCCACGACCGGGCAGAACGGCCTGCGCCAGGCGAAGATGTTCGCCGACACCGCCGAGGTCAGCGGTGTCGTGCTGACCAAGCTCGACGGCACCGCACGCGGTGGAATCGCGCTCGCGATCGCCCGCGAGCTTGCCCTGCCGGTGAAGCTGATCGGCGTGGGGGAGACCGTCGAGGATCTGCGGCCATTCGATCCCGAGGACTTCGCACGTGCGCTGATTGCGACTGCGGAGAGCTAATCTGCAGGCATGGCGTGGATCCTGTGGCTGGTGGCGGCGTGTGTCCTGGGCGTCGGCGAGATGCACCAGGGGGGGCTGTACCTGCTGCCGTTCGCGCTCGGAGCCGCGCTCGCTGCGGTCGTCAGCCTGCTCGGCGTCGGTGCACCGCTGGCGGTGATCGTGTTCGTGCTGGCGTCTGTGATCGTCCTCGGCGCGCTGCGCCCGGTGGCGCGCCGCCACCGCCGCCTGCCGCCCGCGATTCGCACCGGAGCCGCGGCGCTCGTGGGCCGGCGTGCGATGGTGCTCGAGCGGATCGCCAACGACGAGGGAGTCGGTTGCGTGCGGATCGAGGGGGGCGAGGTGTGGACGGCGCGCAGCTACGACGACGACGAGGTGATCGACGCGGGCGACCGGGTCGAGGTGGTCGAGATACGCGGCGCCACCGCGCTCGTGATGCACTGAGGCGACGGTCGCACTTCGCGTGGCGGCGGCCGTCTCGCTCGGGCGCCCAGCACACCTAGCGTTGGCGTCCCTGCACGCTCGACCGGCGACCGCCTCAGATTCGGACTGATTGGAGGTAGGCTCTCCTAGAACCGAGAAAGGAACCCGTCCATGGCCATTTTGATCGTGCTCATCGTCGTCGTCGTGTTCCTGCTTGTCGTCGCCGCGCGCGCGATCCGCGTGATCCCCCAGGCACGCGCCGGCGTCGTCGAGCGCCTCGGCCGCTACAGCCGCACGCTCGAGCCCGGCCTGACGATCGTCACGCCGTTCATCGATCGCGTGAAGCCGCTCGTGGACCTGCGCGAGCAGGTCGTCAACTTCGCTCCGCAGTCGGTGATCACCGAAGACAACGTCGTCGTCGGCATCGAGACGGTGCTCTATTTCACGATCACCGACCCGAAGTCGGCAACCTACGAAATCGCCAACCCGTTGCAGGCGATCGAGCAGCTGACGGTCACGACGCTGCGCAACGTGATCGGCGGGCTCACCCTGGAGGCGACCCTGACCGCGCGCGAGAACGTCAACACGGAGCTGCGCGTGGTCCTCGACGAGGCGACCGGCAAGTGGGGAATCCGCATCAACCGCGTCGAGATCAAGTCGGTCGACCCGCCCGCGGACATCCGCACGGCGATGGAGAAGCAGATGCGCGCCGAGCGCGACCGTCGCGCGGCGATCCTCACCGCCGAAGGCGAGAAGCAGGCGCAGATTCTCACCGCAGAGGGCGCCAAGCAGGCCGCGGTGCTGAACGCCGAGGGCGCCCAGCAGGCGGCGGTGCTCGACGCCGAGGGCGAGCGCCAAGCCGCGATCCTGCGCGCCGAGGGCGAAGCCAAGGCGATCGACACGGTGTTCACGGCGATCCACGCGGGCAAACCCGATCGCGAGCTGCTCAGCTACGAATACCTGCAGATGCTCCCCCAGCTCGCCGAAGGCGACGCCAACAAGGTGTTCGTCGTGCCCTCCGAGTTCGCCCAGGCATTCGGCGGCATCGGCGAGGCCATCGCCCGCCGCGTCGACGGTGCCGGCGCAGAGCGTCCCGCGCCGCCGCTGCCGCCGACGCCGCCGGCCCGCCCCGCCTGAGGATCACGCGCCTGAGCGAGCCGGCGCCTGAGGTACTCCGCGCCTGACGCGGCGGCTGCGAGAATCAAGCGAGCATGTTCGACTCGCTCGCCGAGAAACTCCAGGGAACGCTCGCCGATGTGCGCCAGCGCGGCACGCTGAGCGAGCAGGACATCGATGCGGCGATGCGGGAGATCCGCCTCGCGCTGCTCGAGGCCGATGTCAACTTCAAGGTCGTCAGGCAGTTCACGACCGAGCTGAAGGAGCGCTGCCTGGGGGCTGATGTGATCGGCCAGCTGAACCCCGGCCATCAGGTCGTGAAGATCGTCGCCGACGAGCTCACGCGGTTGATGGGAGGCGCCTCCGCCGCGCTCAGCTTCTCGCCGCGCCCGCCGACCGTGATCCTGATGGCGGGACTGCAGGGCTCGGGCAAGACGACAGCCACCGCCAAGCTCGCGCGCTACCTGCGCGAGGAGCACTCCTCGACGGTCGCGCTGGCGGCCTGCGACGTCTACCGCCCGGCGGCCGTCGAGCAGCTCGTCAAGGTCGGCGCGCAGGCCGGCGCGACCGTCTATTTCCGGGATGCCACCCACCCCGAGCGCGACCCGGTGGAGATCGCTGCCTGGGCGCTCGAGCGCGCGCGCACCGAGGGCAAGGACGTGCTGATAGTTGACACCAGCGGACGGCTGCACGTCGACGAGGAGCTGATGGGCGAGCTCGTGCGTATCCGCGACGCGGTCAAGCCCGACGACGTGCTGCTGGTCGTCGACGCGATGACCGGCCAGGACGCCGTCAACGTGGCGGAGAGCTTCGCGGGGGCCGTGCAGTTCGACGGTGTCGTGATGAGCAAGCTCGACGGCGACGCCCGCGGTGGTGCCGCCCTGTCGGTCAAGGCGGTCACCGGCAAGCCGATCCTGTTCGCGTCCACCGGGGAGAAGCTCGAGCAGTTCGAGCGCTTCCACCCCGATCGGATGGCCCAGCGGATCCTCGGGATGGGCGACGTGATGAGCCTGATCGAGAAGGCCGAGCAGCAGTTCGACGAGGACGACGCTGTCGCGCTCGAACGCAAGCTGCGCCGCAACGACTTCGGGCTCGACGACTTCCTCGAGCAGCTCAAGATGATCCGCAAAATGGGCCCGCTGACGAGCCTGCTCGGGATGATCCCGGGCTTCGGCGGCCAGCAGCTGAAGAACATGAAGGTCGACGAGCGCGAGCTCGACCGCATCCAAGCGATCATCCTCTCGATGACCCCCGAGGAGCGCCGCAGGCCCGAGCTGATCAAGGGCTCGCGCAGGTTGCGGATCGCGCGCGGCTCGGGCACCAACGTCCAGCACGTCAACAGGCTCGTCAAGCAGTTCGGGCAGATGCGCAAGGTGATGCGCCAGGTCGGGCGCGGCAAGATGCCGGATATCGGCGCGCTGATGCGTGGGGCTCGCTGAGCGCACGCGGCGAACTCGGCGCCGGAACAGCGCGCCGGTCGGCGGGTCGCGGGCGCGCCGTCCGCGGTGCCCGGCGTCGGAGGGGCGCACCGTCTAAGCTCTGCCACGGAGATGCGGCGATCCGATCTCCGGATCCGAGGATCCAGTCTCTTCCAGCAGCAGAGAGGAAACCGTGGCAGTCAGGCTCAGGCTCACCCGGGTGGGCGGCAAGAAGGACCCGATCTGGCGCGTCGTCGTCGCCGACCAGCGCTCGCCCCGTGACGGCCGCGTGATCGAGACGATCGGCCACTACAACGCGCAGACCGAGCCGTCGACGATCGTGATCGACGAGGATCGCGCGCGCAGCTGGCTCGCGCGTGGCGCGCAGCCATCGGACACCGTCCGCAAGCTCCTGCGGATCCGGGGCATCGAGACCAGGACCGGCTAGCAGGGACTCGCGGGGCGATGCCCACCGAGAACCCCAGACGTCTGCTCGAGTACCTCGCCGAAGGGCTCGTCGAGGACCCCGACGCGGTGGCCGTCGAGCAGTTCGAGGAGGACGGCGGCACGATCGTGCTCGAGCTGTGCGTCGGCGCGGAGGACTACGGCAGGGTGATCGGCCGCGGTGGCCGCACCGCGCACGCCCTGCGCACGGTCGTCAAAGCCGCAGCCGCCGGCGAGGGCAGCCACGTGCTCGTCGACATCGTCGATTGACCGGGCCGGACGGCGGCTTGGCGGGCAGCGGCCGCGAGGGCAGCGGTGGCGAGGGCAGCGGTGGCGAGGGCAGCGGTGGCGCGGGCAGAGGCGGCGAGGAGGGCAGCGGTGGCGCGGGCAGAGGCGGCGGGGGCTCCGGCGCCATCCTCGTGGTCGGGCGCGTCGGACGTGCGCACGGCCTCGACGGCAGCTTCTACGTCACCCGTCCGCGCGCTCGCATGCTGACGCTCGGCACGGACGTCAGCGTGGGCGCGACGAGCACCGTGATCGTGCGCCGCGCCGGCACCGACCGGCACCCGATCGTGCGCCTCGAGGGCGTCGATGACCGCGAGGGTGCGGAGGCGTTGCGCGGGTCCGAGCTGAGCGTCGAGCCACGCGACGCGCCCGTGCTCGGCGAGGGCGAATGGTGGGCGCACGAACTCGAGGGCTGCACCGTCGCCGATCAGGGCACGCTGCTCGGCACCGTCACGCGCCTGCTCGAGCTGCCCTCGTGCGAGGCGCTCGAGGTGCTTCCGGCCGAAGGCGGCGAGCCCGTGCTCGTGCCGATGGTCAAAGACGCCGTGCGCTCCGTCGACGCCGCGGCGCGCCGCATCGACGTCGACCTCGGCTTCCTCAACCTCGCTGCTCCCCGGGGTCGCGCCCAGCACGGGTCCCCGGAGGGCGAGGGCCAAGCGTGAACATCGACGTCTTCACGCTGTTCCCCGACTGGTTCGGGTGGTTCGCCACCCAACGGCACGTCGCCAACGCGCTCGCCGGCGGATCGCGTCTCGAGTACGTGAACCTGCGCGAGCACACGCGGCTCAGCGGCGGCCAGGTCGACGACACCCCCTTCGGCGGGGGCGCCGGGATGGTGCTGCGGGTGGACGTCCTCGACAGCGCGCTCAGCGGTCACTACGGCGTCGACCCCCTCGTCCTGCGCGAGCGCCGGCGCGTGATCGCGCTCGCCCCGGGCGGGCGCATGCTCGACGACGCACTCGTCGAGGAGCTCGCGGGTGAGCCCGAGCTGACGCTCCTGTGTGGCCGCTACGAGGGCTTCGACGAGCGCATCCTCGAGCACTTCGCGAGTGATGTCGTCTCGATCGGCCGCTACGTGCTCAGCGGCGGCGAGCTGGCGGCGATGGTCCTCTGTGACGCGGTCCTGCGCAAGCTCCCCGGCGCGCTCGGCGACGAGCAGTCGCTTGCCGAGGAGTCCTTCAGCCCCGCGCTCGGCGGGGACCCCGAGTATCCCCACTACACGCGTCCGGCCGAGTACCGCGGCTGGCGCGTGCCCGAGGTGCTGCTGTCGGGGCATCACGGGCGCATCGCGGAGTGGCGACGCGAGCGCAGCCGCGAGCGTGGAGCGGCGCTCGATTCGCCTGCCGATCACGGCTGATCCGGGCGCCTGTTGAGGCGTGGCGCGGTCGCGGTTCGCTACCATTGCTGCCTCGCGCCGGCCGAGCGCTCCATCGTGGAGGCTCCAACAGGTCGATCAGGCGCGCGTCCTTCACTCCATGAGCAGCGTCATCGCAACCATTGAGCGCGCGCAGCTGCGCCGCGTCCCGAACTTCACGCCCGGCGACCGCGTCAAGGTCCACTTCCAGGTGGTCGAGGGCGCGCGTAGCCGCGTCCAGGTGTTCGAGGGCGTCGTCATCAAGCGCCAGGGCCACGGTGCCCGCGAGACCTTCACCGTGCGCAAGCAGTCCTTCGGCGTCGGCGTCGAGCGGATGTTCCCCGTGCACTCGCCCAAGATCGAGCGCATCGAGGTCGCCGCGCGCGGCGACGTGCGGCGCGCGAAGCTCTACTACCTGCGCGAACGCGTCGGCAAGCGCGCTCGCGTGCGCGAGCGCCGCTACACCGGGCCCGAAGAGGCTGTTCAGCCCGGCCTGCTGCATGAGCCCGACGAGGCGACGGACGCGGACGGCATGACCGCGGAGGAGGCGGTCGCCGAGCAGGCCGGCCAGCAGGTCGGCGACGGTGCCGTCGAGTCCCCCGTTCAGGAGCAGGCCGGCCCGACGGCGGACACGGCCGAGCCCGCGGCGACGGCCGAGCAGGCCAACGCGCCGGCGGACGCGGTCGCGCCCGAGGCGGACGCCGCGCCCGACGGCTCTGGCGAGAATGACGCGTCTGCGGACGCGGGGGGATCCTCCTCCGATGCCGGCGACGTCGAGCAGGACGCTGCCGCCGACCAACCGGCGTGAGCACCGCGACGAAGCCCGCCAAGAAGCGATCCAAATCGCTCACGAGCTCGATCGTCGAGCTCGTCGTGATCATCGCCGTGGCACTCGGACTCGCGCTCGCGATCCAGGCGTGGATCGTCAAGCCCTACCGCATCCCGAGCGGCTCGATGGAGCCGACCCTGTCGGTCGGCCAGCGGGTCCTCGTCAACCGCATCGGCATGGACTTCAGCGAACCGCATGTCGGCGAGATCGCCGTCTTCCACCCGCCCGAAGGCGCCGAGCAGGAGCAATGCGGCCCGACCGCCCACACGATCAAGCTGGGCGGCGAAGCCTGCTCGCAGCCGATACCGAGGAAATCGAGCGTCAACTTCATCAAGCGGATCGTCGGCGGGCCGGGTGACGAAATCTACATCCGCGAAGGTCACGTCTTCCGCAAGGCGCGCGGCAAGACGACGTTCGTGGCCGAGAAGGACTCCTACATTCGCCAGTGCGGCGGCAACCCGGAGTGCAACTTCCCGACGCCGATCAAGATTCCCGCCGGTCACTGGTTCATGATGGGCGACAATCGTGGCGAATCCGACGACAGCAGGTTCTGGGGACCAGTCCCCACCGGTTGGGTCATCGGAGGAGCCATCGCCACCTACTGGCCACCCGACAGAATCGGCATCTTCTAGCGACGGTGCGCCGACGCGCGCCATGGCCGTCCCGACATCCTCGAAGCGCAGCGCCCGCGCCTCGGCGCGTGCACGCCGGCGCACCCGCCGTGCAGGCAGCGGTCAGCGCCTGTTCGCCTTCGACCGTCGCCTCGGCCAGCGCTACCTCGCCGGCGCCGACGAGGCCGGCCGTGGCTGCCTGGCCGGGCCGCTGGTGGCGGCGGCGGTGCTGTTCGACTACGACGCGCTGACCACGCGCGAGCTGCGCTCGCTGAGCGCGCTGAACGACTCCAAGCAGCACAGCCCGGAGGGGCGTGAGGAGCTCTATCCACTCGTGCTGCGCAGCGCGGCCCGCGTCCACGTGGTCTCGCGCTGCGTGCGTGGCATCGACGCTCGCGGCCTGCACAAGACGAACCTCGCCGCGCTGCGCGACGCCCTGCGCGGTGTCACCGACGGAGCTCCCGGCGAGGTGCTGTGCCTGGTGGACGGCTTCTCGGTGGCGGAGTTCGAGCGTCCGCAACGCGCGATCGTCGACGGCGACGCGACCAGCGCCGCGATTGCGGCCGCCTCGATCGTCGCGAAGGTGACGCGTGACCGCTACATGCGCCACGCCGACCTCCGGCACCCCGGCTGGAGCTTCGCCGAGCACGTCGGCTACTCGACCCCCTCGCACCGCGAGGCGATCCTTCGCAACGGCGTCTCGCCGCTGCACCGCATGAGCTTCCAGTCGCTCGCCTACCAACAGCTCGCGCTGTAGGAAGCCGATCTTCGGCTGGGCCGGCGGCCGGGCGAGGTCCGGGATCGACCGCCCCGGCTCGCTGCCTGCGGCGCAACTGCTACCAGGCGCCCGCGAGGTGCTCGAGGCGCAGCAGGCGACCGCGGCGATCGACGGTGACGCCGATCGCATCGAAGCGGATCGTCCGCGCGGTCGGCCGGTGCGCGGCGCCGTCCGCGAGCCACGCCGCGGCCAGCCGGCGAAGGCGCACGCGCTGGCGCACGCCGAGGCCGGCGAGCGGATCGGGGCCGGGCCCCGCGGTCGTGCCGGAGCTCGCGCGGCGCGTCTTGACCTCGACGAACGCGAGCACGCTGCCGTCGCACGCGATCAGGTCGATCTCGCCGTGACGGGTGCGCACGTTGCGCGCCAGGACCGCGAAGTCGAGCCGCCTGAGATGGGCGGCCGCGAGCTCCTCGCCGAGCGCGCCGAGGCTGCGCCGAGCGCCCGGGCCGCGGATCGCGGGGGGCGCTGAGGAGCGCGCAGGCCTGGCGTCTGGATGCACGCTCCCACGCTAGGCGGCGCCTGGGACGAAACGCGAGGCCGCGCGGGATGCGCGGCGCGGCGGGCGCGAGCTGGCCGCGGCGCGGACAGCGCCGTGTGAATGACCGGTCGCGGGCGCGCCGCCTGGTGTGCGGCGCGCCCGCGATCCTCAGCGTCGCGGTCGGGCTATGCGCGGACGGTCTGCCCGCTGTAGCTGTGCGTGCTCGCGCGGCGCCCTGCTGGGGTGGCGTGATCGAGCGTGCGGCGCTGCCGCGGACGCGAGCTCTCCGCGTCCTCGGCGTCGCTGATCGCCCAGGCCAGGCGCTCGACCAGCTGCGACGCAGCGTGGCCGGTGCTCAGGTGCACCGAGCGCACGCTCTCGTCGAGTAGGACCGAGTCGCTGTCGGGGCGCTGCGATGAGTCAGTCGTGACGATGATGCGGGGCATGATGGTCTCTCCTGGATCGAGGTGAGTGCCGTTCGCGGCGGCGGGGGGCGCCGCCGCGGCTTCGATGTGGGCCGTCGAGGTCGGGCTGCTACCACGGCGGGAGGTCGCTCGAGAAGGCGTCAGATCCGTAGCGGACATCGCTCGCGCGCGCCGGTCGCCGCGGCCGAATGCCACGACGCTCCCGTCCCGCCACGCGCGGGTGTGTCCAACCGGATCGTGACCGACCAGGCCATCTTCACTAAGTCTATCCAGAACATGGACAATACTCAAGGGCACTATTTCGAGAGTAGCGCGAACCGCGCCGCGCGCTGCCGGTTGGCAGGATCTTCACAATCGCAGGGCGCGGTCGCGCCGGACCGCGCCGCTCGCCGGGGCGCAAGGCGTGCTCCGCTCGCGTAGCCTGCCGCCAATGCCCGACGACGCCCCAGATCCGCACGACGGCGAGCCCGCGCCGGCCGGCGGGGACGGTCCGGCGACCCCTACCGAGGGCGTCGGCGGGTTCGACGGCATCACGAGCTTCATCGGGATGCGCTGGGAGGATCCTCAGACCATTCGCCTCACGATCCGCCCCGAGCTGATCAACCGCGGTGGCCTGCTCTCGGGCGTCGTCACGTATGCCCTCGTCGACTACTGCATGGGCTCGACGCTGTGGGCGCAGACGAGCGAGCAGGAGCACATCGCGACGATCGGCATCTCGGTCAACTACATCCAGACGGCCGTCGCGGGCGAGATCGTCTGCCGCACGATTCTCGACAGGCGCAACCGCAGCACCGCGGTTCTGCGCAGCGAGGTGCACCACGAGGACGGCCGCCTGCTCGTGACCGCGATCGGCAGCTACTCGATCTTCCCGGCGCGCCGACGACCCCGGTGAGGACGCCGACGGCGCTGACGATCGCCGGCTCGGACTCGGGCGGCGGCGCCGGCATCCAAGCCGATCTGAAGGCCTTCGCTCGCTGCGGTGTGCACGGCACGAGCGCGATCACCGCGGTCACCGCGCAGAACACCGTGGGGGTCAGCGCGATCCTGCCGGTCGACCCGGAGATCGTCCTCGCGCAGGTGCGGGCGGTGATCGAGGACATCCCCCCGGATGCGGTCAAGGTCGGCATGCTCGGCACCGCGGACGTCGCGCGGGCGGTCGCCGAAGCCCTCGAGGAGCTGCCCGCCGCGACCCCGGTGGTCGTCGACCCGGTGATGGTCGCGGAGTCGGGCGCGCGCCTGCTCGACGAGGCCGCGCAGCGAGCGCTGATCGAGCAGATCCTGCCACGGGCGACCGTGCTGACCCCGAACCTGCCCGAGGCGCGAGCGCTCACTGGCGCCGGGACGCCTGGGCACGAGCAGCGCGGCGAGGCAGAGGGGCTCGCGCGCGCGCTGCTCGCGCTTGGTCCCGCCGCGGTCCTGATCACCGGCGGGCACCGCGAGCGGGCGAGTGACCTGTTCCTCGCGGCCGCCGGCGACGGCGCGCCCGTGAACATCGACGGCGAGCGTCACCCCGACGGTGCGGCGCACGGCTCCGGCTGCACTCACTCCTCGGTGCTCGCGGCCGGGCTCGCGCTCGGACGCACGCCGCTCGAGGCCGCGCGTATCGCCAGGTCGCTCGCCGGTGCCGCCGTGGCTGGCGGGCTGCGCGACGTCGGCTCCGGTCCCGGGCCGGTCGACGTGCTCGGGCTCGCGCGCCTGCGCCAGAGCTGAGATCGCTGGGCGCTTGTTTGCCATCAGCCAGAGCTGAGATGGCTGGGCGCTTGTTTGCCATAATCGAGTTGCGATGAAGCTTCTGCGCATGAAGCCGGGTCACGGTGAGATCGTCATCGCGGAGGGCGACGTGGCCGTCGCCGAGCAGGAGCGCGAGCTGATCGAGGCGTTTCGAGCGGAGCTCGACGCCGGCATGTGGGCAGCTGTGCCGACGCAGGCCGAGGGCGGCCGCCGCGAGGCGGAGATGGTCAGGAGCTTCGACGAGGTGCCGCGCGACGCAGAGCGCGTGATCTTCTTCCCACGGGCCGCGGGCGGCGCGCCCGGGGCAAGCCGCTAGCGACGATGGCGCTCGCACTGGGCACCGGCGGGGTGTTGCTCGTCGTGCTCGTGTGGGAGCTCGCGCGCCCGACGCTCGCGGGCGCCCTCGCGCGGACCCGGGCGAGCGTGCTGGCGCGCAGGCGGGAAGGCTCCGCCGGCGGCTATGACCCTGGCCGCGAACGGCGCGCCGAGCAGCGCGCGCGTGTGCTGCTGCGCTCGTGCGTGGACGAGCACGACTGGGCGATGTACCGCGAGCTCGGCTTCCTGCGCGTGTGGGGCGGCCTGAGCGATCCCGGCGACGGTCGTGAGCCCGGCTACGCCTACCTGATCTACCCCCACAAGCCGATCGTCGCCTACGTCCCCGCGACAGGCGCCCTGCTCAACGAGTACTGCGTCGCGTTTCCCGACAACTCCAAGCCCTACGGCAGCGCGCGCTTGCCGCACTCCGACGACGTGCTGGCGAAGTGGATGGCGCTGACGGCGGACGAGCGGCGCCTCGTCGGCGAGGCGAACATGCACCTGCCCGGGCGCCAGATCGACCCGGAGCGGGTCCGGCGCGACCTCGCGCGGCTGGCGCAGTGGGAGCGCCAGCGCGCGAGCAGGGTGGCGCTCGCGCCGTCGCCGGACGCGCGCCGAGCGCGGATCGCTCGGCGCGATAACGTGCGCGCCGCGTGAGTCCGACGGGCGCCTTCGACGTAAAGCACCGCAGCCGCGCCCTCACCGATGGTCCCGAGCGCGCGGCCGCGCGCGCGTACCTGCACGGGATCGGCTACTCGGCGGAGGATCTCGCCAAGCCGATCGTCGGCGTCGCGCACTCGTGGATCGAGACGATGCCCTGCAACTTCAACAATCGCGTGCTCGCGGCGAAGGTGAAGGAGGGCATCCGCAACGCCGGCGGAACGCCGATGGAGCTCAACACGATCGCGATCTCAGACGGGATCACGATGGGCACCGCCGGCATGCGCGCCTCGCTCGTCTCGCGCGAGCTGATCGCCGACTCGATCGAGCTGGTCGCCTCGGCACACGCGTTCGACGCCCTCGTCACGATCTCCGGCTGCGACAAGACGATCCCCGGCACCGTGATGGCGCTCGCGCGCTTGGACGTGCCGTCCCTGATGCTCTACGGAGGATCGATCCGTCCCGGCTGGTTCAAGGGCCAGGAGGTCACCATCCTGCAGGTCTTCGAGGCCGTCGGTGCCTACGCCGCCGGCAAGATCACCGAGGCCGAGCTGCACGAGCTCGAGGAGGTCGCCTCGCCCGGCGCGGGAGCCTGCGCCGGCCAGTTCACCGCGAACACGATGGCGATGGCCTTTGAGGTGCTCGGGATCTCCCCCGCCGGCTCGGCGATGGTGCCCGCCGAGGACGGGCGCAAGCTCGCGGTGGCCGTCCAGGTCGGCGAACTGGTCATGGACGTCCTGCGCCGCGGTCAGCGCCCGAGCCACATCATCACCAAGCACGGTCTCGAAAACGCGATCGCCGGGGTTGCGATGAGCGGGGGCTCGACGAACGGCGTGCTGCACCTGCTCGCCGTCGCCAGGGAAATGGGCGTTCCCCTCGAGATCGACGAGTTCGACCGGATCTCCGAGCGCACCCCGCTGCTGTGCGACCTGCAGCCCGGCGGCCGATACGCCGCGACGGATCTCTATGCGGCTGGTGGCGTTCCGCTCGTCCTCAAGCGGATGCTGGAAGCCGGCGTGCTGCACGGCGACGCCGCGACCGTCACCGGCCGCTCGATCGGGGAACACGCGGCCGAGGCACAGGAGACCGACGGCCAGCGCGTGGTCCTGCCGCTCGCGGAGCCGTTGAAAGCGACCGGCGGGTTCGCGATCTTGCGCGGCAACATCGCCCCCGACGGATGCGTGGTCAAGCTCGCCGGCCACGAGCGCCGCCTCCACACGGGACCTGCGCGCGTGTTCGACGGCGAGGAGGCGGCGATGGCCGCCGTGCTCGCCAGGCAGATCGAGGATGGCGACGTCGTCGTGATCCGCAACGAGGGGCCGATCGGGGGACCGGGCATGCGCGAGATGCTCGCGGTCACCGGTGCCCTCGTCGGGGAGGGCCTGGGGGAGACGGTCGCGCTGATCACCGACGGGCGCTTCTCCGGCGCCACGCACGGCTTCATGGCGGCCCACGTCGCCCCGGAGGCGGTCAAGGGCGGGCCGATCGCCGCGATCGCCGACGGCGATCAGATCACCATCGACGTCGATTCCCGGCGCCTGGACGTCGCTCTCTCAGATGCGCAGATCGCCGAGCGCGTCGCGGCCTACTCCCCGGCCCGGCGCGCCGACCAGCACGTCGACGTGGCGATTCAGAAGTACGCCAAGCTCGTCGGAAGCGCCGCCGAAGGCGCCACCACGAGCTGAGCCTCACTCGGCCAGGAAACCCCGCAGCAGCGCGTTGAAGGGCGCGGGGCGCTCGAGCATCGCCATGTGGCCGGTGTCCTCGAAGATGACCAGGCGGGAGCCAGGGATCAGGTCGAGGAAGACGCCGGCGTCGCGCATGTTGATCAGCCGGTCGCCGTCGCCCCAGACGATCAGCGTGGGGCAGGCGATCTCCGGCAGCCGGTCGCGAAAGTCGTAGTCGAGGATCGATTGGAGCGCCTGCACGAAGCCGGGCTTGCCCGCCGCGCGCAGCTGCTCGGCCGCGAGCGGAGCGGGCAGGCGCCCGGGGTGGCGGACGACGAGCGCGAGCGTTGCCTGGCGCAGGCGCGCGCGGCGCGCGACGGTGTCCGAGCGCGATGCCAGCCACGCAGCGCTGGCCGCGAGTATGCGCTCGCCGCGACGGAGCGTGGGCAGCGCCCGCGCCGTGCGCGGGTCGGCGTACGTCGAGATTCCGGCCGCCGAGATCAGCACCACGCGCTCGACCCGCTGGGGGTAGGCGATCGCGAGCTCGGCCGCGATGAAGCCGCCCATCGAGTTGCCCACGACGGCGGCGGCGTCGATGCCGAGCTGGTCGAGCAGGCCGTCGAGCAGGCGGGCGTAGCGGGAGATCGAGATCTCGCCGAGGGGCATCGGCGAGCTGCCGAAGCCCGGCAGATCGAGCGTGACGACGCGGTGCTCGCGCGCCAGCACCGGCACCTGCTCGAGCCAGTTCTGCCAGCACCCGGACAGGCCGTGGACGAACACCAGCGGCGGCCCCTCGCCGAGCACGATCGTGTTGATCGTCTCGCCGTCGACGACGATCCAGCGCTGATGCTCGCGCCAGTCGACATCCAGCCAGGGTGAGCGCCCGACGGGGCCGTAGGCGTTGCCCGCGCCTGCGGAAACGTGGCTGGCCGAGGAGCGCCGGCCGGCGGCCGGGGGCGGACTGGTGGCGCTCATCGACGTGAATCTACTCCAGCGCCACGCGCGCGATGCCCATCGCAGGCAGGCGCCGCGACGCGGGTGGCGAAATGTTGCGGGGGATGTCAGTGCAACCGGAGCTCTCCGCGCCGCCAAGCGAGCCGCTAGCGCACGCCTGGTCGGAGGCGATCGCGTCGCTCGAGGAGGATCTCCTGCGGCGCGACTGCGCCCCGCGCACGGTGCGCGCCTACCGCGCCGATCTGCGGCAGTTCGCCGCCTGGGCAGGCGCGCAGGCGCTCGCCCCGGAGGACGTCGGACCCAAGCCGCTGCGCCGGTACATCGCGCACCTGTCCGAGCTCGGCGCCGCACCAAGCACGTCTGCGCGCAAGCTGGCGGCCCTGCGCGCCCTCTTCTCGAGCCAGCGCGAGCGTGGCCGCATCGCGCAGAACCCGGCCGACCTCGTCTCGAGCCCGCGCCGCGGCGAGCACCTGCCGCGGGTACTGAGCGCCCGCGAGGCCGCGCGCCTGCTCGACGGCATACCGGCGCTCGACGCTGGACCGCTCGCCCTGCGCGACTGGGCGATGTTCGAGCTGGCCTACTCCTGCGGGCTGCGGGCGGAGGAGATCGTGTCTCTGAACACCGCCGACGTCGACCACGACGCCGAGCAGCTGCGGGTCGAGGGCAAGGGACGCAAGACGCGCTTCGTGCCCGTCGGCGAGCCGGCGCTGGCCGCGGTGCGGTCCTATCTCGAGCGTGCCCGCCCGGTGCTGTGCGCACCCGCCCCGGCCGGCCGGCGCGCAGGCGGCTCGCCGCCCGCGCGGGGGGATGCACGGAGGGGCGACGCTCTGTTCCTGTCAAAGACCGGCAGGGCGCTCGGTACCAGTGACGTACGCCGCCGGCTGCGCACCTGGACCCGGCGCACGGGTGCCGGGGAGGGCAGCTCGCCGCACGCGCTGCGCCACAGCTTCGCCACGCATCTCCTAGACGGTGGTGCGGACTTGCGTAGCATCCAGGAGATGCTGGGCCACGCCAGCGTGTCGAGCACCCAGATTTACACTCGGGTAGAGTCAGCGAGGCTCAGAAGCGCCTACGCGCGCAGTCACCCTCGGGCCTGAACAGGGGGGAAAAGCCCTGGAGACGAACGTCAAACCGATCGAGCTGCGCGAACTCTGGCGGCGCTATAAGAGTGATGGAGACCACCGGGTTCGCGAGCGGCTCGTCGTCGCCTACTCGCCGCTGGTCAAGTACGTCGCCGGGCGCACCGCCGCGGGGCTGCCGCCGCACGTCGAGGAGGCCGACCTGATCTCCTACGGCCTGGTTGGCCTGATATCGGCGATCGAGCGCTTCGACCTGTCGCGCGACATCAAGTTCGAGACCTACGCGATCATGCGCATCAAGGGCGCGATCATCGACGAGCTGCGCTCGCTCGACTGGGTTCCGCGCAGCGTCCGCGCCCGCGCCCGCGAAGTCGAGCGCGCCAACGCAAAGCTCGAGCACACGCTCCAGCGCGCTCCCACCGACCAGGAGATCGCGGCCGAGATGGGCATCACGGTGGACGAACTCAACGACTCGCTGCTGGCTATCTCGCATTCCTCGATCGTCGCCCTGGACGAGCTGTGGAGCGTGTCGGACTCCAGTGGCGACCAGGTCTCGCTGATGGACACGATCGAGGACCCGGGTGCGCCGGACCCCGCCCGCGCGCTCGACCTCGGCGACCTGAAGGACCGGATCGCCGACTCGATCGCGATGCTGCCCGAGCGCGAGAAGCTCGTGATCGCGCTCTACTACTACGAGAACCTGACTCTGCGCGAGATCGGTGAGGTTCTCGGCGTGACCGAGTCGCGCGTCTCCCAGATGCACACGAAGGCCGTCCTGCGCCTGCGCTCGCGCATGCAGGACGAGTCCTTCGACGCCTGAGCCTCGCGCCGCGCCGGCCCCTAGCCACGGCTTGCCCCGGGCGATATGGTGGCCGCACAGCCCGAGGAAGGAGATACGCATGCGAGGCAACGGAGATCGCCCACCGGCGGACCGGATTCGCAACGTCGCCCTGGTCGGCCACCGCGGGGCCGGCAAGACCTCCCTGCACGAGGCGCTGCTGTTCGAGTCCGGTGCCAGCCGACGGCTCGGCTGCGTGCCCGACGGGAGCACGGTGTCCGACAGCGATCCGGACGAGCAGGCGCGCCAGATGTCGATCTCCACGACGCTCAGCTCGTGCGAGTGGCAGGGCCGCAAGATCAACCTTCTCGACACGCCCGGCGAGCCGAGCTTCGTGGCCGACGCGCTCGGCGCCCTGCGCGTGTGCGAGTCGGCCGTTTTCGTCGTCAACGCGGTGATGGGCGTCGAGGTCTCGACGAGCCGGCTGTGGGCGCGCGCGGCCGAGCTGGACATCGCGCGGATGCTGTTCGTGAACATGCTCGACCGCGAGCGAGCAGACTTCTTCCGCGCGCTCGAGCAGCTCAAGCGGGCCTTCGGGCCGCACGTGGTGGCGACCGAGATACCGATCGGCGCCGAGCACGAGATCGACGGCGTGATCGACCTCGTCGACATGAAGGCCTTCCGCCAGGACTCCGCCGAGCGCGGCGGGTGGAGCGAGATCCCGATCCCCGCCGAGCAGGCCCAGCTCGCGCAGACCCACCGCGAGAAACTGATGGACGAGGTCTGCGAGGTCTCAGACGCTCTCATGGAACGCTACCTGGAGGGCGAGGAGATCTCCCACGAGGAGGTCGTCGGGGCGCTCAAGGAGGGCACCAACCACGGCAAGATCTTCCCGGTGGTCTGCGGAGTGGCGACGCGCAATCTCGGCACTTCACGCCTGCTCGACGCGATCGTCGAGGACCTTCCGTCGCCCGTCAAGCACGGTGCCCTTGCGCTCGGGGAGCTCGAGCTGTCCGCCTCCGAGGACGGCGAGCTGTTCGCCTACGTCTTCAAGACGCGCGCCGACCGCTACGCGGGTCGCATCAACCTGCTGCGCGTCTACCAGGGCGTGCTCTCGGCCGACAGCCACGTGCTCAACACCCACGCCCACGCCAAGGAGCGCATCGGCCAGCTCGTCAGCTTCGTCGGCAAGGAGGTCGTCGCGGCGAGCGCCTTCGGACCCGGTGACATCGGCGCCGTCGCTAAGCTCAAGGAGACGCGCGCGGGAGACTGGCTGGCGGCGCGCGACGAGCCGGTCGAGATGCCGAGGCTGAAGCTTCCGGCACCGGTGATGGCCTTCGCGATCGCGCCCAAGAGCCGCGGCGATGAGGACAAGGTGTTCACCTCGCTGCACCGCCTGCAGGAGGAGGATCCGACGATCGACCTGCACCGCGACCAGCAGACCGGCGAGCAGATTGTCGCGGGGCTCTCGCAGGTGCACGTCGAGGTGATCGTCGATCGCCTGCGCGAGCGCTTCGGCGTCGAGGTGACGCTGAAGCCGCCGCGCGTGCCATACCGCGAGACGATCCGTCGCGTCGCAAAGGCGCATGGACGCCACAAGAAGCAGTCCGGCGGACGCGGCCAGTTCGGCGACTGCCGGATCGAGATCCACCCGCTGGCCGGGAGCGAGGACCCCGAAGGGTTCGAGTTCGTCGACAACATCAAGGGCGGCGTGATCCCGAGCTCGTTCATCCCCGCGGTCGAAAAGGGGGTGCGCGAGACGATGCAGGCGGGCGTGCTGGCCGGCTATCCGGTCAAGGGGGTGCGGGTGAGGCTGTTCGACGGCGCACACCACTCGGTGGACTCCTCGGAGATCGCTTTCAAGCTCGCGGGGGCGCAGGCGATGCGCGAGGCGCTCGAGCAGGCGGATCCGGCGCTGCTGGAGCCGATCATGCTCGTCACGCTGTCCGTGCCCGAGGCCCACGTCGGGGACGTGATCGGCGATCTCAACGGTCGCCGCGGACGCCCGCAGGGGATGGAGCCGGTCGGCGACATGACCGAGATCAAAGCCGAGGTGCCGATGGCGGAGATGCTGAGCTACGCACCCGATCTGCGCTCGATCACCGCCGGGCAGGGGGACTACACGATGGAGTTCCTGCGCTACGAGGAGCTCCCCGCGCAGCTCGCGGAGAAGATCGTCGAGAGGATCGGGGCCGAGGGCCACGCCGCACACGCCTGAGCGTGGCACGCCGCGCACACCCTCGCGCCCGGCTACCCTGGTAAGCCATGGCGACCCGCACGATCGTCACATCCCAGCCCGATGTGGCCTGCGACGTCTGCGAGCGCAGGCTGCTGCGCGGCGAGCACGCGGACATCTTCCTCGCAGCCGGCAGGCGGCGGACGGTCTGTGAGCTGTGCGCGCCGCGCGCCGCGCACGAGGGGTGGATGCGCGAGCGCGACAGCCACTCGCTGAGCCTGCCGCCGCTGCGCGCGCGTCGCGGGCGCAGCTTCCTCGAGCGCCTGCGTCAGGCCGCCCGGCCGGCGGATGCCGACGAACCCGTGATCGCCGCCGAGCCCGGCGCGCCAGCGGCGCCCGCCGGCGCAGGCGGGAGTGAGGATCAGCCCTATGACTTCCTCGACGGCTACGGGAGCGCGGGCGCGGCGCCGGTCCCGGCGCTGCCTCGCGCGGAGCCGGCGGACGGCGATCCCGGCGCGGCCGGCGAGTCACGGCCGAGCAGCCACGCCGAGCGAGCGCTCGAAGTCTTCAACGCCAGCGAGTTCCCCCGGCGCATCGCCGGCGTGGCCCGCTCGCTCGGCGCGCCCGAGGTGAACGTCCGCTCGGCCGAGCATCTCGCGAGCGTCGTGCGGATCGTCGTCGCATGGGAGCTGTCCTGGTACCGCTACGAGGTGGACCTCAGCGAGGAGCCCGTGCAGGCGCGTGTCCTCGCGCAGGGCACCGAGCTGAGCGAGCTTACGCGCGAGGAGCGCGCCGCCAACGCAATCGTGGCGGATACCGGCGCGCTGTCCCTCGCCGCCTGACGGGGCCGGCAGACTTGCCAAATCGGCCACGGGGAGTAAGATCGGTGGCCGAATGATCTACTGCGTCGTGCCACGTCCCCTCGCCGAGAACCTGTACGACAAGCTCGTCGCGCACTACAAGGACGACGAGAACGTGTCCGTGATCATCGACCGGC
>DASZNB010000037.1:0-14128 GCA_035551395.1 Solirubrobacteraceae bacterium | reverse complement strand
GGTCCCATACGATGTCGCGACCAGCTGGTCGATGGGCGGCCTGGAGGTGTCCGGGTTTGGGGGGGTCCGCCTATTTCGCAGCCTCTACGAAGCTGGGCGAGTTCGGCTCGCTGGCCGCGATGCCTCTGGAAACTGGAAGCTTGAAAGCAAGCCGACTGCGTCGGTTGACGGGACTCGGGCGAAGCTCGTCGCGACCGTCGATCCCCACCGCTTCCTTCCGCACACACAGGAACTCATCGACACCGAACCGGGCAGGCACGCGGCGGTCTTGGCGCGCGCGAGGATGCTCGATTACCAGCAAATCGTGGCTTCCGCAGCTAAAACGTGGTTCGATGCGCAAGCCCAGCACCCGCACGCAAGGATCGTCACCCGCAGCGGCAGCTTCCCCGCGTTTCAGGCGTTGCACGCGCGACACGCCGTGCATTGAGAGCCGCTAGGAATAATCGACCCGGACGCGTATCGCCGGCAGGCGCAGCGAGCGTTCGAAACGACCGACGCCGATCCCCCATGTTTTCAGCGGTTTTCGCCCGCCATTGCTGGCCTTCGCCAAACACTAACCAATCGGGGCGCCGAGATTCGAACTCGGGACCTCACCGACCCGAACGGTGCGCGCTACCAGGCTGCGCCACGCCCCGATGTTGCCCGCAAGTATCACACAGCTGCGCGCCCGCTATCTTCGCGGCCATGAGGCCGTCCGGGAGAGCGTGCGCATGACCGCGGCGCTCAGCGAGGTGATGGAGGAGCTCGATCGGCTGCTCGAGCCGGAGCGCTTCGCCGACCACTGCGTCAACGGACTCCAGGTGCCTGGGCCCGCGCGGGTCGCGACGATCGCGACGGGCGTCTCGGCGCACGCAGAGCTGTTCGAGCTCGCGGCGGCCGAGGGCGCGGAGCTGCTGGTGGTGCACCACGGGCTCTTCTGGGATCCCGGGGTGCGGGCGCTCGACGCGCGGCTTGCGCATCGACTGCGCATCCTCTTCGACGCGGGCATCGGCCTCGCCGCCTACCATCTGCCGCTCGACGCACACCCGGAGCTCGGCAACAACGCGCTGCTCGCGCGCGCGCTTGGGGCAGTCGAGGTGGAGCCCTTCGCGCTGCATCGCGGCGAGCCGATCGGCTTCCTCGCGACCCTGCCCGACGCGGGCATCGGGGCCGCCGAGCTGTTCGCGCGGGTCGCGTCGATCACGGCGCGTGAGCCGATCGTCTTCGACGCCGGGCCGGCGCTCGTCAGCCGCCTCGCGATCGTCTCGGGCGCCGGCGCGGACTACCTCGAGGACGCGGCACACGCGGGCGCGCACGCGCTCCTGACCGGCGAAGCTCCCGAGCGCGCGATGGCCACCGCGCGCGAGCTGGGCTTGCACCTGATCGCCGCCGGCCACTACGCGACGGAGACCTTCGGGGTCCGCCGCCTCGGCGAGCATCTGGCCGGGCGCTTCGGCATCCGCCACGTCTTCCTCGATGTTCCCAACCCCCTCTGACAGCGCCGTTGGGAGCTTGGCGGCGCACGCTTGCGCCGAGCCACGCGGGCGAGCCAAACGAGACGTCCACGCTCTAACATCAGAGGCTCGTTTCGTTCTTCGAGGAGGGAGTCCAGATGGAGGCCACGGCCACGGCGTCGATAACGGGGTCGCAGACGATTGCGCAGCTGATCCCGCGCGCAGCCGGTGAGTACGCCGATCACGTTGCCGTGCGCTACAAGCGCGACGGCTCCTGGCACGACGTCTCCTATGCCCAGCTCGCCGAGACAGTGCAGGAGATCGGCCTGGGCCTGATCGACATCGGCCTACAGGCGGGCGAGCGGATCTGCATCCTCGCCAACACGCGTCCCGAGTGGACCTACGCGGACATGGCCGCGACCTCCGCCGGCGCCGTCGTCGTACCGATCTACCAGACCAACTCCCCCGAGGAGTGCCTGTGGGTGATCTCCGACTCCGAAGCTTGCGCGATCGTCTGCGAGGACGAGACGCAGCTTGCCAAGATCCTCGAGATCCGCGAGCGGATCCCGAACGTGCGCACGGTGATCGTGATGGAGGACGCCGGCGGCGAGGCCGGCACGGCGCTCGGGGCGGTCACGCTCGAGCAGGTCCGCGAGCGAGGCCGCGGAGGCTCGTCCGCTGAGCTCGAGGCCCGGCGTGCGGCCGTGCGCATGGAGGATCCGTTCACGTTCATCTACACCTCCGGCACGACCGGGCCGCCGAAGGGCTGTGTGCTGACGCACGGCAACTACAGCGCGATGATGGAGATGCTCAAAGCGGCCAACGGCATCCACGAAGAGGAGATCATCTACCTCTACCTCCCGCTCGCGCACTCCTACGCCCTGCTCATCCAGCTCGCCACGTTCGATCTCGGCAGCACGCTCGCGTACTTCGGTGGCGACACCAAGCAGATCGTGCCGGAGCTGATGGAGGTCAAACCGACATACCTGCCGTCGGTTCCCCGCGTGTTCGAGAAGATCTACACGCTCGCCCACGGGGCGATCGAGGCCAAGCCGCCCGAGGAGCGCCGTCAGGCCGAGGAGGCGATCGCGCTCGGCTACAAGGTGCGCAGCATGATGGCTCGCGGCGAGGAGATCCCGGAGGAGCTGAAGGCGCCGTTCGAGCAGGCCGACGAGGAGCTGTTCAAAAACGTCCGCGCGATCTTCGGCGGCAACGTACGCCAGGCGACCAGCGGCGCAGCCCCGATCGCGAGGGAGATTCTCGAATTCTTCCTCGCCTGCGGCGTGCCCGTGCTGGAGGGCTACGGCATGACGGAGACCGCCACCGCGGCGACGTTCTCGACCGTCGAGAACCACCGCTTCGGCACCGTCGGACGCGCCCTGCCGGGCGTCGAGCTGAAGATCGCCGACGACGGGGAGATCCTCGTCAAAGGCGCGAACATCTTCGCCGGCTACCACAACCAGGCCTCGACCAGTTTCGGCGCGGTCGAGAACGGCTGGTTGCACACCGGCGATCTCGGCTCGATCGACGAGGACGGCTACCTCTCGATCACGGGGCGCAAGAAGGACATCATCATCACCGCCGGCGGCAAGAACCTGACCCCGGCGAACCTCGAGAACGAACTCAAGCAGTGCCGTTGGATCTCCCAGGCGGTGATGCACGGCGACCAGCGCCCGTTCCCGGTCGTGCTGATCACGCTCGACGAGGAAGAGATCCCGATCTATGCGCGTGAGCACGGGCTCCCCGAGGACATCCCGTCGCTCTCCCGCGACCCGGCCATCCACGCGCTGATCCAGCAGGAGATCGATCGCGTCAACGCCAAATACGCGCAGGTCGAGCAGGTCAAGAAGTTCGCGATCCTCGATCACGACCTGTCCCAGCCGACGGGAGAGCTGACGCCGACGCTGAAGGTCAAGCGCAACATCGTCAACGAGAAATACGCGGACGTTTTCGACGCCCTGTATACCGGCTGACGTGAAGCCCGGCCACTAGCTGCGAACATAGGTACAGATGCGCAGCGATCCCTCCGATAACGGCGGCCTGTTCGTCGGACGCCGACCGGGAACGGCGCCGGTGCGCTTTCGCGCGCTGCCCGAGCGCGGAGGCGAGCTGCGCCAGCGGGTCGACGGCTCGCTCGCCAACATGCTGCTCGCGGCGATCACGTTTGTGAGCCTGCTCTGCTGGGGCCCGATCCCGATCGCCTGTCTGTGGCTGGGCTCGCAGGCCGACTACCTGTCTGGCAACGTCGGCGTCGGCATCCTGGTCGCGTTCGCCGGCCTGTTCGCGCTGCTGTTCGGCGCACTCGCCCTCCTGCGTCGCATCGACAGCAGCTGGATCCTCGTTCGCCGCGCAGCCGGCCACGACCAGCGCACGGGCGCGGTCGGTCGCGTGTTCGCGCTCACCGCGATCGTGTGCGGGGTGATCTTCGTGGTGTGGTTCGTGGTCATCCACGGGCCCGGCTCCAGCATCGTCTCCGGCAACGGCGGGCTGTGAGCCACTCACCTCCGGCGCGCCTTGCCGCCGCGCGCGGGGCGCTAGCCGGGCGCTGCTAGAAAGATCGGAGCGCCATGGGCCTGCTCGACTACTACAGGCAGTTCGAAGGGATGTCCGAGGAGGAGGTCAACGCCGACCTGCGCGAGCAGGCGGCTGAGCGCAAACGCAAAGCGCTCACCCGCCTCGACACGCTCGACCTCTCCCACACGACCTGGCCGGAGCTCCCGCACCCCCGCATCGTCAACGCGATCACGTTCGTAGCGCGTCGCGGTCTGTATCGCTACCCGCACCTGGCCGGCTCCGAGCTGCGGGACGCCCTGGCCGAGCGCCACGGCGTCGATCCCGCGCGCCTGATCCTCGGTAACGGCGCAGCCGAGCTGCTCAGCGCCGCCACGCGCGCGCTGATCGCGCCAGCCGAGCAGCTGCTCACCCCCTGGCCCTCCTATCCGCTGTATCCGCTGATGGCCCGCCGCGCGCACGGCCAGGCGGTGCGCGTCGAGGGGGCGGTCGACGCCCTCCTGGAGGCCGCCCGCGAGCCCGAGGTGCGCGTGATCGCGCTCGCCAGCCCCAACGACCCGAGCGGGGAGCTGCTCGCGACGAGCGAGCTCGAGCGACTGCTGGCGGGGCTGGCGGATGGAGTCGCGGTGCTGCTCGACGAGGCGCTCGTCGAGTTCGCCGACGCGCAGCCGGACGGCTCTTCGCTCGCGCTGCTCGAGCGCTACCCGCGCCTGCTCGTGTTCCGCAGCTTCTCGAAGGCCTGGGGCCTTGCCGGGCTGCGCATCGGCTACGCGATCGGGGGAGCGGGCTCGGAGGAGCTGCTCGCCGAGCTCGCCCCGGACCTCGGTGTCTCGGAGGTCTCGCAGGCCGGCGCGCTGGAGGCGCTGCGCAGCTGTTCGGAGCTGCTCGAGCGCCGTGTCAGCGCGATCTGCGAAGAGCGCCCGCGCCTGATCGCGGCGCTACGCGACCGCGGGTTCGAGGTGAGCGACTCGCAGGCCAACTTCGTGTGGGTGGCGCACCCCTCGCTCGACGGCGCAGAGATCGCCGCGCGGCTGGCCCAAGCGGGCATCCTCGTGGCCGCCGGCGACGCCCTCGGCGAGCCGCGCCACATGCGCATCGGCCTGCACTCCGCGGCCGCCAGCGATCGTCTGCTGAGCGCGCTCGACAAAGCGCTGTAACACGTTTGGTCGCTCTCCGCCGGAGAGCGACCCGCGGGCGCCAGCCGCCCCCGCGCGCCGAGCGCGCGGTCAGCCCGAGCCGGCCTGGCGCAGCAGCGCGCCGGTCGTTCCCTCGAGAATTTTTCGCCAGGCGCTGACGCTCTCGTTGCGCTCGTCGAAATGCTCGACGACCTGGCGCACGCGTTTGGCCGAGATCTCGAAGCCGTGTCGCTCCGCAACGGCCTGGTAGCGGTCGTATTCGCCGGCCAGCTGCTTGGTCACCGACTCGAAGCCATGGCGTGCGATCTGCACGCGCGAAGCGAAGCTCATCATCGACGTCTGGAACATCAGTTCGTCGTTCGGCTCGGGCTCGATCAGGACTATGTCCACGCCGGGGTAGCGCTCCTCCCAGCTCTTGGCGAGTTCGTGCAGGCGCTGATGGGCGACGAGCTTGAAGACCTGATATCCGATCTGTGCGAAGCCCATGTCCGAGACCCGGCGCGGGCGTCTTCCGCCCAGCGTCTGCACCGTTGTGGAGAAGTCGTTGATGAAGGGCACGATCGGGTTGATCACGACGACCATCTTTGCCCCGGCCTGGATCGCGATGTCGAGGTTCGTCGTCGAGACGATGCCGCCGTCGATCAGCTCGCGGTCGTGTACCTCGACGGGTGCGTAGACCATCGGCAGGGCCCCCGAGGCCCGCACCGCGGTTGAGATCGGCACGTCTTCCGCGCCGTCAACGCCGAGCACGACGCGCTCGCACGTGTCGAGGTCGGTCGCCGTGAGGTAGAGCTCGCAGTCGAGCTCCGCGAAGTTGTCCGTGCGCCCCGGTTCGCTGAGCACGTCGCGCAGGTAGCGCTCGATGCCCTCGCCGGTGTAGAGACCCGAGGGGAGGTTGTCGGCGAGGCCCATCACCACGTCCATCAACGAGACGCCCCCCGGCTGGGAGATGAGCTGGCGCGCGAGCGAGAGCGCGCGCAGCGGCATCAGTGCACCCTTGCGCGCGAACTCGAGCAGGTTGGGGCGGAGCAGATCGCCGATGTCGATGTCCTTGAACGGCAGGTCGCCCTGGCCGGTCACCACCTTCATCATCTCCTCGGGGGTCACCCCGTTGGCGCACAGCGCCGCGATGAATGAACCCGCCGAGGTCCCCACGTACACGTCGAAGTTGTTGACGGTGCTGTTGACCGCCAGCAGGTCCAGCGCGCGCAGCGCACCGATCTCATATACCCCGCCGGTGAAGCCCCCGCCCCCGAGGACGAGCGCGGTCTTGTCGCGCCGTGGACGGCGACGGCGCTCGACCGAGGCCGGTCGGCCGACGCCGCGGGCCGCCAGGCGTCGCGCGCGCGCCTTGCCCTTGGCGGTCGGTTCCAGCTTGACAACCTTGCCCATGCAACGACATTCTACGGGCGGGTGCACCCGTATACGGCCACGAAGCTAGCGATTCTGCTGTGCGGACTTTGTTCGTTCGCCGCGCTCGCACCGGCGTCGGCGCCGGCGGCCGGCGACCTGGCCGCCCTGCAGGCGGATCTCGGCCGTCAGCTGACGCTCGCCGGGCCGCATGACGGCGCCTACGTCTACGACCTCACGACGAGTCAGCCCCTGTTCTCCGAGCGCGCCAGCACGATGCGCGCCCCCGCCTCCGTCGAGAAGCTGTACACGGCGACGACCGCGCTCGAGCAGCTGGGCGCCGCGGCGCAGCTGCAGACGACCGTGTACGGGAGCGGCACATTGTCACCCGGCGGCACCTGGCAGGGCAACCTCTATCTGCGCGGCGGGGGCGACCCGACGTTCGGCTCGAGCGAATTCATCCGCAGCCACTACGGCGGCATCGGCACGAGCGTCTCGACGCTCGCCGAGCAGCTCGTGCGGGTCGACGGCATCCACCACGTCACCGGCACGATCTACGGCGACGAGTCCTACTTCGACTCGCTTCGAGGCGAGCCGTCGAGCGGCTATGCCTTCGATCCGTTCCTCGAAGGCACCCTCAGCGCCCTCGCCTTCGACCGCGGGGCGAGCGGGCGCGAACACGGAGCGCACGCCCCGGCCGCCTACGCCGCCCGCAAGCTCCGCCAGGCGCTCACCGCCGAGGGCGTCAGCATCCGCGGGTCCAGCGGCGCCGCGAGCACCCCCGCCTCAGCGCAGCAGCTCGCCGTCGCGGCCTCGCCGACGATCGCCGAGCTGCTCGGGTTGATGCTGCCGCCGTCTGACAACTTCTTCGCGGAGACCCTCCTGAAGGACCTCGGCGCGCGCCTCGGCGGCGCGGGCACGACCGCCGCCGGGGCGGCCGTCGTAGCGAAGACGATCGCTGCGCTGCTCGGGGTCCACCCGCGGGTCCGCGACGGCTCAGGACTCTCGCCGGCCGACCACACCTCCCCCTACCAGGTCGCCGACCTGCTCGTGCAGCTCGCCGCGACGCCGCTGGGAGTGGTGCTGCGCGAACACATGGCCGTGGCCGGCCGCACCGGGACGCTCGCCCTGCGCATGCGCCGGACGGCTGCCGCCGGGCGCTGTCAGGGCAAGACTGGCACGCTCACGGGAGTCTCGAACCTGGTCGGCTACTGCCACTCGGTCGGCGGCCACCAGCTCGCGTTCGCGATCTTCACCGACGGGATCTCCACGACCGCCGCGCACGTCTTCCAGGACCACATGGCGATCTCGATCGCCGGCTACTGATCGAGCAGCTTGCGCAGGCCCGCTTCGTCGAGCACCGGCACGCCGAGCCGCTCAGCCTTCTCGAGCTTCGAGCCGGGGCTCTCGCCGGCCACGAGGTAGTCGGTCTTCTTCGACACCGACCCGGTCACGCGGCCGCCGGCCGCCGTGATCCGCTGCGTCGCCTGCTCTCGCGACCACTCGGGCATGCTGCCCGTGAGCACGAGCGTCGTGCCGGCGAGCGGCCCCTGCGAGGGCGCAGGGCCCGCTTCGTGGAAGCGCAGCGCGAGCTCGCGAAGGTCGCCGATCAGGCCGCGCATGCGCTCGTCGTCGAGCTGGGCGCGGATCGAGACGGCCATCTTCTCGCCGATCCCCGGCACTTCCGCGATCTGCTCTGGCGAGGCGTCGAGCAGCACATCGATGTCGCGGAAGGCCTGGGCGAGGTTGCGCGCAGTCACCTCCCCCACCTCCTCGATACCGAGCGCGAAGAGGACGCGGGCGAAGGGGCGTTGCTTGGAGGCCTCGATCGCCGCCAGCAGATTGCGCACGGAGATCTCGGCGAAGCCCTCGAGCTCGAGCAGCTGCTCCTCGCGCAGACGGTAGAAGTCGGCGGCGGTGCGCACGAGGCCGCGCTCCTGCAGCAGCGCCACCTGCTTCTCGCCGAGACCGTCGATGTCCATGGCCCCGCGCGAGACGAAATGCTTGAGCAGCTGCCACGCCCGCGCGGGGCAGTCGCGGTTGGGGCACTTCGTGAACACTCCCTCCGGCGGCTTGATCGTCTTCGTGTCGCAGAACGGACAGCGCTCGGGCGGGCGCGGCTGCGGCGGCCGGTCGGGGTGCTCGACCACGTGCGGCGCCGGCGAGACGACCTGGGGGATCACGTCGCCCGCGCGCACGACGATCACGTCCTCACCCTCGCGGATGTCCTTGCGCACGATGTCCTGCTCGTTGTGGAGCGTCGCGAGCTTGATCGTGACGCCGCCGACGGTCACCGGCGTGAGCACCGCGTACGGGCGCAGGTCGCCGAACTTGCCGACGTTCCACATCACCCGCTCGAGCCTCGTCACGGCGGTCGTCGGCGGGAACTTCCAGGCGACGGCCCAGCGCGGGTCGCGGCCAACCGAGCCGAGCCTGCGCTGGAGCGCGAGGTCGTCGACCTTGATGACGACGCCGTCGATCTCGAAGTCGAGCTCTCCGCGCCGGCGCTCCCACTCCAGGCACTGGGCGATCACCTCCTCCTCGCCGGCGAGCACGCGGATGCCGCGGTTGACGCGGAAGCCGTGGTCGCGCAGCCAGTCGAGTGCCTCGGAGTGCGCCTTGAACGACAGCCCCTCGGTGACGCCGACCTGGTAGCACCAGATCGACAAAGGTCGCTTGGCGGCGTCAGCGGGGTCGAGCTGGCGGATCGTCCCGGCGGCTGAGTTGCGCGGGTTCATGAACGTCGACTCGCCCGCTTCGGCACGGCGCTCGTTCAACGCGGTGAAGTCCACGAGCGACATGTACACCTCTCCCCGCACCTCCAGCAGTGGCGGGGCATCGTGCACGTGCAGCGGGATCGCTCCGATCGTGCGCAGGTTGTGGGTGACGTCCTCGCCGATCTCGCCATTGCCTCGTGTGGCGCCGCGCTCGAGCACGCCGTCGCGATAGACGAGGCTGATCGCGAGACCGTCGATCTTGGGCTCGACGACGAACTCGAAGTCAGCCACCGCGATCCCCTCGCGCGCGAGGTGGCCGCGCATCCGCTCGACCCACGCACGCAGCTCCTCCTGCGAGCGCACGTTGCCGAGCGAGAGCATCGGCTCGAGATGCTTGACCTTCTCGAGGCGTCCGACGGGCTCGCCGCCGACCCTGCGCGTGGGCGAGTCTGCGCTCAGCAGAGCCGGGTGGCGCGCCTCGAGCTCGCGCAGCTCATCGAGCAGGCGGTCGTAGGCATCGTCGCCGATCTCCGGATCGTCGAGGACGTAGTAGCGGTGAGCGTGGTGCTCGAGCAGCCGGCGGAGCTCCTTCGCACGCTTGCGCGCCCGTGGCGGCGGCGCGGAGGATTCGACGGTGCCCTTGGCGGCGCTCACGGAATCGCGTCGTGTGCTGAGCGATCTCCGATCGGCGGCGCGAGCAGCTCCTCCAGGTCGAAGCGTCGCAGCGCCTCGAGGCTCGGTCGGTCGGTCAGGTCGAAGTGGATTGGCGTGACCGCGACGCGGCCCGCCGCGACGGCCGCGAGATCGGTGCCTGGCTCATCCTCGAAGCCGGGGTCTGAGCCGTAGATCCAGTAGCGGCGCCGGTTCTCCTCCTCGCGCTCGAGCTTCAGCTCGTCGCGGTAGATGCGCTTGCCGAGGCTCGTGACCTCGACCCCCTGAGGCGCCCCGGCGGGCACGTTGACGTTGAGCAGCGTGCGCGCGGGCAGCGGCACGTCCTCCAGGCGCTCGACGAGGCGCGCGACGAACGCAGCGGCGATATCGAAGCCGAAGCCGCCGTCGAAGCGATAGTCGAGCGCGCCGGCCCCCGACTGCTGGGAGACGGCGATCGCGGGCAGCCCCAGCACGACTCCCTCGAGCGCCGCAGCGACGGTGCCCGAGTAGGTGATGTCATCGCCGAGGTTGGCGCCGTGGTTGATGCCCGAGACGACCAGGTCGGTCGTGAAGTCGCTGATGATGCCGAGGCTCGCCAGGCGCACGCAGTCGACGGGCGTGCCGTCGGTCGCGTAGCCGACGGTGCCGTCGGCGAAGGGCACCTCGGCCACCCACAGCGGGCGGCGCGTGGTGATCGAGCGGGCCATCGCCGAGCGGTTGCCGTCCGGGGCGATCACGGCCAGGCGGACACCCTCGTCCTGCACGAGCGCGCGGCGCATGGCCTGCAGCCCCTCGGCTTCGATCCCATCGTCGTTTGTCAGCAGCACGTTGAGCATCCGGCTTTCCAGCATAGGGACCGCTGCGGCCCCGAGCGTGAAGATATGCTCCGGCGATGGGCCGATTCGCGTTCCGCTCGTGCGCGAGAATCCGCCAGCCGGGACAGGGGCGACGGCGACTCGTCTATGCGGGGCTGCTGGCGATCGTGCTGGGAGCGCTCGGCGCTCCGGCGGGCGCGCCGGTGAGCGCCGCGCGCGTGGCGGGCGCCCACCCCGCAGCGCCACACCAGCGGGTCTCGCCACGCGACCGCGCGGCGACGCGCGCCTATCTGCAGGCCGAGTACGAATTCGAGCTCGCCGTGAACCACGTTGCGCCCCAGTCACGCGCCGCGGTCGAAGCGCTCCCGGCCAGGCTCGGAGGCGAATGCCCGGGCGTGCTCGCCGGGGCGCCCGCGGAAGAACCTCTGCTCGGCCTCCTGCGGCCTCCCGGCCGCTCGCGGCCCAGCGCCAAGGCCCGGGGTGAAGCCGATCGCACCTCCCGGCAGCGCGCGGCGCTCGAAGGCGAGCTCACGACCAGCCTGTTCGCCGCCGCCTCTCAGCCCGAGCAGCCTGCGATCGCGAAGCTCGCCGCCGCGCTCACGCCGCTGCGGTGGAGCGATCCCAGGATCGCGATCAGGATCCATGCCGATCTCGCCCTGATCAGCTCGGCGCTGGCGTCCCGCGTCCCGAACGTGTGCGCGGACATGCGCAGCTGGGTGGCCAGCGGCTACCGCCGCCTGTCGGCCGGGACGAAGGAATTCCTCACGCAGCAGAGCGCCAGCGTGTCCCCGCCGTTCTTCGCTGCCTCGGTCGAAACGCTGCTGAAGCGCTACGAGGGGCCGGCCGACCGTGCGCTCATCCGCCGGACCGACGCTCTGGAGGCAGCCCAGCTCGTCAACCTGCTGAGCCTGTTGCGCCTCGACAGGAAGCTGCGGGCCGCCGTAGGGCTCAAGCCGGAACTCGAAGAACTGCCCGACCTGGGCACCCGGGTCGGGGGCGGCAGGACGCGGGACGGCGGGCACTACACCGTACGGGTGAGGGCTCCCGTCGCGATCCTCCACGGGCCGCGATGCCGCCACGAAGTCCTGCTCGAATACAGTCGCCGGCGAGGCTCGAGTGGCATTTTCTCCGGCAGCACGGGGCCGAGGAGCTGCCTCCCCGGCCCGGGGCCCTCGCAGCCGCCGACCGTCGCCTGCGAGCAGGGGGACCTGCGGATCACGGCAAGGGTGCTGCCGAACACCCGCAGCGTGCGCCTTCAGCTGAGCGACGGCAGCTCGGCGCGCTCGCGCGTGATCGCGATCCCTCGCCGCCTGGGCGGGCCGGCCAGGTTCTACCTCCAGTCGCTGCGGGGCCCGGCCCCCTTCCCCGTCTCGCTGACCGAGCTGGACGCGCGTGGGCGGACCCTGCGAGTCGAGCGGCTCCCCCTCCTGCGCCATTGCCGCAAGCTCGTCGTCTCGCCCCCCACGGCCAGGACGATCGTGCACGCGACGGCTCCCGGCGGGACCCCGTTCACGATCACCGGCTTCAGCTTCCGATTCGGACGGCACCGCGAATTCAGCCTCAGCAGCGACGCGCGTGAATCGGGAGGTTTCTTTTCGGGCATCGCCTCGAGCGAAGAAGGCAGGCCCGCGCGCCCGGCGATCCTCGCGCAGGTCGGGCTGGAAGCGAGCTGCTCCTCACAGCCGTTCACAATCGTCTACGGGTGGCTGAAGGCACCGGGCGCGAGCGTGCTCGCACAGACGCCCGCGGGGCTCGTGACGCTCGCCGAGGCCAAGGTCCCCACGGCTCTGCACACCAAGGGCGTGGTCGCCTACGGCTCCTTCCCGACGCCGCCCACGGCCTTGGTGGTTCGCGCTCCGGACGGCCGCACGCTGGCGCGCGAAGACCTCAGTCGCCGAGCCGCCGAACAGACCGAATACTGCGAAGGCTACGCCGAAGCGTAGTTTTCCGGGGGATAGCTGACCCCGGCGAGTGCCAGCCCATGTGCCGGCGCGGTGCGCCCGGCCTGCGAGCGCGGCCGGCCCTCGAGCAGCTCGCGGAAGCACCCCACGCCGATCAGCCCAGCGCTGACGTCGAGCATCGTGCCGACGAGCACCCGGTTCATGTGGCGCAGGAACCTGTCGGCCTCGATCCAGAACTCGAGCAGCTCGCCCTCCACGCGCCACTCGGCGCGCACGACGTCGGCCACGAAGCGTGAATGCTCCGTCTCGGTGGGCGTGAAGGCAGTGAAGTCGTGGCGGCCGCGCAGCGCCTGCGCGCACTCCTCCAGGAGCTCGTGGGCGAGCGCACCAGTCCACCAGAACGCCCGGCGACGCTCGAAGGCGCTGCGCGTACGGCGCGCGAGCACCCGGTAGCAGTAGGTCCTGCTGACCGCGTCGCGGCGCGCGTCGAAGCCCTCCGCGGCTGGCTCGGAGGCGAGAACGGCGACGTCGTCGGGAAGCAGTCCGTTGACGCGCAGCGGATCGAGCGCCTCGTGGGCATAGCTGGCGACCTGCGCCCAGGCGTGCACGCCGCGATCGGTGCGCCCGGCGACGACGAGTTTGAGCGGCTGCCCGTCGCTGCCCCGCTCACCGAGGATCGTGCGAACGGCGCGCTCGAGCTCCTCCTCCACGGTCCGCTCACCCGGCTGGCGCGCCCAGCCGGCGAAGTCGGTCCCGTCGTACTCGATCGTGAGCTTCGTGTTCATCGCGCGCGGCGGCGCCGCGAGCGCCCGCTCAGACGAGCTCGATGAAGACCATCTCGGTCGAGTCGCTGCGGCGCGGCCCGAGCTTGAGGATGCGCGTGTAGCCGCCCGGGCGCTCCGCGTACCGGGGAGCAACCTCGACGAACAGCTTGTGCACGGCGAACTTGTCCTGCGAGAGCGTCGAGAGCGCCTGGCGGCGTGCGTGCAGGTCGCCACGCTTGGCCAGCGTGATCAGCTTCTCGATCTCCGGCTTGACGGCCTTGGCCTTGGCCTCGGTCGTCTTGATCCGCTCGTGCTCGATCAGCTCCTTGCTCAGGTTCATGAGCAGGGACTTGCGATGGGCCGAGTCGCGGCTGAGCTTGTGTTTGGTCTTCTTGTGGCGCATGGGCTCGAGAAGTCTAGGCGCTCGTCAGTCCGCGCGCAGGTCGAGGCCGCGCGAATGCAGCGTTTCGATGACCTCGTCGATCGACTTTTTGCCGAAGTTGGGGATCGCGTTGAGCTCCGCCTCGGACTTCGAGATGAGGTCGCCAACCGTCTGGATGCCAGCCCTCTTGAGGCAGTTGTAGGAGCGCACGCCGAGCTCGAGCTCCTCGATCAGGATGCCGTACTCCTCGCCCTGCAGCGCAGCCTGCGGCGCGCCGCCGACGGCGAGGCCGTGACCGTCGAGCTGGCCGCCGGGGGCCGCGCGCAGCTCCTGGATGCGGTCGGCGTCCGTGAAGATCGCAAGCTGTGAGATCAGCAGCTCGGCCGCCTCCCGCAGCGCCGCCTGCGGATCGATCGAGCCGTCGGTCTCGATGTCGAGGGTCAGCTTGTCGAAGTCCGTCTTCTGCCC
>DASZNB010000036.1:0-8326 GCA_035551395.1 Solirubrobacteraceae bacterium | reverse complement strand
CGCAAAACTTCGCCACGGGGCTTGCAACCGCGCCGGCGCCCGGCGCCGCGAAAGCCGCGTTGCTCAGGGGCCGCGCGGGGGACGCTCGATGTCGCGGTGGGCGACCGCGACATCGAGGTTCTCCTGGTCGCGATAGCGCGCGGCGAGGTGCTCGGCGATTGCGACCGAGCGGTGACGGCCGCCGGTGCAGCCGATCGCGATCATCAGATGGGCCTTGCCCTCGCTGACGTACTGGGGCAACAGGAAGTCGAGCAGCGCATGCATCCGCACGTAGAGCTCCTGCAGCCGACCGTCGGCGGCGATGTAGTCGATCACGCGCTCGTCGAGTCCCGTCAGCTCGCGCAGCTCGGGCTCATAGTGGGGGTTCGCCAGGAAGCGCACGTCGAAGGCGACGTCCTCCTCGCGCGGCGGGCCGTGCTTGAAGCCGAAGCTCATGAACGTCACTGACAGGCGGCCGGCCGTCTTGCGCGGCAGGAACTCCTGCGCGATCTTCGCGCGCAGCATCGCCGCCGACATCGCCGTGGTGTCGATCACCAGGTCCGCACGGTCGCGCAGCGGCTCGAGCAGCGCACGCTCGGCTGCGACACCCGCCGCCACGCTGCCCTCCGGCGCGAGCGGGTGGCGCCGGCGAGTCTCCTTGTAGCGGGTCACTAGGGTCTGCTCGGCGGCCTCGAGGAAGACGACGTGGTGGGTCAGTCCGAGCGCGTCGAGGTCGTCGACGACCGCGCGCAGAGCCTCGAAGTAGACGCCGCCGCGGACGTCGGAGACGACCGCCGCGCGCTCGACCTTGGAGCCCTTGTGCACGAACAGCTCGACGAGCGAGCGAATCATCTCCGGCGGCAGGTTGTCGACGCAGAAGTAGCCCGCGTCCTCGAACACGTTCATCGCCGTCGACTTGCCCGCCCCGGAGAAGCCCGTGATCACGACGAGGTCCTCCAGGCGCGACTCGATCACCGGCTTGACGGACTTCCCGCCGGCGCCACGCAGCGGACGCAGGGTCCTGATCACGGCCATGACACGCTCATTGTGCCGCGCCGCGCGGACAAGCCGGTGATCATCGCGTCGCGACTGGACCAGTTCCGGCTGTGAGAACATCTCCCCACGTGAGGGGGACGGAGATCAGCGAGCGCCGTGGGCGCGGCGGCCGGCGGGCGCTCGCCACCGCGGCGCTCGCCACCGCGATCGCGCTGGCGCACGGCGCATCCGCACGAGCCGGCCTGTACTGGTCGGCTCCGAGCGTGATCGCACAGACCCCGCTCGTCGCCCTGTCGTGCCCGACCGAGTCGTCCTGCGTCGGCGTGGATGAGGGCGGCGACGTCGTCACCTCCACCGACCCCACCGCAGGGACGGGCGCGTGGAGCTCGGCTCGGATCGCCGTCGGCAGCTTCCCGCTCGGCGACGTCGCCTGCACACCTGGTGCCAGTCTCTGCGTGGCAGTCGGCAACGCCGGGATCTTCACCTCGGCCAACCCCACCGGTGGCGCACCGGCGTGGCAGCACGTCGCCGGCTCCCCCCCGGCCGAAACGGTCTCCTGCCCGAGCGAGCAGCTGTGCGTGGCCGGCCACCTCAACGTGGTGCTCAGCTCGACGCACCCGGCCGACGCTTCGCAGCCGTGGAGCGAAGCGGCACTGGGCAGCGTGGGCGCGATCGGCCACCTTTCCTGTCCCTCCGTTGGCTTCTGCGCGGCGACCGGCGGCGCCGCGAATCAGGAAGGGAGCGTGTTGACGAGCTCCGACCCGGCGGGCGGGCCGTCGGCCTGGCAGCGGACCGACGCGGGCGGCGCGAGCCTGTTCGACATCAGCTGCCCCACGAGCAGCTACTGCGTCGCGCTCGGCGAAGACGCCGTCGTGACCTCGAGCCAGCCGACCGGCGGGTCCGGCGCTTGGCAGTCGAGCTCTGTGCCCGCGCTCGGCTCGGGGGGCGCCGAGGAGATCGCATGTGCGTCGGCGAGCCTCTGCGCGGTCGCGGGCGGGAGCGGCTTCGTCGCCTCCTCGACGTCGCCCGGCGGCGGCGCGGCAGCCTGGGAAGCCATCTCCGGGGCCGATGGGAACAACTATCTGCGTGCGGTCAGTTGCCCGAGCGAAGCGATGTGCTTCGCGGTCGACGAAGCGCTCGTGACGGGCCTCGCCGCGCACCGGCTCACCGTCACCACCACCGGCGGCGGCGAAGGAGTGGTTCGGTCCGGGCCGCGCGCGTGTCCGCTCGGCTGCACCTACAGCGGCCCGGTCTGCCCGCGCAACTGCGGAGCGAACCCGTTCGCGAACGTGTACATCCCTCAGCGCTTGGAAGGGATCGTGTGCGGCGTCACCGAATTCGCCGATGGCCAACCGTTCCCGCTCAGCTATTGCTCGCAGCTGTACCCCTCGCAGGAGGCCCCGGCGCTGACGGCGGTTCCGCGGCGAGGATCGATCTTCACTGGATGGAGCGGCGACTGCGCCGGCCGCGGCGCTTGCGGACCGGCGATGAGCAGCGACCGCCTCCTCAGCGCTGCGTTCGAACCGGCACCGAGCAGCTCGCCCAGGCCGAAGCTCGCGCTCACCGCCGTCGCGGAGCTCCGCCATCGCTGGCGCGAGCCGCATGGGCGCTCGCGCGCACCGCTGCATTCGCCAGCTACCAGCGGGAACGATCCGCCTCGCCGCGCAGGCCGGTGCCGGCAGCGTGCGCTTCCGGGGCGTCGTGTCGGGGCCCAGCGGCCACAGCGTCCGCCTCTCGCCCGGCTCTTACAGCGTCCGCCTGACGGCCGCAAGCGAAGGCGAAGCCGCACCTCCGCGCCTGCTCGCATTCACGATTGCCCGATAGCGGCGTCACCCCGCCCGGTGCAGGTAGGCGTGCAACTCCCGCCCCAGCTTCGCCGGCAGGCCGGGGACCGCCTGCAGCTCCTCACGCGACGCAGCGACGACCGCCTCGGGCGAGCCGAAGTGCGTGAGCAGCGCGCGCTTGCGCGCCGGGCCGACGCCGGGCAGCTCGTCGAGCAGCGAGCTCGTCATCGCGCGATCGCGGCGGCCGCGGTGGTGGGTGATCGCGAAGCGGTGTGCCTCGTCGCGTACGCGCTGGAGCAGTTGCAGCTCGGGTGTGGCGTGGTCGAGCACGAGCGGCGCGCTGCGACCCGGCTGGAAGACCTCCTCGATCCGCTTGGCCAGCGAGATGACCGCCACGCCGCGCTCGCGGAAGCCGCGCAGCGGGCCGAGGCCGGCGGCGAGCTGGCCCTTGCCGCCGTCGATCACGATCACGTTGGGCAGCGCCGCGAAGCTCTGGTCGAAGGCGGGGTCGTGCGGTGAGATGTCAGCCTGGCGCTCCCACTGCGCGAAGCGCCGGCCGAGGACCTCGGCCATCGCCGCATAGTCGTCGGAGGCGCCCTCCGCGAGCGAGCGGATGCGGAAGCGGCGGTAGTCGGACTTCTTCGGCGCGCCGCCCTCGAACACGACCATCGAGGCGACCGTGTGGGTGCCACCGAGGTTGGAGATGTCGAAGCACTCGATGCGGATCGGCGGGACGTCGAGCCCGAGCGCCTGCTGCAGGCCGTCGAGCGCCTCCACGCGGCCCTGGCGGCGGCGCTCGGCGCGCAGTCGCTCCTGCTCGAGCGCGAGGTGCGAGTTGCGTTCGGCCAGCTCGAGGATGCGCCGCTTCTCCCCGCGCTCGGCGGCACGCAGCTCGACCGGACCGCCACGGCGGCTTGCGAGCGCGGTGGCGAGCGCGTCGCTGCCGCCGAGCTCTCGCTGCGTCACGAGCAGCGCGGGGATGGCGGTCTGCGCGCCGTAGTACTGCAGCATGAACTCCTCCGCGACCTCCGCGACGTCGCGCTCTGTCTCGTTGGCGAGGTAGAAGGACTGACGGTCGGAGAGGACGCCGTCGCGGACCTGGAAGACCTGTGCGTTGGCCTCGCGCCCATCGAGCGCGACGGCGATGGCGTCGAACGTGCCGGCGGACTCGCTCGTGACGCGGCGGCGCTCGAGCAGCGAGCGAACGGCCTGCAGCCGGTTGCGCTCGAGCGTCGCCTGCTCGAACTCCTCGGCGGCAGCCGCCGCGCGCATACGCACGTCGAGGTCGCGCTCGATCGCCGCGAAGCGCCCCGAGAGGAAGTCGATCACGCCGTCGATGCCCTTGCGATAGTCCTCCCTCGAGACGTAGCCGACGCAGGGGGCCTCGCAGCGCTTGATGTAGTAGTCCAGGCAGGGGCTGCCGCTGCGCCGCCCCGGCTCGGGCCCGGTGCAGGAGCGGAACATGAACACCTTGGCCAGCACCTCCAGGGTCGCGCGTACGCGTTTGGCGTTGGAGTACGGACCGAAGTAGGCGCGCGCGGATCGGTGGCGCTCGCGGGTGAAGTAGACGCGCGGGTAGTCCTCCTCCAGGGAGATCGCGATGAACGGGTAGGACTTGTCGTCGCGCAGGCGGATGTTGAAGCGGGGGCGGTACTGCTTGATGAAGCTCTGCTCGGCGAGCAGCGCGTCGGCCTCGCTGGCAACGACGACGCACTCGATGTGCTCGACGGTCGCGACCATCTCCGCGTGCCCGGGGGTGCTCGGCACCTGCGCCTTGGCGAAATGCGAGGCCACGCGCTTGCGCACCGACTTGGCCTTGCCGACGTAGATCACCCGCCCGCTGCCGTCGCGGAACAGGTACACGCCGGGCTGATCGGGCAGGCCGCGACGCTGCTGGGCGAGGCCAGGCTCGGCCGGCGCGGCTCCGTTCTGCTCTCGTGTCACTGCCATCACTGCGAGGATAGGAGGCGCCGCAGGCGCTCGCCAGGCCTGGCCCGCATTGCCGGATCGTGGCCGCGGTCAGTAGCTGCGCGAGTGGCGGAAGACCTCCATCAGCGCCCACACCACGCCGAGCACGAGCACGAACCAGGCGAGCTCGCCGAGGCCGGTGGACCACATGCGCGAGCGCGCCATCCACGCGAACGCGGCGAGGGCCGCGGCGCCGTAGAGCAGCGCGCGGTGCGAGTCGCCGAGGCCGTGGATCGTGACGCGCTGTTCGCGGTAGAAGCGCAGCGCGAGGAACGCGATGCCACCGCCGAAAGCAACCCACAACGCCGCTTCGAACGTCGCTGCGGCGCGTCCGCCGCCGGGCAGCAGGTAGACGGCTGCGGCAATCGCCAGCACGATCGCCACGTTGCGCGCGGTCTTCATGCGCTCATCCGCCGCTTCGCTCCATGCGGCGATTGTAGGTCAGTCGATCAGCGCCTCGAGCCGTGCGTAGGCGTCCTCCACCGCGCGCGTCGCGGCCGTGTGGCGTGCTTCGGACTTCGCCGACTCGTAGCGCGTGGCCCACGCGTCGGGAGCGGCCAGCTCGGTTTCGAGCTGCTTCAGCGACGCCTCGGCCTCCTCGATCGCCCGCTCGGCCCGCTGCTGCTCGCTGAGCCGGTTCTTCGACGGACCCTTCGGCCTCGGCCTCGCCTTCGGCTCCTCGGTGCCCGGCGGCTCGCCGCCGTTGGAGCTGGATGTCGTTCCAGTTGGCGCGTGCGCCAACTGGCGGGGGCGCACGTGTGCGCCGCCGGAGCGAGCGATCGGAGATCGTCCAGCATGCGGGCCGGCCTCCCCGCCCGCGCTTTTGCGCTCTTCGCGCACGCGCACGTACTCCGGCCAGCCGCCCGCGTAGCTGTGCAGGGTGCGCTCCTCGACGGCGACGGTGCGGGTGCCCACCGCGTCGAGCAGGGCGCGATCGTGGGAGACGAGCAGGATCGCGCCGGGAAACGCGCGCAGCGCGTCCTCGAGCGCCTCGCGGCTCTCGATGTCGAGGTGGTTCGTGGGCTCGTCGAGGATCAGCACGTTGGCGGCCGACTGCACCAGCACCGCCAGCGAGAGCCGCCGCCGCTCGCCACCGGAGAGCCCGCCGAGCGGTTTCTCTGCCTCCTCGCCGGAGAACAGGAAGCGACCGAGCAGCGCGCGTGCCTTGCCCGGAGTGAGTCCGGTCGCGCGCTGCGCGGCGTCGAGCGCGCTCTGCTCGGGCGAGCCGCCCGCGCCGAGCTCGTCCGCGTGCTGGGAGAGATAGCCGACCTTGACGTTGTGGCCGGTGCTGAGCTTGCCCGCCGCCAGCGGCCGACGGCCGGCGAGCGTCTCGATCAGCGTCGTCTTGCCCGTGCCGTTGGGACCGACGAGCGAGACGTGCTCGCCGCGCTCCAGCCACAGCTCGGCGTGCTCGAGCAGGACCAGCCGCCCGCCGCTCTCGCCCGAGCCGACCTCGACGCGCCCGTCCTCGAGCTCGAAGATCACACGCCCGCTGCGCTCCGGCGCGGCGAACGCGAACTCCAGGCCCCTGCCGGCCGCGGGGTCCCGCTCGATCCGCTCCATCTTCGCGAGTTTCTTGACCCGCGACTGCGCCTGGCGCGCCTTCGTGGCCTTGTAGCGGAAGCGCTCGATGAAGCGCTCCATCCGCGCGATCTCGGCCCTCTGCGCGTCGACCGCGCGACCGAGCGCGAGCTCGCGCGCGGCCTGCTCGCGGCGCCACTGGTGCCACGATCCCGCGAAGAAGCGCGAGCGGCCGTCCTGCAGCTCGAGCACAGCCGTGCCGACCGCCTCTAGGAACCAGCGGTCGTGGGCCACGAGCACGACCGCCGCGTCCAGCTCCACGAGCGTCTGCTCGAGCCACTCCAGCGACTCGATGTCGAGGTGGTTGGTGGGCTCGTCCAGCAGCAGCACGTCCGCGCCGGTCGCGAGCGCGCGCGCCAGCGACGCGCGCGTCAGCTGGCCGCCGGAGAACGTGTCGAGCGGGCGGTCGAGGTCGGCGTCGCGAAAGCCGAGGCCGTGCGCCATCGCGGTTGCGCGATTGCGCCACAGGTAGCCGCCACGCGCGTCCAGGCGGCCCTGTGCCTCCGCGTAGCGCGCGAGGATCGCGTCCTCTGTTCCACCGGCCGCCATCCGCGCCTCCAGCTCGCCGAGCTCGGCCTCGATCGCGAGCTCCTCGGCACAGCCCGAGAGCAGGTAGTCGCGCAGTGGCGCGGCGCGCTCGAGCGGCGGACGCTGGTCGTGCAGCGCGATGCGCACGCCCTTGCCGACGTTGAGCTCGCCGCGATCGACCGACGTCTCGCCGGCGAGCATCCGCAGGAGGGTCGTCTTGCCGGCGCCGTTGCGCCCGGCGACGGTCAGCCGTTCGCGGCGCTCGAGCTTGAAGGAGACGCCGCGCAGCAGCGGCCTGCCAGCCATGTCCTTGTGCATGTCCGATGCGATCAGGAGCGCCACGGCTGCTGATGGTAGGGGCCTCCGCTAGGATCCCGCCCAGATGCCGGCCCGACTGTTTCGCAAGGCCTTCCCGCTCGCGCTCGCGCTCGCGCTGGTGCTCGCACCGGTGGCGAGCGCGCACAATGACGGCCGCGGCTTCTACGGCGCCACGAACGACAAGGTCGTGACCAACACCGGGTTCATCCTGATCGTGTTCTTTCCGCTGTTCATCTTCGCGATGAGCATGCTCCAGAAAGCGCTCGATAAGCGCAAGGAGGCGCGCAAGGCGGCGCAGAAGTCCTATCTCGGCAACACCCAGTGGCGCGGCGGCTGGTAGGCCGTTGAGCGACGGTGGCTGAGCCGGACGGCGGCGAGCAGGACGCCGCGGCGGCAGCCGGGCCGGCGCCGGTGCGCTACGCGCGTGACGGCGCCGCCGCACTGATCACGATCGACCGCCAGCACCGCCGCAACGCCGTCGACGGACCGACGGCGGCCGCCCTCCACGAGGCCTATCTGCGCTTCGAGGCCGACGAGGACGCGCGCGTGCTCGTGCTGAGCGGCGCCGGCGGCGTGTCGTTCTGCGCCGGCGCCGATCTGAAGGCGACGGACACGTTCGTCGCACGGCTGATGAACCCGGAGGGACCGATGGGGTTCACGCGACTGACGCCGAGCAAGCCGACGATCGCCGCGATCTCCGGCTTCTGCCTGGCGGGCGGGCTCGAGCTCGCACTGTGGTGCGACCTGCGGATCGCGACCGAGGACTCCCGGCTCGGCTACCCCGAGCGTCGCTGGGGCGTGCCGCTGATCGACGGAGGCACCCAGCGCCTGCCCCGCATCGTCGGTCTCGGGCGCGCGCTCGACTTGATCCTCACCGGCCGCATCATCGATGCGAAGGAGGCGCTGGCGATGGGCCTGCTCACCGAGGTGGTCCCCGCCGGCGCGCATCTGCAGCGTGCGCTCGCGCTCGCCGAGGGCCTCGCGCGCTTTCCGCAGCGTACGATGCTGGCCGATCGCCGCGCCGCGATCGAGGGACTCGGCATGCCGCTCGCGGATGGCCTCGCGCTCGAGGCGGCAGCTGGACCGGAGGTGTTCTCCGACGGCGCCGCCGGCGCCGCTCGCTTCGCGGCCGGCGAGGGGCGCGGCGGAGCCGGCGCCGGCGCTTGAGCAAG
>DASZNB010000035.1:0-11854 GCA_035551395.1 Solirubrobacteraceae bacterium | reverse complement strand
CACGAACAGACGGTTGATGCCGAGGGTCGCCGCGAACAGCAGGGTCACCCACAGGATCCCCGCGGCGAGGTCGCCTTCCACGCTGCTGCGGTTGAGCGCGAAGTGGAACACGACGAACGTCGTGACCGCGAACAGCGACATGCCCGGGACCGACTCCAGCGTGCGCAGCTCGACGAGCAGCTCCTTGCGCAGCAGGGCCCACACGGTGCTCCTCGTCGCGACGGCGCCCTTCATCGGTAAAGCCCCGCGATCTCCTCCGCGTCGACCGCGCCGGCCGCCCGCACGAGCGCGGGGCGCCCGCCGCGCAGCCCGAGCACCACGTCCGCCTCCGCAAGACCGCCGTGGGGATCGTGGCTGCAGATCACCCGCGTGCGCGGGCGGGCGGGATCGGTGCCGGCGCCGATCAGCGGGGCCACCAGCTCGACGGCGGCGGGATCGAGGTTGGAGTAGGGCTCGTCGAGCAGCAGCAGCTCGGGTTCGTGCAGCACCGCGCGCGCGACCGCGACGCGTTGCACCATGCCGCGCGAGAGCGTCCGCAGGGGCTCGTGCGCGCGCTTTGACATCGCCACGGCGTCGAGCACCTGATCGACCCGCTCGCGCACGACACCGTGCAGGCGGGCGTGAAAGCGCAGGTTCTCGCGCGCCGTCAGCTCGCGATAGAGCAGCGGCTCGTGTCCCAGCAGCCCGACGTTTCCGCGCAGCGCCCAGGCCTCGCCGGGAAGCTCGTGCCCGAGCACGCGCACGCGGCCCGCGTGTGGGCGCAGGAGCGTGGCGAGCACGCGCAGAAGCGTGGTCTTGCCGGCGCCGTTGGGGCCGAACACGACGAGCGTGCGCCCCTCGCCGAGCGTCAGCGAGACGTCGCTCAGCGCATCGCGCTCGCCGAAGCGCCGGGTCAGCCCCTCGACCTCCAGTGCGTCCACCGCGGGGCTCTCTACACGTGCACCGCGTGCGCGTCCTGCGCCCGCGCGATCAGCTCGCGGACCGCCCGCTCTCCCGCCGCGCCGGCGTCGGCGCGGCCGTCGCCGCGCAGCAGCGCGATCGGGTCCGGCTCGCCGCCGACGATGCCCTCGAAGAACTCCTTGCGATCCTGGTAGGTGGGGAGCGTCGCCTTGGCCCACCCGCGCACCTCGTTGAGCAGCACCGCCAGCCGGGCGTAGGGCTCGCCGAACTGCGCTTCGATCTCGCGCTTCATGCGCTTGGCCAACGCCGGCGAGGCACCCGCTGTGGAGATCGCGATCGCCAGCGGGCTCATCCGCACGATCGCCGGAAGGATGAAGTTGCACAGCGGCGGAACGTCGACGACGTTGACGAGCATCGCGCGCCGCTCGGCGTCCTCGAAGACGGCGATGTTGACGTCGGTGTCGTTTGTCGCGGCGATCGCCATGAACGCGCCCTCGAGGTCCGCCGCGCCCCCATATGGCCGCTGCTCCCACGCGATCGAGCGCTCGCGCGCGTACTCCGCGAGCGCCGGCTCGGCCACGGGCGCGATCAGCGTCACCTGCCCGTCACAGGCGAGCAGCCCCTCGACCTTCTCGAGGCCGATCTCGCCGCCGCCGACGACCACGCAGCGCCTCGCCGTGAGCTTCAGGCAGGCGATGTAGAAGGGGGTGTCGAGCATCCCTGCCACGCAGCTCTGGTCGCAGATCCCCCTGCGCAGCTGGCACACGCACTCCTTCCCTGCATAGGCCTGGGCGGGCATGCTCACAGGGTAGCCGTAGGGGGGTCCATGCCGCATGCGCCGCGGGAACATCGTCTCACTCGCGCGGCAGACCGCGCCCGCAGGCACGCGCGCCCATCCGCACGAGCGCCAGCGCGCCCTCGCGCCAGGCGCGATCGTGGTCGGAGTCGCGGGCGGAGCGCAGCTTGGCGACGGCGCGTGCAGCGCGCAGGCTGCTGGCGTCATAAGGTCCCCACCACTGGCCGCGCAGGGCTGGGGGGTCCCAGGTGATCAGCTTCTCCTGCGCGCACGCGCGCAGCCCGGCCTGGCCGAGCGTGCGGCCGATGCCGCCGCGCGCGGCGGCGCCCCAGGGTCCGCGCGAGACGCTCGGTCCCGGGAGGTGATCGTTCAGCCAGACCATCCCCGCCTGCAGCTCGCGCGCGACGCGAATGCCCTGGTAGCGGTCGGCCGTCCACACGGAGGCGCCGAGCCCGTAGTCGCCGTCGTTGGCCAGCGCGATCGCCTCCTCGACGCCGTCGAAGGGCGCGACGACGAGGACGGGACCGTCGATCGGCACGCGCGAGATGCGCATCTCGCGTGTGACGTCAGTGATCACGCTCGGCGCGTAGAAGCGCCCCGGCTCGCAGCCTGCAGGGGAGTCCAGCGGGCCGCCGCAGCGCAGCTGCGCCCCCGCCGCGAGGGCCTCCTCGACGAGCTCCTGCACGTGCTGGGCGCGGCGCGGGGAGGCGAGCGGCCCGATCTGCACGCGCGGGTCCGCAGGGTCGCCCACCCGCAGTGCGCGAGCACCGCTGAGCAGGCCGGCGAGGAAGCGCTCGTAGATCTCGCGTGCGACGTACACGCGCTCGATCGACCCGCGCGCCTGGCCGGCGCCGGCGCAGCCCGCCCACAGCGCACCGGCAATCGCGCGCGGCAGGCGCGCGTCGGCGAGCACGAGCATCGCGTCCTTGCCTCCCAGCTCGACCGTGACCTCCTTCTCGCTGGAGACACACTCGCGCGCGACCGTCCGCCCGACCGCGGGAGAGCCGGTGAAGAGCACCTTGTCCACGGGCGCTCGCGCGAGCGCGACACCGACATCGGCGTCGCCGTGGACGATCCGCACGAGCCCCTCCGGCAGGTCGGCGCGGGCGAGCACCTTCGCGATCCACTCGCCCGCCAGGCAGGCTCTGAGCGCCGGCTTGAAGGCAACCCCGTTGCCCGCCAGCAGCGCCCCGGCGATCTGCCCGAGCGGCTGCGCGAAGGGGGCGCTACCGGCGCCGATCACGGCGACGACGCCGTAGGGCTCATACGCTATCCGCCCGCGCTTCAGCAGCGACATCGAACGATGGATTCCCACGCGCCGGCCACCGAGCACCTCGGCGCCGTCCTCGGCGATCCAGATCAGGGCGTCGATCGCGGCGAGCAGCTCGAGCGCCGCGATCTCGGCTGCGGGGCGCCCCTGCTCGCGCGCGAGCAGCTCCTGCAGCTCGTCGAAGTCGTCGATCACCGCCTGGGCCATCCGGCGCATGTAGCGGGCGCGGTCCTGCAGGCGCAACAGCGCCCACAGCGGCTGCACCTTCGCGACCTCCTCGACGACCGCGTCCAACCGCGCGGGCGGCGTCAGCTCGACGCTGCCGAGCGCCCTTCCGTCGACCGGGCTGCGCGCGATCAGTCGTGCCGGCGCCGTCGACTCGGTCGTGGAAGCGCTCATCGCAGAAGCGATTATCGCTGCTCGCGGCCGCGATCCCGACGGATTCGCGCCAACCGCTCGGCAAGCTGCGCCTCGGACTCGTCGGGGTCGTAGAAGCGGACCCCGGCCACCCCCTCGGGGGCGAGCTCCTGCGGGGAGAGATGTCCGGGGCGGCGGTGGGGGTTCTCATAGCCGCCCCGCTCCTGGCCAGGACGGGGACCGGAGCGAAGCTGCCCCGGCACCGGGGCGGCGCCGTGCGCCCGCACGTGCTCGGCTGCCGCCGCGAGCGCGGCTCCTGCGGCATCGGACTTGGGCGCGAGCGCGAGGTAGATCGCGGCCTGGGCGAGCGCGTAGCGTGCCTCCGGCAGGCCGACCAGCTCGACGGCGTGGGCGGCGGCGGAGGCCACCGACAGCGCGGCGGGGTCCGCGTTGCCGACGTCCTCCGAGGCCAGGATGACCATCCGCCGGGCGATGAAGCGCGGGTCCTCGCCGCCCTCGAGCATGACCGCGAGGTAGTACAGCGAGGCGTCCGGATCCGATCCCCGCGTCGCCTTGATCCAGGCCGAGATGTAGTCGTAGTGGCGGTCGCCTCCTTTGTCGTAGAGAACAGCGCGCCGCTGCAGGGCATCCTCGACGCGGGCGATGCCGACGCGCTCCTCGCCGAGCTCCGTGGCAGTCGCCGCGGCGAGCTCGAGCGCGTTCAGGGCCGTGCGCGCGTCTCCTTCGCTGCGCGCGGCGAGGAACTCGAGCGTGCCGTCCTCGAGCGCGATCGTCTGCGCAGAGGCCGTGCGCAGCACGCGCTCGAGATCCTCGGCGCTGAGCGCCTGCAGCGCGTACACGCGCAGGCGCGAGAGCAGCGCGCCGTTGACCTCGAAGGCGGGGTTCTCGGTGGTCGCGCCGATCAACGTCAGCACGCCCTCCTCGACGGCCGGCAGCAGAGCGTCCTGCTGGGCCTTGTTGAAGCGGTGGATCTCGTCGAGAAACAGCACCGTCTGGCCTGTGCCGGTGGCGCGCCGATGCTGCGCGCGCTCGATCACCGCGCGCACCTCCGCGCGCCCCGCCTGCACGGCGCTGAGCTCCTCGAACGCTGCGCTCGAGCGCGCCGCCACGAGACGCGCGAGCGTCGTCTTGCCCGAGCCTGGGGGCCCGTACAGGACCATCGAGTGCGGCCGGCCCTGCTCGATCGCCGTGCGCAGCGCCGAGCCGGGGCCGAGCAGATGCTCCTGGCCGACGAACTCCTCGATGCTGCGCGGGCGCACGCGCACGGCAAGCGGCCGCGTCCCCGCGTCCAGGCCACCCGCACGATCGTCCGTTTCCCTGCCTGGATTCTCGTCAAACAGGGTATTCATAGGACGAGTATCGCGTCCGTGGGGGGCGCCTACCCCGTCCTGCCGCTGGCAGGTCGAGTTCCAGGGTTGTCGAACACTAGGAATCTGTGCCCAGAACTGACACGCCCCAACCCTCCCGCGGAGACGCTGCGAGATGAGCGCGGGTGGCGCGGAGACCCTACAGGGCACCGGCGGGGGGCTCACGTTCCTCGACGTCGGTGGCGACATCGCGGCGCTCTCCCCGCTGCAGCTCTTCTGGCGGCGCCTGCGCAAGGACCGCGTCGCGATGATCTCGCTCGGCTTCGTCGTGTTCCTCGTGATCGTCGCGCTCGCCGCGCCGCTGATCGTGAAAATCCTGGGACTTCCCGGTCCGTACGTACAGAACCTCAACCTGACGGACGAATTCGGCAGCCCGCTCGGCCCGAGCGCCGCCCACCCCTTCGGAGTCGACCAGCTCGGCCAGGACGTGATGTCTCGCGTCATCTACGGCACGCGGGTGTCGCTGGAGGTGGGCATCCTCGGCACGTCGATCGCGACAGTCATCGGTGTGTCCTTCGGCATCGTCGCGGGCTTCTACCGCGGCTGGGTCGACACGCTGCTGTCGCGCATCGTCGACGTGGTGCTGTCGATCCCGGTGCTGCTGCTCGGCCTGGGGATCGGCGCCGCGTGCGCGGTGCGCGGCTGTGTCGGTGGCGCCATCTCGCCGGGCACGAGCGTGATCATCTTCCTGATAGCGCTGGTCAACTGGACCTACATCTTCCGGATCGTGCGCGGGCTCGTGCTGTCGCTGCGCGAGCGCGAGTTCGTCGATGCCTCGCGCGCGCTGGGGGCGTCGAACGCGCGGATCATGTTTCGCGAGATACTGCCCAACCTGGTGGCCCCGGTGATCGTCTACGCGACCCTGCTGATACCACTGAACATCCTGCTCGAGGCCTCCCTCTCGTTCCTCGGCGTCGGCGTGCGCCCGCCGACGGCCAGCTGGGGGCAGATGATCGCCGCCGCCACGCCGATCTTCAACACGGCCTGGTGGTACATGACCTTTCCCGGCCTAGCGCTGCTGTTCACGGTGCTGGCCTTCAACCTGCTGGGCGACGGCTTGCGCGACGCCCTCAACCCGCGAACGGCCCGGTGATCAGCCGGTGCCGCCAATGAACAAGAAAAGGAGGCGCCCGTATGCGGTCGCTTAGAACGATGATGGCGGTTGGGATCGCGGGCGCGTTGATGCTCGCACTGGCCGCGTGCGGCTCGAGCAAAAGCAGCACGAGCACGAGCGCGAGCGCGGGCGGCTCGATACCGGCCGGAGTCCTCACGCCTGCGACAGAGTCGCTCACCGGCGGCAAAAGGGGCGGCACCCTGAACGCGGTGCAGACCGAGGACTTCGAACACCTCGACCCAGGCCAGGCCTACTTCGCGCTGGACTACGACATCATGGAGGCCACCCAGCGCTACCTCTACAGCTACAAGCCGAACACCTTCTCCGAAGCGACCCCGGACATGGCCGAAGGTCAGCCGCAGCTCTCCAATGCCAACAAGCTGATCACGATCAAAATTCGCAAAGGCGTGCACTTCAGCCCACCTGTGAACCGCGAAGTCACGGCCGCCGACGAGGTCTACGCGATCGACCGCGTCGCCAACCCGAACGTCGCCAACCCCTACTACCTCGGCTACCTCGCCTCCGTCGAAGGCATGAAGACCGCCAAGGGCGGCCCGATTGCGGGCGTCAAAGCGATCGGCAAGTACACGCTGCAGCTCAAATTGACCGAACCGCAGGCGCCGATCGTGGTTGCCTCGATGGTGCTCCCCTACACCGTGCCGGTCCCCGAGGAATACGCCAAAAAATTCGACGAAAAGAAACCGAGCGAATACGGCAACAACCAGGTCGCGACGGGCCCGTACATGCTGAAGGCGAACGCCGCCGGCAAGATCCTCGGCATCGGCTATCAGCCCGGCAAGTCGGCGACGCTCGTGCGCAACCCCAACTGGAACCGGAGCCTCGACTTCCGCCCGGCCTATCTCGACCAGATCAACATCTCGATCGGCGGCGACCCGAACGTGATCGGGCGGCAGGTTCTTGAAGGCAGCCACATGGTCCAGAGCGACACGCCCGCAGCGCCGATCCTGAAGCTGGCCTACGAACAGCACCGCAGCCAGCTGCAGATCACGCCCGGCTCGGGTGACCGCTACATCGCCATCAACAACAGCGACGGCCCGTTCAAGAACGTCAACCTGCGCAAGGCGTTCTGGGCGGCGACGGACCGCGAAGCCCTCGACAAGCTCCGCGGCGGCAAACTCGTGACGGACATCCAGACCCACTTCCTCTGGACGGGCGTACCCGGCTTCGAAGAAGCCGGTGGCGCAGCGGGTCCGAAGGTCGACTACAACGAACACCCGCAGGGTGACATGCAGGTCGCAGAAAAGTACATGAAGCTCGCCGGCTACCCGAGCGGGAAATACACCGGCAATGAAACGCTCCAGGTCGTCGGCGACTCCTCGCCCCCGGCCAACAACGTCGCCGAAGCAACGAACCAGACGCTCAAGAACCTCGGCTTCAAAACGAAGCTGAACCTCGTCGAGCACACCGTCATGTACTCGAAGTACTGCGGCGTGGTATCGGAAAAGATCGACGTCTGCCCGAACGTCGGCTGGATCGCGGACTTCGGCGACCCGCAGGCGGTCCTCGACGTGCCGTTCAACGGCAACCTGATCGTCCAGAACGGCACGAACTCCAACTGGGGCCTTGTCAACCACCCGAAGATCAACGCGGCGATGGAAGCGGCGTCGAAGGTCGTCGGCGAAAAGGCTCGCGGCGAAGCGTGGGCGAAGATCGACAGGGAACTCGTCGAAGAAGCCGTCGCGGTCCCCTACGAATGGAGCAAGGAGCCGGAGATCGAGTCGAAAGACGTGGCCGGCGTCGGCAAGCTCTGGAACATCGGGGACTGGTCCTACGCATTCACGTCCCTGAAGTAGCAGCGGCAGAGAAGCGGCCGAGGGGCGGGCGCCGCGCCCGCCCCTCGGGCTTCGCCGCCTCACCTGCCGGCAGCGCGATCGTCGCGAAGCAGCACCCGTTCTGAGCCCAGGCGATGCCGATCGACCGACAATGACCCGGTACATCATCCGCAGGCTGCTGTGGGGCGTAGTGCTGCTGATCGTCGTCCTGGCGCTGCTGTTCGTGATGTTCCGGGTGCTGCCCACGGCCGACCCGGCGAAGCTCCGGGCGGGGCGCCAGCAGAGCCCCAAGATCATTGCCGAGATTCGCCACAACCTCGGCCTCGACAAACCGCTGCTCGAGCAGTTCTGGCTGTACATCAAGAACCTGTTTCTGCACTTCGACCTCGGCTACAGCTACTACAGCAACGCCCCTGTCAAGGAACTGATCTTCAACCGCCTGCCGGCGACGATCTCGCTGGTCCTCGGCGGCGCGATCGTGTGGGTCGTCACCGGCGTGGGCGTGGGGATCGTCTCGGCCAGGCGCGCCGGCTCGCGCCTGGACCGCGCCAGCATGGGCACGGCGCTCGTGCTCGTCTCCGCGCCGGAATACTGGCTCGGCCTGATCCTGCTGTACGTGTTCGCGGCGGACATCGGGCAGGTGCGCATCTTCCCCGGCGCGGGCAGCTACGTCGGGCTGACGGCCGACCCGGCCAAATGGTTCGAGTCGCTGATCCTGCCGTGGCTCGTCGTCGCGGCCGGCACCGCCGCGATCTACGCTCGGCTGATCCGCGGCAGCCTGATCGAGACGATGGGCGAGGACTACATACGCACGGCGCGCGCCAAGGGCCTGTCCGAGCGTCGCGTCGTCCTGCGCCACGGCCTGCGCTCGGCGATCAACCCGATCGTCACCGTCCTCGGGCTCGACATCGGCGTCCTGCTCGGCAGCTCGGTGCTCGTCGAAACGGTCTTCAACATCCCCGGGATCGGGCGCCTCAACTACGTCGCCATCACCCACGCCGACTTTCCGATCGTGCAGGGCACGGTGCTCGTTGCCGCCCTCTTCATCATCCTCGCCAACATCCTCGTGGACATCGCCTACGCGTTCCTCGACCCGCGCGTCCGCTACACATGACCCGCGCACCCGACGGGAGCCACCGATGAGCGCCGCCGAGCCGCTTCTGCGCGTCGAGGACCTGCGTGTCGAGTTTCCGACCGACGACGGGGTGGTGCACGCCGTCGACGGCATCACCTACGAGATCCACCGCGGCAAGACGCTCGGCATCGTCGGCGAGTCCGGATCGGGCAAGACCGTCTCCTCGCTGACGACCCTCGGCCTGACGCGCAGCCAGGGCGCGCGCGTGTCCGGCCGGATCCTGTTCGAGGGCCGCGACCTCGTCGCGCTCTCAGAAGAAGAGCTGCGCGCGATCAGGGGCAACGACATCGCGATGATCTTCCAGGACCCGCTGTCCTCGCTGCACCCGTTCTTCAAGGTCGGCTTCCAGCTGATCGAGGCGGTGCGCGCCCATCAGGACGTCTCCAAGGCGGCCGCGCGCGCACGCGCCGTGGAGCTGCTGGGCCTCGTCGGCATCCCCGATCCGGGGAGGCGCGTGGACGACTTCCCGCACGCGTTCTCCGGCGGGATGCGCCAGCGGGCGATGATCGCGATGGCGCTCGCCAACGAGCCGAAGCTGCTGATCGCCGACGAGCCGACGACGGCGCTCGACGTGACCGTGCAGGCGCAGATCCTCGCGCTGATGGAACGTCTCCAGCGCGAACTCGGGATGGCGATCGTGATCATCACCCACGACCTCGGCGTCGTCGCCGGGCTCGCCGACGACATCGCGGTGATGTACGCCGGCAGGATCGTCGAGACGACCTCGGCCACGGTGCTCTTCTCCCAGCCCCAGCATCCCTACACGTGGGGGCTGTTGAAGTCGATTCCTCGCCTCGACGGCTCACGCGAGGACGCGCTCGTCCCGATCGCGGGGACGCCGCCGAGCCTGATCAACCCGCCGTCGGGCTGCCACTTCCACCCGCGCTGCCCCTACGCCCAGCCCGATCACGCGCGCATCGACCCGGCGCTCGAGCCCGTCCCCGACGAGCCGAGCCACCACGTCGCCTGCCTGCTCGAGCCCGACGTGCGCAGGCGCGTGTGGGCGGAGCTGGGCAGCGGGCGCACCCCCGATCAGGCGATCGCCGCCGTCGGGCTGCCGAGCGTCTCGCAGCCGCCCGCCGACTTGGGAGAGGAGAGCAGGTGAGCGCGCTCGTCGAGGTCCGCGACCTCGTCAAGCACTTCCCGATCACGCGCGGGATCGTGATTCAGCGGCGCGTCGGCGCCGTCCAGGCGGTCGACGGCGTCAGCTTCGACATCGAGCGTGGTGAGACGCTCGGCATCGTCGGGGAGACCGGCTGCGGCAAGAGCACGACGGCGCGCCTGATCATGCGCCTGCTCGAGCCCACCAGCGGACAGGTGAGCTTCGACGGGCAGGACATCACGCACCTGAAGGGCGCTCGCCTGAAGGCGATCAGACGCGAGATGCAGATGATCTTCCAGGATCCCTACTCCTCGTTGAACCCGCGCAAGACGATCGGCTCGATCATCGCCGAGCCGTTCGTGATCCACAAGCTGCACGAGGGCAAGGGCGAGCGCCGCAGCGCGGTGCAGGAGCTGATGGAGACGGTCGGGCTGAACCCCGAGCACTACAACCGCTACCCGCACGAGTTCTCCGGCGGTCAGCGCCAGCGGATCGGCGTCGCCCGCGCGCTCGCGTTGAAGCCCAAGCTGCTGATCGCCGACGAGCCCGTCTCGGCGCTTGACGTCTCGATCCAGGCCCAGGTCCTGAACCTGCTGCGCGACCTCCAGCGCCAGTTCGGCCTGACCGTCGTGTTCATCGCCCACGACCTCTCGGTCGTGCGCCACATGTGCGACCGCGTCGCCGTCATGTACCTCGGCAAGATCGTCGAGATCGGATCGGGCGATGCGCTCTACGGCTTCCCCCGCCACCCCTACACCGGCGCGCTGCTGTCGGCGGTCCCGGTCGTCGACCCGGCGCGCCACGGCGAGGAGCGGGGCCTGCTCAGCGGCGACGTGCCCAGCCCTGCCAACCCGCCGAGCGCCTGCCGCTTCCACACCCGCTGTCCCAAGGCGCAGGAGCGCTGCTCGATCGAGGAGCCGCTGCTCGAGGACAAGGGCTCGGGCACGCGCACCGCCTGCCACTACCCGCTGACGCGGGAGGAAACCCCGGCGATCGGCGTACGATCGGACGCATGAGCCCCGACCCTCCCGCAGCCGAGGCCGAGGCCGAGCGGCTGCTCCGGGACCTCGTCCGCTTCAACACCGTCAACCCGCCCGGCAACGAGCGCGCAGCCCAGGAGCACCTCGCCGCACACCTCGCCGCAGCCGGCTTCGAGTGCGAGCTGCTGGGCGCCGAGCCGGGTCGCCCCAACCTCGTGGCGCGCCTGCGCGCGAATGGCAACGCCGCCTCCGACGGCCCGACGCTCTGCTACCTGGGGCACGTCGACACGGTGCTGGCCGACGCCGGGGAGTGGACGCACGCCCCCTGGTCGGGGGATCTGGCGGACGGCTTTTTGTGGGGCCGCGGAGCGCTCGACATGAAGTCGCAGGTCGCCGCCGAGATCGCCGCCGCGGCCTCGCTGGCCCGCGCCGGCTGGCGCCCCGTCCGCGGCGAGCTGCTGATAGTGGCGGTCGTCGACGAGGAGACCGGCGGCGCCCTCGGCGCGCAGTGGATCACCGAGCACCATCCCGAGAAGGTGCGCTGCGACCTGCTCGTGAACGAGGGCGGCGGCGCCGTCTTCGAGTACGCGGGCCGGCGCTGCTACGGCGTCTGCTGCGCCGAGAAGGGCGTGTTTCGGTTCACGATCACCACCGACGGCGTCGCCGGCCACGCATCGATGCCCGGCATGGGCGACAACGCGCTGCTGAAGATGGGTCCGCTGCTCGAGCGTCTGGCCGCGCGCCAGCCCTCCTACCGCCCGACCGAGGAGCCGCTCGCCTTCCTGCGCGGAATCGGCGAGGACGCCGCCGACCCGGAGGCATCGATCGCGCGCTTGCGCGCGGCCGATCCCCGCCTCGCGACGATGTTCGAGCCGATGCTCGGAGTCACCTTCACGCCCACGCGGATCAGCGCCTCGGAGAAGATCAACGTGATCCCCAGCCGCGCCGAGCTGAAGGTCGACTGCCGCGTGCCGCCCGGCCTCGGTGAGCAGGAGGTGCGCGCGGGGATCGCCGAGGTG
>DASZNB010000034.1:0-12498 GCA_035551395.1 Solirubrobacteraceae bacterium | reverse complement strand
AGAGCTGACCGGCAAAGAGCCGCACCGGGGCGTCAACCCCGATGAGGTCGTGGCCGTCGGCGCGGCGATCCAGGCGGGCGTGCTCTCGGGCGACGTCAAGGACGTGCTGCTGCTCGACGTCACACCGCTGACGCTCGGCATCGAGACCAAGGGCGGCGTGATGACGAAGCTGATCGAGCGCAACACGACGATCCCGACCCGCAAGGGCGAGGTCTTCTCGACGGCGGAGGACAACCAGCCGTCGGTCGAGATCCACGTCCTCCAGGGCGAGCGGGAGATGGCGCAGTACAACAAGTCGCTGGGCAAGTTCCAGCTCACCGGCATCCCGCCGGCGCCGCGCGGCATCCCGCAGATCGAGGTCGCCTTCGACATCGACGCCAACGGCATCCTCAACGTGTCCGCGAAGGATCTCGGCACGGGCAAGGAGCAGAAGATCGAGATCAAGTCCGGCTCGGGGCTGTCGGAGGAGGAGATCAAGAACATGGTCACCGACGCCGAGTCCCACGCCGAGGAGGACCGTCGCGCGCGCGAGCTCGCGGAGGCTCGCAACAATGGCGAGAACGCCGCCTACCAGGCCGAGCGCCAGCTCGCCGAGCTCGGCGACCAGGTCGATGCGGACTCCAAGGGCCGCATCGAGGAGGCGATCAAGGACGTCCGCGACGTGCTCGAGTCCGAGGACGCGGCGGCGATCAACGCCAAGGCCGAGGCTCTGCAGACGGCCTTCCACGCGATCTCCGAGGCGATGTACCAGCGCGCCCAGGAGCAGGCGGCGGCGGCCGGCAACGGCGCGGCGGCCGACGGCGGCGGCGAGCCCTCCTCCTCCGAGGAGGAGGACGTGGTCGACGCCGAGGTAGTCGACGAGCCGAAGGTCTAGGCGAGCATGAGCGAGCCCAACCCCACGATCGAGGAGAGCGAGCAGCTCTCCGAGCAGGGACCCGACGGCCAGGGATCCCCCGGCGCCAAGGCGCCGGGGGGAGCCCCCGAGGAGGCTGCGATCGAGGGCGACCTCGACGCGCTGGTGCGCACGGCCGAGGAGCGCGATCAGTACCTCGCGCTCGCGCAGCGCACGCAGGCCGACTTCGAGAACTACCGCAAGCGGGTGGCCCGCGAGGCGGCGGCGGCGCAGGAGCGCGGCGTGACGGTGCTCGCGAAGGAGCTGCTGCCGGCGCTCGACAACCTCGATCGCGCGCTCGAAGCCGCGGCCAAAGACGATCCCCTGCTCGAGGGCGTACGCCTCGTGCGCGCCGAGCTGAGCGCGGCGCTGGCCCGCGTCGGGATCGTGTCGTTCTGTCCGATCGGCGAGGCCTTCGACCCGGAGCTGCACGAGGCAGTGGCGACGGCCGAGCAGGGCGAGGACGGCCACCCCAGCGGGAGCATCGTCGAGGTCTACCAGCACGGCTACCGGCTCGGCAACAGCATCATCCGTCCGGCCCGCGTCGTCGTGGCCGCATAGCCGGGAGCCCCTGAATGGCAACGCGTCCCGACTACTACAAGACGCTCGGGGTCGACAAGAAGGCGACCGCCGAGGAGATCAAGAAGGCCTACCGCAAACTCGCGCGCCAGTACCACCCGGACCGCAACCCCGGCGACAAGCAGGCCGAGGCACGCTTCAAGGAGGTCTCCCAGGCGCACGACGTGCTCGGCGATCCCGACAAGCGCGCGCAGTACGACAGCGGCAGCGGCCCGTTCACGACCGGGGCCGGCCCCGCGGGCGGCTTCGGCGGCTTCGGCAACTTCGACTTCGACGCCTCCTCGATGGGCGACATCCTCTCGAACCTGTTCGGCGGCTCGAGCGGCGGCGCCCCCGGCGGCCGCCGCGCGCGCGGCCGCCCGCGCGTCGAAAAGGGCACGGACCTCGAGGCCCAGGTCACGATCACCTTCGACCAGGCCGTCTCCGGCGCGCAGGTGCCCCTGCAGGTGCCGATGCAGACGACCTGCGCCACGTGCCGCGGCACCGGCGCCAAGCCTGGCACGACGCCGAAGGTCTGCCCGCGCTGTGAGGGGCGCGGGATCGAGACCCAGGGCCAGGGGATGTTCTCGATCTCCCAGCCGTGCTCGCTTTGCGGGGGCGCCGGCACAGTCATCGAGGAGCCCTGCCCGACCTGCCACGGCAGCGGTGCCGTGCGCACGGTCAAGCGCCTGCGCGTCAACATCCCGGCGGGGGTTCGCGAGGGCAGCCGCATCCGGCTCGCCGGCAAGGGCGAGCCCGGACCGGGCGGCGGCCCCCCGGGCGACCTATATCTGATCACCCACGTGACGCCCTCGCCGCTGTTCGTGCGTAAGGGCGAGAACCTCGAGGTCGAGGTGCCGCTGAGCATTCCCGAGGCGCTGCGCGGGGCCGAGGTGCAGGTGCCGACGCTGAACGGGACGAAGACCCTGCGCGTGCGACCGGGCACGACCCACGGCACCGTCCAGCGCCTGCGCGGCGAGGGCCCGCCGAAGCTCGGCGGGCGGTCCGGCTCGCAGGAGCGCGGCGACATCCACTACCGCTTCGTGATCGACGTTCCCGAGCACCTCAACGAGGAGCAGGAGCAGGCGCTCGAGGCGCTCTCCCAGACGCTCGACGGCGATCCTCGCGCCGGCCTGTTCGCAAACGGCGCGAGCTCCCGCGCGGCGGGCGAGGCGGGGGCGTCGAGCGGTGCGAAGGGTGCGAGCGCAGGGAAGGACGGCCGATGAGCGCCGAGCGCGAACCGGCCGCAGCGCCTGCGCCGCCGCGCCCCGGGGGCAGGGCTCCAGTCATCACGCGCGTCGAGGTCGCGACCGACCGCGGCGTGTTCATGATCTCGGTCGCCGCGGAGCTCGCCAACCTGCACCCGCAGACGCTGCGCATGTACGAGGCGCGCGGGCTGATCGAGCCCAAGCGCTCATCAAAGGGCACGCGCCTGTACTCCCAGCAGGACGTCGAGAAACTGCGGCGGATCCAGGAGATGACCGCCGAGCTCGGCCTCAACCTCGCCGGCGTGGAGCGGGTGCTGCGCCTGGAGCAGGAGATCGAGAGCATGCACACGCGCATCGAGGAGATCGAGCTCGAGGCGCTGAACGCCCAGGTCCGCCTGGCCGAGGAGCTCGAGCAGGTGCGGCGCTCCTTCCGCGCGGAGCTGACCGTCCCGTACCGGGGGCCGCTCGCGCTCGTGCGCGCCGCCGACGCCCGCTCACCGTTCCCGAAACCCTCCAAGAGGTCCTAGCCATGCAACCTGACCGCTTCACGATCAAGTCACAGGAGGCGCTCGCCGCCGCCGGGCAGCTCGCCGAAGAGCGCCGCAACCCCCAGGCCACCCCGCTGCATCTGCTCGCTGCGCTGCTCGCCGACGGCCGCGGCGGGGAGCAGAGCGCCAGCGCGGACGCGCCGGGCGGCGTCGTGCTCCCGATCCTCGGCAAGCTGGGCGTGCAGTCGGGCGCCGCGCGCACGCAGGTCGAGCAGGCACTCGACGGGCTGCCGGTCCTCGGCGAGGGCTCCGCGCAGGCCGCCGTCCCGGACTCCGGGCTGATCGCCGTGCTGCGCACGGCCGAGCGCGAGGCCCGCGAGCTCAGCGACCAGTACGTCTCCACCGAGCATCTGCTGCTAGCGCTGGCAGCCAGCAAGGGCACGGCGGGGCGCATGCTCGCGAGCCTCGGCGCGACGCGCGAGCGGCTCACGCAGGCGCTCGCCGAGGTGCGTGGCTCGCACCGCGTCACCGACCAGTCGCCGGAGGAGAAGTACGAGGCGCTGGAGCGCTTCGGCACCGACCTGACGCAGGCGGCCGAGCAGGGCAAGCTCGATCCCGTGATCGGTCGCGACGAGGAGATCCGCCGCGTCATCCAGGTGCTCTCGCGGCGCACCAAGAACAACCCCGTGCTGATCGGCGAGCCCGGCGTCGGCAAGACCGCGATCGTCGAGGGACTGGCCCAGCGAATCGTCTCCGGGGACGTGCCCGAGTCGCTGCGCGAACGCCGCGTGATCGCGCTCGACATCGGCTCGCTGATCGCCGGCGCGAAGTACCGGGGAGAGTTCGAGGACCGTCTGAAGGCGGTGCTCAGCGAGGTGTCCGAGGCGCAGGGCACGGTGATCCTGTTCCTCGACGAGCTGCACACGATCGTCGGCGCCGGCGCGGCCGAAGGCGCAGTCGACGCCGCCAACCTGCTCAAGCCGATGCTCGCGCGCGGCGAACTGCGCTGCGTCGGCGCGACGACGCTCGACGAGTACCGCAAGCACATCGAGAAGGACGCCGCGCTCGAGCGCCGCTTCCAGCCGGTGATGGTGGGCGAGCCGTCGGTGACGGACACGATCGCGATCCTGCGCGGGCTGAAGGAGCGCTACGAGAACCACCACAAGGTCCGCATCCAGGACAGCGCGCTGATCGCCGCGGCGACGCTGTCGCAGCGCTACATCGCCGACCGCTTCCTGCCCGACAAGGCGATCGACCTGATCGACGAGGCCGCCTCGCGACTGCGCATCGAGATCGACTCGGTGCCGACGGAGATCGACGAGGTCGAGCGTCGTGTGCTGCAGCTGCAGATCGAGCTGAAGTCGCTCGAAAAGGAGACCGACGCGGCCTCCGAGGATCGCCGCGCGGCGATCGAGCGAGAGCTCGCCGAGCTGAATGAGCGCGCGGCGGCGATGCGCGCGCAGTGGCAGAGCGAGAAGCAGGCGATCCAGGAGGTCTCCGATCTGAAGGAGCGCCTCGAGGAGGCGCGCACGGAGGCCGAGCGCGCCGAGCGCGAAGCCGACCTGCAGCGCGCCGCCGAGCTGCGCTACGGCGAGATCCCAGAGCTGGAGAAGAAGATCGCCGAGCACGAGTCCGCCGAAGGGGACGGCGAGCGCGATGGCAGCCCCCCCAGCCCCGCGCCGGTGTTCCTCAAAGAGGAGGTCGACGCCGACGACGTCGGCGAGGTCGTCGCGCGTTGGACGGGCATTCCCGTGAGCCGCCTGCTGGAGGGGGAGACGGAGAAGCTGATCCACATGGAGGATCGCCTGCACGAACGCGTCGTCGGCCAGGACGAGGCGATCGAGGCCATCGCCACCGCGCTGCGGCGCTCGCGCGCGGGGCTGCAGGACCCCGACCGCCCGATCGGCTCGTTCCTGTTCCTCGGCCCGACCGGCGTCGGCAAGACCGAGCTGGCGCGGGCGCTGGCCGAGTTCATGTTCGACTCCGAGCAGGCGATGATCCGGATCGACATGTCCGAGTACATGGAGAAACACTCCGTCTCGCGACTCGTCGGCGCGCCCCCGGGATACGTGGGCTACGAAGAGGGCGGCCAGCTCACAGAGGCCGTTCGCCGCCGTCCCTACTCCGTGGTGCTGCTCGACGAGATCGAGAAGGCGCACGCGGACGTCTTCAACACGCTGCTGCAGGTGATGGACGACGGGCGCCTGACCGACGGGCAGGGCCGCACGGTCGACTTCAAGAACGCCGTCCTGATCATGACCTCGAACATCCCCGTGCCGGCAGGCTCCGACGACACGCAGATCCGCAGCCTGCTGCTCGAGCGCTTCAAGCCGGAGTTCATCAACCGGCTCGACGACATCGTCCGCTTCGACGCGCTCACGCGCGAGCAGCTGAGCGAGATCGTCGAGCTGCAGGTCGCGAAGGTGATCGAGCGCGTGGCCGAGCGCGGCATCGAGCTGACCCTCTCCGACGGCGCGCGCGAGCTGCTCGGCAACATGGGCTATGACCCCGTCTACGGAGCACGCCCGCTGCGGCGCGTGATTCAGAAGCAGCTCACCGACCGCCTCGCGCTGGCGCTCCTGGAGGGCGAGATCCGCGCGGGCGACGCCGTCGAGGTCGAGGCTCGCGACGGAACGCTCGAGCTCGAGAAGGTCGGCAGCGCCGTAGCCACCCCGGCCTGACGTCCCCGGAGCCACCTGCGGCCGGGGGAATTGACCGCCGGCATGCGGTCGTGTAGGGCCGCCCCTTGGAAAAGGGGGCGGCTCGCGTGACGAAGGCTGTGACCCGGCTAACTCAACTGATTCGGATGAAACGAATGTCCAGTCGGCTGCGTCATTGAGAAGCCGGGCGCGCCGTTATCCGATGCATTCCAGTAGTCGGAAGTAGCGGCAGGCACGGCGCCCGGATCGGACCGGCGCGAGCGGCTCGCCGTCTCACCCGTCCCCCCGAGACAAGACACCTGAGGAGGAACCGATGTCGATATCCACGATGCGTCCGCGCGCGCTTGCGCTGACGGCGGCCGCTGCGAGCGCCCTGGTCCTCGCGCCTGCGGTGACGGCGGCTCGGACGAGCACCTTCTACGCGTGCGTGAAGAAGAACGGCACCGCGCGTATCTCAACGAGGAAGCTGCGCTGCGCCAAGCACGAGACGAAAATGTCGTGGAGCGCGCGCGGTCCTGCGGGGCGCAACGGAGCCAAGGGATCCGACGGGCTCAGCGGAGCCAAAGGCGCCGACGGCCTCGGCGGGGCCAACGGGGCGAGCGGCAAAGACGGCGCGAGCGGCGCGAACGGCGTCAGCGGGACGGATGGAGTCAATGGCAAGGACGGCGTGAACGGGACGAACGGGACCAACGGGACGAACGGCATCGACGGCGCGAACGGCGCCGTGGCCGGCTTTGCGACCGCGCCGATGGCCGAAGGCGTCATGTTCACGTCGGCGAGCGAAGGCAGCCCGCAGACGATCGTGTCGATGGCGCTCCCGGCGGGGAGCTTCATTGCGAATGCGAAGGTGGAAGTGCTGTTGTCTGATACGAAAGCCGGGGGCCGCGCGAACGTCGAGTGTCGCCTGGTCGACGCTCCAGCGGGTGGTGGCAGCGGCGTGTTCGACACGTCCGGATGGGCTGCGCTGATCGACTTCCCGTTTATCGCGGTTGACCTCGCGCAGAGCACCATCCCCTTGACACTCGCTGTCAACTCGCCGACCCATCCGAGCACGCTCTCGGCTGTGTGCTGGGTCGGCGTGAAAGAAGTGGCGGGTGGAACGTTGACGGCCGAAGCGAGCAACGCCTCGATCACGGCCGTACAGACGTCGAGCAACAGCTAGGCGCCGGACGCTCTCGGCGGAGCAGGCCCTCCGCCGAGAGATCGACGTTCGTTCTATCGGGTCCGCTGCGGCTGCGACGATGCCAGGCACTCGAAGGCCGGGGGGCTCGTCGACTGGCTCAAGGCGGCCTCCGGCGCGCTGCAAGAAGGCGGACAACCAGACACTGGAGGAACATCGATGCTGATGCAAACGACCCGACGGACGACGGCTGTGATCGTCGCCGCGGGGGCACTTCTACTCGCGGCGCTCGCCGTCGCTCCGACGGCCAACGCGGCGACGCTGTACGCGTGCGTGAAGAAAAGCGGCTCCGCGCACATCTACGCGAAGAAGCCGAAATGCAAGAAGCACGAAACGAAACTGTCGTGGAGCGCCGAAGGGCCGGCGGGCAAAAATGGCCTGAACGGGCTCAGCGGAGCGAACGGGAAAGAAGGACCCGCCGGCGCGACTGGCCCACAGGGCCCCGGCGCGAGCACTTTTACCTTCGACGCCAGCGCCAGCGCCACCCCCACCCGGCAGACGCTCGGCACGGTGCTGGGCGACACGATCGCGGTCGACTGCTTCGCCCCCGCCGTCGGAGAAGCAGAGCTACGTGTATATGTGCAGACGACCGATGGATCCTGGGCGATCGACTTCGACTCCGTGACAACCAACCCAGCTGAAAGCTCATCGATCGCCACTCGTCTGTCGTTCCCGGCAGGCACCCTCGGCTCCCTGCTCCAGATCGACCAGCTGCAGGCAGGGCCCGCGCCGTATACCGTCAACCGTCATTACGATTTCGTGCAGCTCGGCCCAGTCAAGGGCCACATGGTCTGGCACGAGAACGCTGAAACGACGACGGCCGCTTCGCGGACGTGCCATTTCTCAGTGCAGAGCTTCCCGTCGTCTTGATGAGGACGGGACGCAGCCGATGAGCGTGGACTCGCGGCGGGGGTCTCCTCGGTCGCGAGCAAGCGCTCGCGAGCTGCGACGCTGAGCGACGTGTGGGCGGGAGCGATGACGCTGCTCCCGCCTCGCGTCGGTGGCAGTCGGTGGCAGCGTCGGGCCGCGGTCCCAGATCCGGTACAAAGCGGGACAGCGACTGCATTCGACCGACGCGAGTACAGGAGGAGACCCATGCCCACCTACATCATGCTCTCGACCCTCACACCCGAGGGGGTGCAGACGGTCAAGAACAACCCGCAGCGGATTCGCGAGGTCAACAAGGAGGTCGAACAGCTCGGCGCCAAGGTGACGGCGCAGTGGGCGACGCTCGGCCACGTCGACTTCATCTCGATCGTGGAGGCGCCGGACGAGGGGACGATGGCACGCGTCTCGCTCGAGCTGGGCTCGCGCGGGACCGGTCGCTACGAGACGCTCGCGGCGATCCCCGTGGAGGACTTCATCGCGTCGCTGTAGGGCCCGCGTGGACTCCGAGCCCGCGCGAGACGTTGGGGCATGCGGCACCGTGGCCACTGCGCACGTGCCACCGCGGGAGTCGCAGGCGCGTGGCCCGCGACTCCCGTCGATAGCCGTTGAAGCCTGGCTACTCGGTCACGAGAAAGCCCGAGAACGAGCAGGCCGGCCCGGATTCGCCCTGCAGCCATACGCCCTCGCTTGCGAAGCCGTTGAGCGACAGCGAGCCGTCGGCTGTGGTCGCCGCCCAGGATCCGTCATCCGGGGAATGGAAATTCGCTTCGTGTGTTGCGGAGACCCCTCGAGCAGTGTCCGTGCTGATCTGGAAGTCTTCGCCCGCCGTCAGCGGTTCTTGGCTTCCCTCGCCGGAGTAACCCTGTGCAAAGGAGCCCGTTTCGCTCGTGCTGATGTACGTGGCACTCTCGGTATCCGCGCCCGATTCGTAGCAGTGTCCCGTAACCGTGAACGGGCCCACTTTGGCGAGTTCGACAGTTGCGGGTTCTGCTTCGCTTACCCCCGCGCTGGCCACCGTCGTCCGCCAGCGGGTCGTGTGCGGGTTGCCTTCGGCGCCGGCTGTGCCCGCCACGCCTTCCTTGCCCTGTGGTCCTTCTTTGCCGTTCGTCCCGTTCGTCCCGTTCGTCCCGTTCGTCCCGTTCTTGCCGTTGCTTCCGTTCTTCCCGGCTTTGCCCCTGAGCTTCTTGAGGACCTTCGGACTGATCTGCTTGGTGGAGCTGATCAAGTAGTGGTTGGCGGCCAGTGCGCCGCCGCTCATTGAAAGTACGAGCGCGAGCGTCGCCGCCACGTTCGCATAGCTGATCCTTCTGCGCATTTGAGAATTGCCCCCTGGTAGTTGACTGGTGCGCCAGCGTACGAGCCACGGCGGCGGCTGCGGTGGAAAGTGGCCAAACGACGTAGGGCTCGTCGGGTCGGGCAGCTCTCGCGGCGGGAGTCGCTTGTCGCTGGACTCCCGAGCGCGAGAATCGGCTCCGGCTGGGAGCTCGCGTGGAGCCCGTTTCCGCCCCCGCGGCGGCGTATGCTGCGCGGGATGCGCTCGCATGCTTGGCAATTCCGGTCCGCAGGTGACCATTCCCGCCGCCGCGGGGTGGGAGCCACGAGTCGATCTGCTGCCGGAGCTGGGTCATGAGCCCATCACCACCGGGGGCCGATGGCGACCCCGGCGAGCGCCCGAGGCTGCCGGACCCCTCCGCCCAAGAGGGCCGACCGACCGGGACCTCCGGTATTTCGCTCGTGCCCGAGCCGATGCAGGAATCCGAAGTCCAGGCTCAGCTGGACGACATCGACGTGGATTCCCCTCGCGTGGGCATCGTGATGGGGTCCAAGAGCGACATGGAGACGATGGAGAAGGCCGCCAAGGAGCTCGAAGATCGCGGCATCCTGCACGAGATGCGCGTGATGTCCGCGCACCGCGAGCCGGACGTGGTGGCCGAATACGCCAAGAACGCGCACATGCGCGGCCTGCGAGTGATCATCGCCGGCGCAGGCATCTCAGCGGCGCTGCCCGGCGCCGTGGCTGCGCACACCGAGCTGCCCGTCATCGGCGTCCCCCTGTCGGGGCGCCTGAGCGCCGCCGGCGGGCTCGACGCGATCCTCTCGATCGTGCAGATGCCGCCCGGGGTGCCCGTGGCCTGCGTGGGCCTGGACAATCCGCGCAACGCGGCGATCCTCGCAGCGCAGATCCTCGGCGCCTGACTTGATCGCCCGCTACTCCCGTCCCGAGCTCGCGGCCCTGTGGACGGACGAGGCTCGCATGGAGAGCTGGCGGCGTGTGGAGGTGGCGGCCTGCGAGGAGCTGCCCGAGCTGCTCGGGGGCGAGGGGCCAAGCCCCGCCGAGCTGGAGGCGATCGCAGCGGCGAGGTTCACGGTCGCCGCGGTCGCCGAGCGCGAGCGCGTCACCGACCACGACGTGGCGGCGTTCGTCGACGTGCTCGCCGCTTCGGCAGGCGACGCGGGACGCTGGATCCACTTCGGCCTGACCTCATCCGACGTGCTCGACACGGCGCTCGCGCTGCAACTGCGCGCGGCCGGGGAGGTAATCGTGGCGGGCGCCCGCGAGCTGGCCGCGACGCTGGCCGCGCGGGCGCGCGAGCATGCCGCGACGCTGTCCGTCGGGCGCACCCACGGCGTCCACGCCGAGCCGACGAGCTTCGGGATCAAGCTCGCGGGCTTCGCCTTCGAGGCGCACCGCAACGCCGCCCGCCTCGAGCGCGCCTTCGCGCAGGCCGCCGTCGGCGCGCTGTCGGGCGCCGTCGGCACGTATGCCGCGACGAGCCCCGAGTTCGAGGCGCGCGTGCTCGCCCGCCTGGGCCTCGCGCGCGAGGACGTCTCCACGCAGGTCGTCCCGCGCGATCGCCACGCGGAGCTGCTCAGCGCGATCGCGCTCGCGGGCGCCGGGCTGGAGCGGTTCGCGACCGAGATTCGCCACCTGCAGCGAACCGAGGTCCGCGAGGTCCAGGAGCCGTTCCGCGCCGGTCAGAAGGGCTCCTCGGCGATGCCGCACAAGCGCAATCCGATCAAGAGCGAGCAGATCGCCGGCCTCGCGCGCGTCCTGCGCGGCAACGCCCAGGCGGCGCTCGAGAACGTGGCGCTGTGGCACGAGCGCGACATCTCGCACTCCTCCGTCGAGCGGATCGTCCTGCCCGACTCCACGATCCTGATCGACTACCTGCAGCACCGCACGATCGCGCTCGTGCGGGACATGAGAGTTGACGCCGAGCGGATGCGGGCGAACCTCGAGCTGACCCACGGCGCGCTCTTCTCCCAGCGCGTGCTTCTCGCCCTCGTCGAGGGCGGCTCCTCGCGCGAGGACGCCTACCGCGTCGTGCAGGAGCTCGCTCAACGGGCCTGGGACGAGGGGATCCCGCTGCGCGAGCTGCTCGCCGCCGACGAGCGCGCCGCCGCCCTCGATCTCGAGGCGATCTTCGACTACTCCCCCTACCTCCGCCACGCCGACGCGATCCTCGCACGCCTGGACGAGATCGCCTGACGCGTTGGTAGCATCCGCCCACGTGAGCACCACCCTCGCTGACCTGCCCCTCATCGCCAGCGGGAAGGTCCGCGAGATGTACGCGCTCGGCGAGCGTTCGGGCACCCCGGCGCTGCTGATGGTCGCGAGCGACAGGATCTCGACCTACGACGCCGTGCATCCCACGCCGATCCCCGACAAGGGCAAGGTCCTGGCGGGGTTGTCGGTGTTCTGGTTCGAGAAGACCGCGGGCATCCTCGCCAACCACCTGCTCTCGGCGACCGACGGCGTCCCGGAAGAGGCGCGCGGGCGGGGGCTGGTCGTGCGCGAGCTGAAGATGCTGCCCGTCGAGTGCGTCGTGCGCGGCTACATCACCGGCTCCGGCTGGAAGGACTATCAGGCCACGGGCGCGGTGTCGGGTATCGAGCTGCCGAGGGGGCTGGCCGAGTCCGAGCGGCTGCCCGAGCCCATTTTCACGCCCAGCACGAAGGCGCTCGAGGGTCACGACGAGGCGATCGACTTCGAGCAGGCGAGCGAGCTCGTCGGTGACCACACGCTGATGCAGCGCGTCCGCGGCGCCTCGATCGAGCTGTACTCCTTCGCTTCCGACCACGCCCGCGAGCGCGGCGTGATCCTCGCCGACACGAAGTTCGAGTTCGGACTCGGCGAGGACGGCGAGCTCACGCTCGGCGACGAGGTGCTCACGCCCGACTCCTCGCGCTACTGGCCCGCTGACGGCTTCGCGGTCGGCCGCTCGCAGCCGAGCTTCGACAAGCAGTACGTGCGCGACTGGGCCTCCGCGAGCGGCTGGGACAAGCGTCCGCCCGCCCCGCCGATCCCCGACGACGTCGTCGCGGGAACCCGCGCCCGCTACATCGAGGCCTACGAGCGAATCACCGGCGAGTCCTTCGACGTCTGGCTGGCCCGCACCGGGGCTGCGTGAGGGCACGGGTCCTGATCCGTCCGAAGGCCGGGATCCTCGACCCTCAGGGCGTCGCCGTCGAGCGGGCGCTGCCGGCGCTCGGCTTCACCGGCGCGGGCAACGTGCACATCGGCCGGCTCGTCGAGCTGGACGTCGAGGACCCAGGGCAGCTGCAGTCGATGTGCGAGCGGCTACTGGCCAATCCCCTCGTCGAGGACTACGAGATCGAGATG
>DASZNB010000033.1:0-9966 GCA_035551395.1 Solirubrobacteraceae bacterium | reverse complement strand
CGCCGGCATCCACGAGGTGGCTGCGGAGGAGGTCGTGCTGCTGACGAACAGCGCCAACGTGATCATGGCCGCCGAGCACGCCGCTCGGCTGTCGGAGAAGGAAGTGCTGGTCGCGCCCACCACGAGCCAGCAGGCGGGGCTCGCCGCAGCCGTCGCGCTCGCGCTCGACCGCTCGCTGGAGGAGAACGGGCAGGCGATCGCGGAGGCGCTCTCGCGACTGCGCACGGGGGCCGTCGCGCCGGCGGCTCGCGACGACGCGCAGGGGCGCTTCGCACGCGGCGACGCCGTCGGCTTCGTCGAGGACGAGGTGCACGCGTGGGGCGATCCGCGCGCGACGCTGCAAGCGGTGCTCGGCGCGCTGGCCGGCGGCGCCAACGGAGACGGCGAGCTCGCCGTCGCGCCCGAGCTGATCAGCATCCTCTCCGGAGAGGGTGCGCCCGTCGGCCTCGGGGAGGTCGAGACGATGGTCAACGGGGGAATCGAGCTCGAGCTCCGCCAGGGCGGGCAGTCGGCTTACTGGTGGCTGCTGTCGGCCGAGTGACAGGCGCGCTCGCGCTTACGACCGCCGGCGCGATCATGATGAGCGGCCGATGCCGGCCAGCTCCACACAAGCGCCGCAGGTGAGCGGCGGCGCCGGCCAGCGGATCATGCCGCCGGCACGGGCATTCGCCTCCCAGCGAGCCCTCAGCCGCGAGGAGCTGTTGGCGGCCGCGCTGCGCTGGCCGCGCCCCTCTCGACTACGCGCCCCGCTCGAGTCGCCCGCGAAGAAGATGGCCGCGGGGCTGCGAGCGCTCGGGCTGAGCACCGTCGGCGAGCTGCTCGAGCACCTGCCGAGCGCCAGCCGAGAGGCTCGTACCGTGGCGGCCCTGCGCCCAGGGGAGCAGGCGACGGTTGCCGTCGAGGTACGCCGGATCGCCGCAAGGCCGGTGCGACGTCGCGGGATGCGTCCGCTCGTCGAGGCGAGCGTCTTCGACGCCACGGCGACGATGCGAGCGACGTTCTTCAACCAGCCCTGGCTCCTCGAGCGCTATCCGCCGGGCACGCGGCTGCTGCTGCACGGCAAGGCCGACGGGCGCGGCGGGTTCGGCGTCGCCCACCACGCGCCCGCCGCAAAGGGGGCGAGCGAGGCGATCGGCGCGGATGCCGACAGCCGCTCCGTCGCGCACTACCCGGCGGCCGAGGGGGTCACCTCGACTCAGATACTCACGCTCGTGCGCGCCGCGCGCGGCGGGCTCGACGACATCGTCGAGGGACTCCCGGCGGCGATCCGCGGCGCCCAGGAGCTGCCGGACCGGGCGGCGGCGCTCGCGGCGATGCACTTCCCCCGCGACGCCGAGGATCTCGAGACCGGGCGTGCGCGACTGGCCTTCGAGGAGCTGCTGCTGACGCAGCTGCACTTCCTACGCCGCCGCGCGCGACGGCGCGCGCAGACCGGCGCGCCGGTTCTCGACGAGCAGCCAACGCTCAGCGCGCGCTGGCTTGCGGACGGGCTGCCGTTCGCGCTGACGGGCGATCAGCTGCGGACGATCGAGGAGATCCGCGCAGACCTCGCCCAGCCGTGCCCGATGCAGCGGCTGCTGATGGGCGAGGTGGGCAGCGGCAAGACCGTCGTCGCGCTGTACGCGATGCTGCGCGCCGTCGAGCACGGGCGCCAGGCGGCGATGATGGCGCCGACGGAGACGCTCGCCGAGCAGCACTTCGCGACGATCCAAGGGCTGCTGGGAGCCGAGCCGGTCGCAGCCGCGCTGCTGACCGGCTCGACGCCCGCGGCGCGCCGGCGCGACATCCTCGCCAAGCTCGCCAGCGGCGAGCTGGCGCTCGTCGTCGGCACCCACGCGCTGATCGAGCCCGACGTGCGCTTCCGCGCGCTGGCCGTGGCGGTGATCGACGAGCAGCATCGCTTCGGCGTGCGCCAACGGGCGGCGCTCGGCGAGCACGCCGCGCAGGCGCCGCCGCACACGCTGCACATGACCGCCACGCCGATCCCGCGCACGCTGGCGCTCGCGCGCTACCCGGACCTCGACACGAGCCAGCTGCGCGAGCTGCCGGCCGGGCGCAGGCCGATCCAGACACGGCTCGTGAGCGGCGAGAGTCAGCGCGCCGAAGCGTACGAGCTGCTGCGCGCCGAGCTCGACGCCGGTCGCCAGGCCTACGTCGTCTGCCCGCTGATCGACGAGGCCGAGGAGGAGCCGGGCGGCGAGCCCGGCGAGCCTGGCGCGCTCGCGGGCGGCGCACAAGTCGAGCTGCGCGCGGCGACGGCCGAGCTCGCGCGCCTCGGCGCCGGTGAGCTGCGGGGCTACCGGCTGGCCCTCCTGCACGGCGGCATGCGCCCGCGCGAGAAGCAGGAGGCGATGGCTGCGTTCGCCTCGGCGGACGCGCAGGTGCTTGTCGCCACGACCGTCATCGAGGTGGGCATCGACGTGCCCAACGCGACCGTCATGCTGATCGAGAACGCCGAGCGCTTCGGCATCTCCCAGCTGCACCAGCTGCGCGGGCGGGTGGGACGCGGCGAGCATCCCTCCAGCTGCCTGCTCGTCGGCTCGCAGGGGGTGCGCGCCGCGACGAGGCTGCGCGCGCTCGTGGCGCACTCCGACGGCTTCCGCCTGGCCGAGATCGACCTCGAGCTGCGCAGCGAGGGCGAGCTGACCGGGACGCGCCAGTCGGGCTTCGGGCATTTCCGCATCGCCACGCTGCCCGCCGACGCGGAGCTGCTCGAGCGCGCGCGCGCCGAGGCCGAGGCGATCGTGGCGGCCGACCCGGAGCTGGCCGCGCCCGAGCATGCCCTGCTCGGCCTGGAGCTCGAACATCGCATGGGGGCCGGCGCACCCGAGCCGATCGCCGTCTGAGCCGCGTCGCGCTCGGGCCAATCGGTCCGCGGCTACGGTGGTGGCATGCGGGTGATCGCGGGACACCTCGGCGGCAGGCGCTTGCAGGCTCCGCGCGGACGTACCACGCGGCCGACCTCCGACCGCGTGCGCGAGGCCCTCTTCGCGATGCTCGGCGACGTTCAGGGAGCGCGAGTGCTCGACCTGTTCGCGGGTACGGGCGCGCTCGGCATCGAGGCCCTCTCGCGTGGCGCGCTGCGTGCGGTGTTCGTCGAGCGCGACGCCGCCGCAGTGACGGCGCTGAGCGCGAACCTCGCCGCGCTGAACATCGGTCCGGACGCCGCCGAGGTACGTCGGGTCGAGGCGCTGGCGGCGCTGCGGAGCGCACGTGGAGCGAAAGAGACATACGATCTGCTCTTCATCGATCCTCCATACGCGCGGGCGCGCCGGCCAGAATCGGAGCGGTGGGGGCGCGAGCTGACGACGCTACTGGCGCCGCTGCTCGAGCCCGGCGCCCGTATCGTCGTCGAGAGCGACCGGCGGGCGCCACTTGCGCTCGGCGTTGAGGTCGAGCGGCAAAAGCGCTACGGCGACACATCGATCACAATCCACCGCCAGCAATGACACGACCCGACAACGCCATCGCCGTCTGCCCGGGGAGCTATGACCCGATCACGAACGGCCACCTGGACGTGATCCGCCGCGCCGCGCACCTCTACGACGAGGTGATCGTGGCGGTCGTCAACCGCTCGGTGCGCAAGAGCGGTGCGCTGTTCGACATCGACGAGCGGGTCGCCTTCATCGAGGGCGCGCTCGTGGATCTCGACAGCGTCCGCGTGGAGCCGTTCTCGACGCTCGTCGTCGATTTCGCGCGCAGCGTCGGAGCACGCGCGATCGTCAAGGGCCTGCGTGCGATCTCCGATTTCGAGTACGAGCTGGAGATGAACCAGCTCAACCGCCGCCAGGACCCCGGGATCGAGTCCGTCTACCTGATGGCCAGCCCGCAGTACAGTTTCCTTTCATCGAGCGGCGTCAAGGAGCTTGCGACATTCGGAGGCCGGATCGACGACCTCGTGCCGGAGGCCGTCGCGCGGCGGTTGCAGGAAGAGCTGAAACGCTGACGAACTTGAAATGCGCGATCTGATCGTAAATCTCACCGGCGGGCCGTGGCGCCGAACGTCTCGCGGAGGTGGTCTCTAGATGGATGTCCTGGTACTCATAGACAAGCTCGACGACTTGGTGCACAACGCCAAGACGATCCCCCTGAGCGACTCCGTGCGGGTCGACAAGGAGGAGATCTACGACATCCTCGACCAGATGCGCGCAACGATCCCCGAGGAGATCAAGCAGGCGCGCTGGATCGTCAAGGAGCGCCAGGAGATGCTCGCGGAGGCCAAGAAGGAGGCCGAGCGCATCATCAAGGACGCGCGCGAGCGCCAGGAGCGCCTGCTCGGCGAGGAGGAGGTCACCAAACAGGCCGAGCGCGCCGCCGAGGACATCGTCGAGGACGCCCGCGCGCGTGAGCGCGAGATCAGGCTGGGCGCCGAGGACTACGCCGATGAGATCCTCAACACGCTCGAGGTCAACCTTTCGAAGTTCATCGCCGCCGTCCAGCGTGGGCGTGAGCGGCTGCAGGGCAAGGACGAGCCCGCCGAAGTCAGCTAGCCGCCGTCGCGACGTGAACGCGCAGATCGCCAGGCGCAAGCTCCAGGTCGCCAAGACCCTGCTCGAGACGGGCATGCTCGCGCCCACGCGCCCCGACAGGGCGCTGCGCTCGATCGCCGCGCTGCGCCGCTGGGGACCGACCCCGGCCGCGGCGTACATCGGCTCGGCGGCGCGCTACCCGGGCCGGGCCGCGATCGCGGACGAGCGCGGGATCCTGACGTTCGCCGAGGTTCACAGCCGCACCAACGCGCTCGCCAACGAGCTGCGCGCGCACGGAATCTCCGAAGGCGACGGCGTCGCGATCATGTGCCGCAACCATCGCGGCTTCATCGACGCGACCGTCGCCTGCTCGAAGCTGGGGGCCAGCGCCCTCTACCTCAACACCGCCTTCGCCGGGCCCCAGATCACCGACGTGCTCGCGCGCGAGGATCCCGTTGCGGTCATCTACGACGAGGAGTTCGCGGACCTGCTCGACACGGGCGCCGCCGAGCGCAAACGGTTCGTGGCATGGAGCGAGCCGGGCGGCGCGAGCGCGCGTCCGCTGCTGGAGGAGCTGATCGCGCGCGGTGAGGACTCCGAGCCGCCCCCGCCGCTCGAGCACGGCCGCGTCGTGATCCTCACCTCCGGCACCACCGGAACGCCGAAGGGAGCCGCGCGCAAGCAGCCCGACTCGCTCGAACCGGTCGCGTCGCTGTTCTCGAAGATCCCGCTGCGTGCCCGCGAGACGACGATGATCGCCGCGCCGATGTTCCACTCGTGGGGCTTCGCCCATTTCACGCTCGCCCTGCCGCTCAGCTCGACGCTCGTTCTGCGGCGCAAGTTCGATCCCGAGGAGACGCTGCGGGCGACCGCCCAGCATCGCGCGAGCGCGCTCGCGCTGGTCCCCGTGATGCTCCAGCGGATCCTCGACCTCGGGCCGGACACGATCGCGCGCTATGACCTGAGCGCGCTGAAGATCATCGCGCTCAGCGGCTCGGCGCTGCCGGGTGAGATGGCCACACGCGCGATGGACACCTTCGGCGAGGTGCTCTACAACCTGTACGGCTCGACCGAGGTGGCGTGGGCGACGATCGCCACCCCCGAGGACCTCCGCGCCGCGCCCGGCACGGCCGGACGCCCGCCGATCGGCACCGTCGTCAAGCTGCTCGACGCCGACGGGCGCGCGGTGCCCGCCGGCGAGGGCGGACGCATCTTCGTCGCCAACGAGATGATGTTCGAGGGCTACACGGGCGGCGGCGGCAAGGAGATCGTGGGCGGCCTGATGAGCACCGGCGACGTCGGTCACTTCGACGCGGGCGGCCGCCTGTTCGTCGACGGCCGCGACGACGAAATGATCGTCAGCGGCGGCGAGAACGTGTTCCCGCGCGAGGTCGAGGATCTGCTCGCCGACCATGCCGACATCGAAGAGGCCGCCGTCATCGGCGTCAAGGACACGGATTTCGGGCAGCGGCTGAAGGCCTTCGTCGTCGCGCGCAACGGGATCACCCTGAGCGAGGACGAGATCAAGGCCTACGTCAAGCAGAACCTCGCTCGCTTCAAGGTCCCGCGCGAGGTCGTGTTCCTCGAGCAGTTGCCGCGCAACGCGACCGGCAAGGTCCTCAAGCGCGAGCTGCGCAGCGACGCTTAGCGCACGGCGCGGCTGGCGCTAGCCTGGAGTCGATGGCTCCGGCAGCACATGACTTCGACCTCGGGGGACTACGGCTGAGCGTCGGCGAGGGCCGGCGGCTGACGCTCGAGGTCCCGATCGAGCCGCTCGAGCTTGGCAGCGAGCGCTACGACGCCGAGCCGCGGCTCGTCCCCGTGGAGCTGAGCATCTCGCGCACGACCGGCGGCGGATACGCGCTGCGCCTGCGTTTCACGGCGGCCGTCAGCGGCCCGTGCATGCGCTGCCTGCGCGACGCCTCGCCCGCCGTCGAGGTCGAGGCCCGCGAGGTCGATGTGCCGGGCGCGGGCGAGGAGCTCGACAGCCCGTACGTTCACGCGGAGGTTCTCGACCTGGCGGCCTGGGCGCGCGACGCCTTCGCGCTCGCGGTTCCCGCCAAGATCCTCTGCCGCCAGGACTGCGCCGGCCTGTGTCCGGTTTGCGCCGTCGATCTCGCCGAGGCAGGACCCGACCACCATCACGAGGCCGCGCCAGACCCCCGCTGGGCCAAGCTGCGCGAGCTGAGGCTCGAATAGAGGCGCGGCGGGCTGGTAGCCTCTGGGGCCGATGGCCGTCCCCAAGAAAAAGCAGTCCCACAGCCGCACCGCCAAGCGCCGGGCGCAGCACAAGGTTTCCAGCCCGTCGCTGAACGCGTGCCCGCAGTGCCACAGCCCGCGCCGTCCCCACCGCGTGTGTCCGGTGTGCGGCACGTACGCGGGCCGTGAGATCGTGACGCCGGGCGCGCACGATCACGATCACGATCACGATCACGACTAGCGCGCCGTGACGCCAGAGGCCTCGTCCTCGACGCTCGCCGCGCCGCCGCGCGAGGGACATCCAAGCGTCGTGGCGGTCGACTGCAACGGCGCCGATCTCGGTGCCGCCGAGGTGGCCGCCGGAGCCGTCCTCGCCGCGGCCCGCGGCGCGCGCGTGCTGCTGTTCGGCCCGGCCGACGAGATGGGGCTCCCGGCCATCCTGCCGGCGGGCGTCGAGGTCGTCGACGCGCCCGTCTCGATCGCGAAGGCCGAGGATCCGGTACGCGCTGTGCGCACGACGCCCGAGGCCTCGATCGTGCAGGCGACGCGCGCCGTCGCCGACGGGCGCGCCGCCGCCCTCGTGTGCGCCGGAGCCACCGGCGCGGCGCTCGCGGCGGGGACGTTCAACGTCAAGCGAGCGCCCGGCATCTACCGCCCGGCGCTGGCGATTCCGCTGCCCGTCCCGCACGGCCCCGTGACCCTGCTCGACGTCGGCGCCAACGCCGAGGCCAGGCGCGAGCATCTCGTGCAGTTCGCCTTCATGGGCGCCGCGCTCGCCCGCACGATCCTCGGTGTCGCGCGCCCGCGCGTCGGCCTGCTGTCAAACGGCGAGGAGTCCGCGCGTGGGAGCGCTCTCGTCCTCGAGACGCACGGCGAGCTGGCCGAGCGCGCGGCGGGGGAGCTTGCGGCATTCGAGTTCGTCGGCAACGTCGAGGGCGGCGACGCGATGGGCGGCGCGGCGGACGTGATCGTCACCGACGGGTTCACCGGCAACATTGCCCTCAAGCTGATGGAGGCCGTCTCGCAGACGATGCTCGGCGCCGTCCGCGACGCCGCGCTGTCCTCGCCGCGAGCCAAGCTCGGGGGCATCCTGCTGCGCAGCGCGCTGCGCTCGTTCCGTGAGGAGATCGATCCGGAAGCCAACGGCGGCGCCTACCTGCTCGGCCTGCGCCGGCTCGGCGTCGTGCCGCACGGCAGGTTCACCCGCACGGGCTTCGCGCAGGCCATCCTGCGGGCCGAGCGGGGCGCGAGCGAGGACATCGTGGGCCAGACGCACCGCGCGCTCGCGGACGCGGGCGCGCTCAGGCGCGCACCGCTGTCCGCGCCTGACGCTAGCCTGCCCCAAGCAGGATGAACCGTTCGATATCGCCTCCCACAGCGCGGTTTCCCGACGACCTGTCGTGCGTGCCCGCACGCGCTCGCGGGGCGTCGTGAGCGCTCACACGCGCGAGTCGATCCTCGCGTTGATCCGCGCGCACCTCGCCGACGAGCTCGACCTGGAGGCCGACCAGATCGCCGAGGACACCCGTTTCAAGGAGGACCTCGAAGCCGACTCGCTCGATCTCTACACGCTCGTCCAGGAGCTCGAGGACACCTACGGCCTGAGCATGTCCGACGAGCAGGCGGCGAAGATCCTGACCGTCAGCGCTGCCGTGGACTTCGTACTCGCCCACGAGGGAACCGCCGATGAGCCCGAACGCGCATGACGGCGCCGGGACGGCCTGATGCTGCTCGCCGAGCTGCTCGACGAACTGCCCGAGGATCTGGCGCGGCAGGTGTTCACCCACGCGTCCTGGAGCGAGCGTCGCAGCGACTCATATGCGCGGCTGGCTTTTCTCGGCGACAGCGTGCTGGCGCTGGCGGTCACGACGCACCTGTACCCGCGGCTGGAGGCCGAGCGCTTCGGCGCAGGCAGGCTCACGAAGATACGCGCACAGGCCGTCTCCGGCCCGTCCTGCCGCGAGGTCGCCGAGCGCTTGGCCCTGCCGGAGCGCCTGCGGGCGGCGGCGCCGGAGGGCGTGCGGGATGGCGTCGCGGCGCTCGTCGAGACCGAGCGGGTGCTCGCCTCGGTGATCGAGGCGGTGATCGGCGCCTGCTACCTGCACGCCGGCTACGAGCGCACGGCGGAAGCTGTGGTGGAGGCCTTCGAACCGGAGATCGAGGAGGCGCTCGAGCACCCCGTGGACTTCAAGTCGGCGCTGCAGGAGCTGCTCGCCAGGCGCGGCGCGGAGGTCGCCTATGCGGTGACCGGCGAGGACGGCCCGCCGCACGAGCGCACCTACTCGGTCGTCGCTCGCGTGGAGGAGCGCGAGCTCGGCAGCGGCCGCGGGCGCAGCAAGAAGCACGCCGAGCAGGAGGCGGCGCGGGCCGCCGTCGAACGGCTGGCGGCCGAGTGAGCGACGCCGGGGAGCTCCGATGCGCCTGAAGTCACTCACGCTGAGCGGCTTCAAGTCGTTCCCCGACCGCACGCGGTTGGACTTCGGCGCGGGCGTGAGCGTCGTCGTCGGACCGAACGGCTCGGGCAAGTCGAACGTCACCGACGCAGTCCTCTGGGCAATGGGCGAGCAGTCGCCGCTGGCCGTGCGCGGGCAGTCGATGCAGGACGTGATCTTCGGCGGCGGCCGTGGCGTCCAGGCCCGCAGCGCGGCCGAGGTCGAGATCGTGCTCGACAACTCCGACGGGACCGTCGATCTGCCGCTCAGCGAGATCTCGATCGCGCGGCGCCTGGAGCGCGGCGGCGACGGTGGCTACCGCCTCAACGGGGCGCGCTGCCGGCTCACGGACGTGATCGAGGTGCTCTCCGACACGGGCCTCGGCAAGGAGACCCACTCGGTCATCTCGCAGGGCAAAGTCGACTCGATCGTCACTTCCAAGCCGCGCGAACGGCGACTGCTGATCGAGGAGGCCGCCGGGCTCGGCAAGCACCGCAAGCGCCGTCGCCGCGCGCAGCTGAAGCTCGAGCGCACGCAGGAGAACCTCGATCGTGCGCTCGACATCGAGCGCGAGGCGCGCACGCGCCTGCGCCCGCTCAAGCGCCAGGCCGAAGCCGCCGAGCTGCACGAGCGCCTCGAGCACCAGATACTGCAGGCGCGCTGGGAGCTCGCGACGGACGCAGCACGCGTCTGCCGGGTCGAGCTCGGCGTCGCCGAGGCGCGCGTCGCCGAGACGCGCGCACAGCGCAGCGGGATCGAGGCCAGCCTCGCGCAGACGATCGAGCGGCGCGGAGGAGCCGAGCGCGCCCTGTCCGAGCGCGCCGAGCGCCACGATGCGCTCGCGCGCCGCCTCTACGAGGCACGCT
>DASZNB010000032.1:0-3891 GCA_035551395.1 Solirubrobacteraceae bacterium | reverse complement strand
GCTTCGACGGCTTCCTGCTGGCACCGGTCGATCGCAGCGCGATGCTGATCGCGAAGGCGCTCACGCTGCTCGCCTATCTCGCCGCGCTCGAGCTCGTCGCGGTGCCGGCCTTCGCCCTGCTGCTGCTCGGGCCCTCGCTCGGCGGGGTGCTGGGGGAACTGCTGCTGATCCTCGTGCTCGGAGATCTCGGCGTGGCGGTCATCGGCACGCTCGTGGCGGCGCTCGCCGTGCAGACCCGCGCGCGCGACCTGCTCGGGCCGCTGCTGGCGCTGCCGCTGCTCGTTCCGATCGTGATCGGCGCCGCACGGGCGACCTCGCCGTTGCTCGCGTTCAGCCACCCCGGCGGCGCCCCGGCACGCTGGCTGGGCACGCTCGGGCTCTATGATCTGTTGTTCGGGCTGATCGCCTACGCCCTGTTCGATTTCCTCCTGGAGGACTAGATGCAATCCCCAGGCCGGCCCGCCGGCCCCCCGCAGAACGAGCGCCTCAGCACCGGCCGGCCGCAGCGTTACGGCGGCGGCCTGCGCGCGCTCAGCATCGCGACCGTGCTGGCGATCGCGCTCGCGCTCGCACTGGTGTTCTTCTACGCGCCGCTCGAAGCCGAACAGGGCTTTTTGCAGAAGATCTTCTACCTGCACGTGCCGATGGCGATCGTCGCGCTGTGCGGCTTCGTGATCGGCGGCCTGCTGGCGATCCAGCACCTGCGCACGCGCGACGCGCGCTGGGACATGCGCTCCTACGTGGCGATCCACATGAGCCTCATCTTCGCCGTCGGCACGCTGATCACCGGCTCGATCTGGGCGAAGGGGTCGTGGGGCCACTGGTGGGTGTGGAACGAGCCCACGCTCGTCTCCTTCCTGATCGTCTTCTTGCTCTACGCCACCTACCAGCCGCTGCGGTTTGCAATCGAGGACCCCGAGCGCCAGTCGCGCTATGCCTCCGTGTTCGCCGTCACGGCCGGGGCCTTCGTGCCGATGAACTTCATCGCCGTGCGCCTGTCCACTGCCTATCTGCACCCGCGTGTGCTCGGCGGGACCGCCAACCTTCCGGGTGAAATGGCGTTCACGTTCCTCGTCTCGCTGTTCGCGATGGCGCTGCTCTACGCGACCCTCTGCAAGTACGAGCTGACCGCCAAGCACACGCGCGCGCAGGTGCGCGCGTTGCGCCGGCGGCTGAGCGGCGAGAGCGACACTGCCGGGCGCCCGCGCAGCGCCGCGCCGACGCTCGCACCCACGACTGTCCCGGCGCGCAGCGCGGCCGGCTCGGGGGCATGATGGCTGCGCCGCTCGCCGAGCTGCCGGCGCTGCCGCTGCACGAGGCCGGCAAGTACGTCGCTGCGGCCTACGTCGTGCTGTTCGCGATCGTGCTCATCTACGTCGCGATCATGGCGATCCGCCTGAGCCGGATCGAGCGCGAGCTGGGCGAGCTGCTGGAGCTCGCGGACACCTCCGCCGAGGCACCTGTACCCACCGCGCCGGAGCGCGACGCGGCGGGGGAGTCGGCGAGCGCATACCCCATGCAGGGGCACACGTGAGCGAGCTGCTGGCACTGGGCATCTCGCACAAGACGGCGCCCGTCGCGCTGCGCGAGCGGCTGGCCTTCACCGAGAAAGAGGCCGTCGAGTTCGCGTGCGAGGCGACCGCCACGAGCGAGGTGCGCGAGGCCGTGGTCATCTCGACGTGCAACCGCACCGAGGTCTACGTCGTGGTCGGCGACCCCGTGCGCGCCGAGTCCGACGTGCTCGGGCTGCTCGCGCGGCGCGCCGGGATTCGCCCGACGGAGCTCGCCGAGGCGATCTACTCGCCCCGCAACTGCGACACCGCGCGTCACCTCTACAGCGTTACCGCAGGCCTCGACTCGATGATCGTCGGCGAGGCGGAGATCCAGGGTCAGGTGCGCCGCGCGCACGCGGCGGCGATGGCCGCCGGCTGCACCGGCCCGCTCTCCAACCGCCTGTTCTCGGCGGCCCTGACTACGGGCAAGCGCGTGCGCTCGGAGACGAGCATCGGCTCGAGCCGTGTGAGCGTGCCGTCGGTCGCCGTCGACCTCGCGCTGAGCGTGCTGGGAGGCCTCGAGCAGCGCCACGTGGTGATCCTCGGCGCCGGCGAGACGAGCGAGCTGACGGCGCGCGCGCTCGCCGAGCAGGGCGCCGGCACGATCTTCGTCGCCAACCGCCACGCCGACCGTGCGCTCAGCCTCGCCCAGCGCTTCGGCGGCTCCGTCGTGGGTCTGGACAAACTTCCCGATCAACTGCTGCGTGCGGACATCGTGCTGTGCTCGACGTCCTCGCCCCACCCGATCGTCGGACGCGAGGAGCTCGAGCTCGTGATGGCCGAGCGGCGCGGGCGGCCGCTGCTGCTGATCGACATCGCCGTGCCGCGTGACGTCGAGTCGGCCTGTGCGGATCTCGAGGACGTCACGCTGTACGACATCGACGACCTCCAGGCTGTCGTCGCGCGCAACTTGTCATCGCGCGAGGTGCAGGCACCGCGGGCGATGGAGATCGTCGAGGAGGAGATCCACCGCTTCGCCCGCTGGCTCGGACAGCTCGACGTGTTGCCGACCGTCAGCGCGCTGCGCGAGCACGGCAATGCGATCGTCGAGCAGGTTCTGGCGGAGAACTCCGGCCGCTGGGAGTCGGCCTCACCGCGCGACGTCGCACGCGTGGAGGCGATCGCGCGCGCGATCATGAGCCGCCTGCTGCACGAGCCCACGATCCGCCTGCGCAGTCTCGGATCCGAGCGCGGCCACGCGAGCCTGGAGATCGTGCGCGAGCTGTTCGGCCTGCAGGAGGACGCCGCCGCGCAAGAGGCGCCGGCGACGGAGCTCGCGGAGGTCCACGACCTGCGCCAGCATCGCGACGCCCCTTCCGCCCGCGCCCCGCGCTGATGCGCCTCGGCAGTCGGCGCAGCGCCCTGGCGCTCGCCCAGGCCGAGCTCGTCGCCGACATGCTCGGCGGCTGCGAGATCGTCCCGATCCTCACGCGCGGCGACCGCGGCGCGCCGGCCGCTGACAAGTCGCGCTGGGTGGGCGAGCTCGAGCAGGCGCTCACCGCCGGGGACATCGACCTCGCCGTTCACTCCGCCAAGGATCTGCCCGGCGATCTCACCGACGGGCTTGCCCTGCTCGGCGTGCCCGCCCGCGCCCCGAGCGAAGACGCGCTGTGCGGCGCCGGCGCGCTCGCCGAGCTCGAGCCGGGCGCGCGCGTCGGCACGAGCAGCCTCCGCCGCATGGCGCAGCTACGCGCCGCGCGCGAGGATCTGGACGTCGTGGCACTGCGGGGAAACGTCGATACGCGCCTCACCCGCCTGGCCGAACCGGAGCGCGAGCTGAGGGCGATCGTGCTTGCGCGCGCGGGGCTCGCGCGCCTCGGACGCGAGCACGAGCTCGGCGGGGTGCTCGACCCGGCGCAGTTCGTGCCCGCCCCCGGACAGGGCGCGATCGCGCTGGAGGGGCGCGCGGGGGATGTTGCCGCGCTGGCCGCGGCGGAGTCGATCACAGATGCGGCGAGCTTCGCCTGCCTGCGAGCCGAGCGGACGCTCGCGCAGGCGCTCGGGGCGAGCTGCCACACGCCGATGGGGGCCCTCGCCGAGCCGCTCGGCGACGGCGGGATGCGCCTGCGCGGGTGGGTCGGCTTGCCCGACGGCTCTGCCTGGGTCGGCGACGAGATGCGTGGCGGGCTCGGGGCCGCTGAGCAGCTCGGAGGCGAGGTGGCCGCCCGCATGGGCGCGGCCGGTGCGCGCGAGCTGCTGCGCCGTGCCGAGGAGATGGCTGGCGTTGGCGGCTCCTGAGCTTCCGGGCGGTCGGGTCTATCTCGTCGGCGCCGGACCCGGCGACCCCGGCCTGCTGACCGCGCGCGCGCTCGAGCTGATCGCGGCGGCCGACGTGATC
>DASZNB010000031.1:0-26419 GCA_035551395.1 Solirubrobacteraceae bacterium | reverse complement strand
CGCGGCTGAGCCCGCCAAAGCCGAGGCTGCGCCCGCGGCCAAGGCGAAGACCCCCGCCGAGGCCGCGCCCGCAAGCACGCCCGCAGCGCCCGCAGCGCCCGCCGCCGGCGCACCCGCAGCGAAGGCTCCCGTCGCGCAGGCCCCGGCCGCCGCGCCGGCGGGCCCGTCCGCCCCCGCGCCGAGCGCGTCCACCGGCACCGCTGCCCCGGCCGGCCCGCAGCCGGCGGCGCCAGCCGGCTCGGCCGCCGGCGCCGAGCGGGTGCGCCCGACGCGCGACTCGCGCACCGGCGAGCGCACCCCTGGAGACATTGGGCCGGGTGGCCGCCGGCGCGTCGTGATCGACTCGCAGGCCTCGCGCCGCCAGCAGGGCGGACCGTCCAACCAGCCCCAGCGCCGTCCCCGCCGCGGACGCCGCCGGCGCGGAACGTATGACGAGACGATCGGTCCGATCGACACGGCAGCGATGGAGGCCACCGATCTGATCCGCGTGAACTCCGGCTCGACGGTCAAGGATGTTGCCGAGTACCTCGGTGTGGCCGTCCCCGAGCTGATCAAGAAGCTGATGTCGCTCGGTGAGATGGCGACGCTCACACAGACGCTCTCCGACGACGCCATTCAGGTGCTCGCGGACGAGTTCGACAAGCAGATCGAGATCGTCCACGCCGCCGACGACGTCGAGGTCGAGCCCGTCTTCGAGGACGCCGACGAGGACCTCATCGAACGCCCGCCCGTCGTCACGATCATGGGGCACGTCGACCACGGCAAGACCTCGCTGCTCGACGCGATCCGCGAGACCGAGGTTGTCGCCGGCGAGGCCGGTGGCATCACCCAGCACATCGGCGCCTACCAGGTGCGCCACGCCGGCAAAGAGATCACCTTCCTCGACACGCCCGGACACGAGGCCTTCACGGCGATGCGCGCGCGCGGAGCGCGCGTGACGGACCTGGCGGTGATCGTCGTCGCGGCCGACGACGGCGTCAAGCCGCAGACCGAGGAGGCGATCGATCACGCGAAGGCCGCCGAAGTCCCGATCATCGTCGCCGTCAACAAGATCGACAAGGAGGGTGCGCAGCCCGAGCGCGTCCGTACCGAGATGACCCAGCACGGCCTGCAGCCGTCGGAGTGGGGCGGCGAGGTCGAGTTCGTCGACGTCAGCGCCAAGACCCACGACGGCCTCGACACGCTGCTCGAGACGATCCAGGTCGTCACCGACCTCGAGGAGCTGAAGGCCAACGCCGGCGCCGAGGCCTCCGGCGCCGTGATCGAGTCCAAGCTCGACCCGGGACGCGGACCGGTCGTCACCGTGCTGATTCAGCGCGGCACGCTGCGCGTCGGCGACGCGCTCGTCGCCGGCGCCCATTTCGGCCGCGTGCGCGCGATGCACGACTTCACGGGGAACAAGATGAAGCGCGCGATGCCCGGTCAGCCGGTCGAGGTGCTCGGCTTCGACGGCGTGCCCGAGGCCGGCGAGGCCGTGCGTGTCGTCGAGAACGAGCGCCGCGCGCGTCAACTCGCGGGCGAGCGAGCGAACCGTCTGAAGACCGAGGCGCTCGCGCGCCGCTCCGGCCGCAAGGTCTCGCTCGAGGACGTCTTCAAGCTCGCCCAGGAGGGCAGCGTCAAGGAGCTCGGGCTCGTCGTCAAGGCCGATGTCGCCGGTTCGCTCGAGGCGATCGAGGACGAGATCGCAAAGCTCCCTCAGCAGGAGGTCAAGGTCAACATCATCCACCGCGGCGTCGGCGGGATCAACGAGTCCGACGTGATGCTCGCGTCCGCCTCCGAGGGCGTGATCCTCGCCTTCAACGTGCGCCCAGTCGGCGACGCGCGCCAGATCGCCGACCGCGAGGGAGTCGAGATCCGCTCCTACGCCGTCATCTACCGCGCGATCGAGGAGCTGCGCGCGGCGATGCAGGGCATGCTCGAGCCGGCCGAGGTCGAGACGCCGCTCGGACAGGCCGAGGTGCGTCAGCTGTTCAAAGCGTCACGGATCGGGACGATCGCCGGCTCCTTCGTCACCGAGGGCAAAGTCACGCGGGGTGCGCGCGTGCGCGTCGTGCGCGAGGGGACCGTCATCTACGACACCACGATCGAGAGCCTGCGCCGCTTCAACGACGACGTGCGCGAGGTAGCGAGCGGGTTCGAGTGCGGGATCGTGCTCACCAACTTCCAGGACCTCCACGAGGGCGACGTGCTCGAGACCTACGAGACGCGCCAGGTGGAGCGAGAGCTGTCCTCCTGAGCGCCCCGCCGCTCGGCAGGGACCCGGCGTTCGGCGGGGAATTGGAGAGCTAGGATGAGTACTGGACGTATGCGTCGGGTCGACGAGGCGATCCGTCAGGTGATCGGGGACACCGTTGCAGGTGATCTGAAGGACCCTCGAGTGGGATTCGTAACCGTGACCGATGTCAGGACCAGCCCAGACCTACGCCATGCCCGCGTTTACGCGAGCGTCCTCGGAGCCGACGGCGGCGTCTCGAGCGTCGAGGAGCGCGAGGCGAGCCTCGCGGGGCTGCGCAGCGCGCACGGCTATCTGCAGGGACGCGTCGCCGCCGAGCTCCGCCTCAAGCGGACGCCGACGCTCGAGTTCCTCTACGACGACACGACCGACCGCGCCCTGCGCGTGGAGGAGCTGATCGACGAGGGGCTGCGCTGATGAGCGATCCGGCTCCCGCTCTCACTCGTGAGCTCGTCCTCGAGCGCATCCGCGAGGACAGGCGCTTCGTCCTCGCCACGCACGAGAACCCCGACGGCGACGCGCTCGGCTCGCTCGTGGCGATGCACGGCGTGCTCAGCGCGCTCGGCAAGGACACGGCGATGTTCATCTCCCCGCACGACCTGCCGCTGCCGCAGGAGTACAGCCTGTTCGCACTCGACGGCCTGATCCAGGAGCCGCCCGAGGACGTCGCCGAGCGGACCGTGGTGCTGCTCGACTGCGGCAACATCGACCGCAACTCCGCCAGCGTGCTGCGCGACGGCGCACATCTGCTGAACATCGATCACCACCACGACAACACGCGTTTCGGGACGCTCAACCACATCGTGCCCGACGCCTCCTGCACGGCCGAGATCGTCTGGGACCTGATGCACGGGCTCGGAGTGGGCCCGACGCCGGCGGTCGCCGAGGCGCTGTACATCGGCGTGATCACGGACACGGGACGGTTCATGTACGAGAGCACTGGCCCCCGCGCCCACCTGATGGCGGCCGAGCTGCTGCAGGCCGGCGTCGACGTCTCGGCGATCAACAGGCGCCTCTACGAGGACGTTCCCGAGGGCAAGCTGAGGCTGCTCGGTCTCGCGCTCGGCCAGCTGCAGCGCTTCGACTCGGGCACGCTCACGCTCGTGGCGCTCAGCGCGCTGGACTTCGCCCGCGCCGAAGCGCAGGAGAGCCATTCCGAGGGCATCATCGACCAGCTCCGCGCGCTGCACGCCACCAAGGTCGCGGTGCTCGTGCGCGAGCTTTGCAGTGGTGAGCGCAAGGGCCAGCACAAAGTCTCGCTGCGCGCCACCGACGACGACGTGGACGTGTCCATCATCGCCCGCGCCCAGGGCGGCGGCGGGCACCGGCGCGCGGCGGGCTTCTCCACGACGCTGACGGTCGCGGAGCTCATCGAGTTCCTGCGTACGGCGATCACCGCCCAGCTGCACCCCAGCTCCGACGGGCGCGCGGCCGCAACGGTCGCCTGAGTGACGCCCGCGCCCCCCGCCGGCGGGGAGCGCAGCGTCGAGGGCGTGCTGCTGATCGACAAGCCCGCCGGGATCACCTCGCACGACGCCGTCGCCGCCGTGCGCCGCTCGCTGGCAGGCGCGAAGACAGGCCACGCCGGCACGCTCGATCCGTTCGCGACGGGCCTGCTGCTCGTGCTCGTCGGACGCGCCACGAAAGCCCAGCGGGAGCTGATGGCGCTGCCGAAGCGCTACGAGACCGTGGCCCGCCTCGGCGCCGTCTCGAGCACCGGCGACACCGAGGGCGAGATCACAGAGACCGGGCAGATCCCGCCCGACCCGCCGGTCCTGCCGACGGGTGAGCTGCGTCAGCGCCCGCCAGCACACTCGGCCGTCAAGATCGCAGGCGAACGCGCCTACAAGCGCGCCCGGCGGGGTGAGAGCTTCGAGATGCCCGAGCGGTTCGTGACCGTGCACAGCTTCCGCCAACTCTGGCGCGAGCCGGGCGTCGCCGGCGATCCCCAGCGGCCCCCCCGAGCCGCGTTCGAGATCGAATGCGGCTCGGGCACGTATGTCCGCTCGCTGATCGCCGACCTCGGCGATGCCTACTGCCTGACGCTGAGGCGCACCGCGATCGGCCCGTTCACCGTCGCCGACGCCGTCGCGCCGCCGCAGCGCGGAACCAGCTGGAGCGATGCGCCGCTGATCGCATTGGGACGCGCGCTCGAGCTCGCGCGGGACTAGGCTTGCGCGCGTGAAGGTGATCCGGCTGCCCGACGTGGAGCGCTCGCGCGAGCGCGACGTCGCGGTCGGCACCTTCGACGGGGTGCACCTTGGTCACCGCGAGGTGATCGCGGGGGCCGACAGCGTGCTCACGTTCGATCCCCACCCGGTCTCCGTGATCGCCCCGCAGCACCCCTCCAAGCTGCTGACCACCCTTGCGCGCAAGGCGCAGCTCGTCGCCGAGCTCGGCGTCCAGGAGATGATCGTGATCCCCTTCGACACGGCCTTCGCGCGCCGCTCGGCGGCCGAGTTCATCGACGACATACTCGTCGGCGCGCTGGGCGCGCGGCAGGTCGCGATCGGCGAGAACTTCCGCTTCGGGCACAAGGCGCAGGGCGATCCCCGCCTGCTGCTCGCCGACGAGCGCTTCGCGACGGTCGTGCACCCGCTGCTCGAAATCGACGGCGAGATCGTCTCCTCCAGCCACATCCGCGGGCTCGTCCTCGCCGGCGACGTGGCCGAGGCCAACCGCCTGCTCGGCAGCACCTTCCAGCTCATCGGCGAGGTCGTGCACGGCGACAAGCGCGGCCGCGAGCTCGGCTTCCCCACCGCCAACCTGGTGCCCGACGACTCGATCGTCTGTCCCGGCCACGGCGTCTACGCGTGCGTTTCCTACCAGGACCCCGCCCACCCACGCCCGGCGGCTGTGAGCATCGGCGTGCGCCCGACCTTCCAGACCGGGCGCGGCGAGCTGATCGAGGCCTACATCCTCGACTTCGACGGCGACATCTACGGCCAGGATCTGCGCCTGGAGTTCCTTGCGCGCCTGCGCGGCGAGCGCCGCTTCGAGGATCCTGCCGCGCTCGTCGAGCAGATGCGCCGTGACGTGGAGCACACGCGCGCGATCGCCGCCGCTCGCTGAGCAGCGCGACGCGTCTGCTACCGTGCCCGAAATGCCAGCGATCACCAGCGAGCGCAAGCGCGAGATAGCCGCCAAGTTCGGCTCCGGCGAGCAGGACACCGGGGCCACCGAGGTCCAGATCGCGCTGCTCACCGAGCGCATCAACCACCTCACCGAGCACCTCCGCGGAGCGCAGAAAGACCACCATTCCCGCCGCGGCCTGCTGATGCTCGTCGGCAAACGCCGCCGCTTCCTCGACTACATGCAGCGCAAGGACATCGAGGGCTACCGCGGGCTGATCAAAGAGCTCGGCCTACGAAAGTAGAGACGTCCGTGGACGCTTCGCGGATGCTGCGTCCTCGGTCGCTCGCGTGCCATGCACGCCACGATCCCTGCGTCCTTTCCCCGCTCGATCCACGAACGTCTTCGTGAGCGTCCTGCCGGCAGGGACGCCCGCGCCGAGCTTCACGCTCGCGCGCGCCGACGGCGAGAGCTTCAGCGAGCGCGACCTGCATGGGCGCACGACCGTGCTCGTCTTCTACCCGTTCGCCTTCAGCCCCGTCTGCACCGATCAGCTGCAGCTGTATGAGCCGCTGACGAAAGAGCTCGCCGAGGAGGGAGGGGCCCTGTTCGGCGTCTCCTGCGACGCGACCTGGTCGCAGTCGGCGTTCAAGGAGCAGCTGGGCGTCTCCAGCGTTCAGCTTTCGGACTTCGAGCCGAAGGGCGCCGCCTGCGCGGCATTCGGTGTGCTCCACGACGGCGGCTTCGCGCAGCGGGCGCTCGTCATCATCGGCCCCGACGGGGTCGTGCGCTGGAGCTATCAGGCCGACTCGCCGGGCGATCTGCCCCCCGTCGAGCTGCTCCGCGACGCTCTGGCCGGGCTTCGCTAAGCTCAATCGGTTCGGAAAAAAGAGAAAAAGAAACGGACCGCCGACCGACGGGCGGAACAGGAAGGCAGTGAATATGAGCAGTGACGCTGTTACGCGGGTCTCCGTGGAGATCGCAGGTAGCGAGATCTCGTTCGAGACCGGCAGGATGGCCAAGCAGGCCTCCGGCGCGGTCGTCGTCCGCCAGGGCGATACCATGGTCCTTTGCACCGCGGTCGCTGGCAGCCTCCGCGACGTCGACTTCCTCCCGCTGACGGTGGACGTCGAGGAGCGCATGTACGCCGCCGGCAAAATCCCCGGCTCCTTCTTCAAGCGCGAGGGCCGCCCCGGCGAGAAGGGCACGCTCACCGCGCGCATGATCGACCGCCCGATCCGCCCGCTGTTCCCGAAGGAATGGCGCTATGACACCCAGCTCGTGGCGATCCCGCTGTCGATCGACCAGGTCCACCCGTACGACATCCTCGCCATGAACGGCGCCTCCACGGCGCTGATGATCTCCGACATCCCGCTGCCGACGCCCGTCGGCGCTGTGCGGATCGGCAAGATCGACGGCAACTTCGTCGTCAACCCCAACGAGGCTGACCTGCTTTCCGACGCTGACGAAGGCGGCTCGGACCTCGACCTGATCGTCGCCGGGACCGAGGAGGCCATCCTGATGGTCGAGGCGGGCGCCAACGAGATCCCCGAGGCGGAGATCCTCGACGCGCTCGACATCGCCCACGCCGAGATCAAGAAGCTGTGTGCGCTGCAGCGCGAGCTCGCCGCGAAGGTCGGCAAGGAGAAGAAAGTCTTCGAGACGGTCCCCGTCGATCAGTCGCTGCTCGAGGCGATCCGCGCCTCCCACGGCGCGGCGCTCGACGACGCCACCCAGGTCGAGGACAAGCTCGACCGCCAGGAGACGACGAAGGCCGTCGAGGCGGCGATCCTCGAGCAGCACGCCCCGGCCGCGCCGGAGGGCGCATCCGAGGAGCAGCTCGTCGCCGCCAAGCAGCGCCGCGCGGCTGTCCAGCTTGCCTTCGACAAGCTCGAGAAGTCGATCATCCGCGAGCGCATCGCCGTGCAGAAGAAGCGCCCCGACGGACGCTCGGAGAACGAGATCCGCGACATCACCATCGAAGTGGGCGTCACGCCGCGCACGCACGGATCGGCGCTGTTCACGCGCGGGCAGACGCAGGCGCTGAGCGTCGTCGCGATGGGCACCCTGAAGGAGGAGATGCGCATCGACACGCTCGGCCTGGAGACGAAAAAGTACTACTGGCACCACTACAACTTTCCGCCCTTCTCGGTGGGAGAAGCGGGCCGCATGGGCGGCGTCAAGCGCCGCGACATCGGCCACGGCGCGCTCGCCGAGCGCGCGCTCGCGCCGATGGTGCCCTCGATCGAGGAGTTTCCCTACTCGATCCGCGTGGTCTCGGACATCCTCGAGTCCAACGGCTCCTCCTCGATGGCCTCGGTGTGCGGCTCCTCGCTGTCGCTGATGGACGCCGGGGTGCCGATCAAGCGCCCGGTGGCGGGTATCGCGATGGGCCTGATCAAGGAGGGCGATGACTACATCGTGCTGACCGACATCGCCGGCGTCGAGGACCACCTCGGCGACATGGACTTCAAGGTCGCCGGCACCGAGCGCGGCATCACAGCCCTGCAGATGGACATCAAGATCACCGGCGTCACCTTCGACATCCTGCGCGACGCGCTCAGCCAGGCGAAGGAGGCGCGCACGTTCATCCTCGGCAAGATGGCCGATGTGATCGGCACGCCGCGCGAGCAGCTCAGCCAGTTCGCGCCGCGCATCCAGACGATCCAGATCGACCCCTCCCAGATCGGCCTGCTGATCGGCAAGGGCGGCGAAACGATCCGCGGCCTGTCGGAGGAGTTCGAATCGCAGATCGACGTCAACGACGACGGCCAGGTCCTCATCTACTCCGCCAACGGCGAGCTCGGCGACGCGCTCGTGGAGCACGTGCGGATGATGATGAAGGAGGTCGAGGTCGGCGACGAGTACGCCGGCAAGGTCGTCAAGACGACGACCTTCGGCGCCTTCATCGAGCTGGCCAAGGGCACCGACGGTCTGCTGCACATCTCCAACGTCTCTCCCGGACAGCGCGTCGAGGCCGTCGAGGACGTGCTCAACAAGGGCGATGAGATCAATGTGCGCGTGGTCGAGGTCGACCGCGAGCGCGGTCGCATCGGCCTGCGTCTCGCCGACGACCCGGACATCGCCGGCAAGTCCGTCGAGGAGCTCGCCGGCGTGGGTACCGGAACCCGCCCGCCCGGTGGCGGCGGCGGACGTGGCCCGCGCGAGGGGTCGGGACGCAACGGGCGCGAGCGCTCGGATCGCACCGATCGTCCGCGCCGCGGCGGCGAGCGCGGCTCGGGCCGCCCGCGCCACGGGCGTGACCGCGATTGACCCCGACCGCCGGGCCGGCTTGACGGCCGAGCACCGCATCACGAGCCTGGACAGCGGCCTCCGGGTGGTCACCGAGCGCGTGCCCAGCGTGCGCTCGGTGGCGCTCGGGTTCTGGATCGCCAACGGCTCGACCTCGGAGCACCCCGGCCAGGCCGGCATCTCGCACCTGCTCGAGCACATGCTCTTCCGCGGCACGGAGCGCTATGGCTCGGAGGAGATCGACCAGATCTTCGACGCGATGGGCGCCGAGATCAACGCCGGCACCGACAAGGAAGCGACGTCGCTGTACACGCGCGTGCTCGACCGTCACCTCGAGCACGCGTTCGACGTGATGAGCGACATGATCTGGAACCCCCGCTTCGGCGAGCTCGAGGCCGAGCGTGAGGTCGTGCTCGAGGAGATCGCGATGTACGAAGACGATCCCCAGGACCGCGTCTTCGACGCGCTCGGCCGGGCGATCTTCGGCTCGCACCCGCTCGGGCGCCCCGTGATCGGAACCGCCCAGGTCATCGGTGCCGTCACGCGCGAGCAGCTGGCCGCCTTCCACGCCGAGCACTATCAGCCGCCGCGGATCGTGATCGCGGCGGCCGGCTCGGTCGATCACGACGCGCTCGTGCAGCTGGCCCGCGACGTCGAGGTCGCGCGCGCGGCCACGCTCGACGCCACCGCCGAGCCGGCGCCCGCACAGGCGCTGGCGGCCCCCGATCCGCCCACCTTCGAGCGGCGCGTCGGCTTCCTCACAAAAGACACCGAGCAGTACCACGTGTGCGTCGGTGGGGAGGGGATCGCGCGCGACGACGACCGGCGCTTCGCCCTGCGGGTGCTCGAAGGCGTGCTCGGCGGCACCTCCTCCTCGCGACTGTTCCAAGAGGTCCGTGAGCGCCGCGGGCTCGCCTACTCGGTCTTCTCCTACTCCAACCTCTACGCACACACGGGGGAGGTCGGGGTCTATGTCGGGACCCGTCCGGACAACCTCGCCGCGGCGCTCTCCGTCGTCGCGGGCGAGCTCGAGCGCTGCGTCGAGGACCCCGCCAGCGAGCAGGAGCTCGTGCGCTCGCGCGAGAACCTCAAGGGCCGCGTCGTGCTCGGCCTCGAGTCCACCGGCGCGCGCATGAGCCGCCTCGGCGTCTCGCTGCTCAACGACATGCCGATCATGTCCGTCGATGAGATGATCGAGCGGATCGACGCAGTTGAGATCGAGCACGTGCGCGAGCTCGCCGTCGCACTGTTTTCGCCGGCCGGCCTGTCGGTCGCCGGCGTCGGGCCCGAGGAGGAGCGCTTCCGCGCCGCGATCGCGCCGCTCGAGGGCACCGGTCCGACCGCCACCGTCGGCGAGCTCGCGCGATGATCCGGGTGGCCGTCGCGGGGGCCGCCGGGCGCATGGGGGAGACGGTCTGCAGCGCCGTGGAGGGAGCCGAGGACATGCTGCTGGTGGGTCGCGCCGACCCCGTGCTCGACACCGCGCTCGAGCAGGTGCTGGCAGAGGCAGACGTGGTCGTCGACTTCACCCGCCCCGACACGGCGCTCGAGAACGCGCTCGCCTGCCTGCGCGCGGGCGTCCACGTCGTGATCGGCACGACCGGCTTCGACCCCGCTCCGCTGCGCGAGGTGCGAGCCGAGCAGGACGCTGCCGGGCGTCCGCGGGCCAACGTCCTGATCGCGCCCAACTTCGCGATCGGCGCCGTCTTGATGATGCGCTTCGCCGCCGAGGCCGCACGCCACATGAGCAAGGCGGAGATAATCGAGCTGCACCACGACGGCAAGCTCGACGCTCCGAGCGGCACCGCCGCGCGCACCGCCGAGCTGATGGCCGCCGCCAGCGGTGGCGAGCCGCCGCCGATCCACTCGGTGCGCCTCCCCGGCATCGTCGCCAACCAGGAGGTCATCCTCGGCGATCTCGGCCAGACGCTCAGCATCCGCCACGACACGATCAGCCGCGAGTCCTTCATGCCCGGCGTCCTGCTCGCCGTGCGACGCGTCGGAACGCTCGAGAAGCCGCTCGTGGTGGGCCTCGAGAACGTGCTCTTCTAATGTTCGACCGCGTGAGATACTGCACCCGATGAGCGGCCTCGGCACCATTCTGACGGCGATCGTGACGCCGTTCGATGAGCGCGGGAGGGTCAACGAGGACTCCTTCGTCGCGCTCATGCGCCACCTCGCCGAGAACGGCTCCGACGGCTTCGTGGTCGCCGGGACCACCGGCGAGGCCTCCACGCTGACCGACGAGGAACAGCTCGCGCTGATCGCCCTGGCGGTCGCCGAGCGCCCGCCGGGAAAGAGCATCATCGCCGGCACCGGCACGAACGACACGCGCGAGGCGGTCCAGCTGACCGAACGCGCGGGCGAGCTCGGCGCCGACGCGATGCTGTCGGTGACTCCCTACTACAACAAGCCCAGCCGGCTCGGCATCAGGCGCCACTACGAAGCCGTGGCGGCCGCGACCGACAAGCCGACGCTGCTCTACAACATCCCCGGGCGCACCGCGACGAACATGCCGCCCGACCTGCTCGCCGAGCTGGCGCAGATCGAGGGCATCAGCGGCGTCAAGCAGGCCAACACCGCGGAGCTGCAGCCGATCGACGGCCTCGACCTGTACGCGGGCGATGACGCGACGTTCGCGCGCACGCTGGACATGGGCGGCGCCGGGGGCATTCTCGTCGCCAGCCACATCGTTGGAAACGAGATGCACCAGATGGTCGCGGAGCCAGAGCGGCGTGCAGAGATCGACGCCTCCCTGCGCGACGTCTACGAGACCCTGTTTCTGACCTCCAGCCCGACGTGCACGAAGGCGGCTCTGAACCTGCTCGGCCACGACGTCGGCGGCCTGCGCCTACCGCTGGTGGAGGCCACCGTCGAGGAGACCGCGGCCGTGCGCGCGATGCTCGAGCGCCACGGCATGCCGATCGAAGGTCGGCCAGCGAGCACCCCCGCGTGAGCTCCAAGCTGCGCGTGCTTCCCCTCGGTGGGCTCGGGGAGATCGGCAAGAACATGACCGTCGTCGAGTACGACGGGCGCATCGTCGTCGTCGATGTCGGGCTGCGCTTCCCGACGCCGGAGATGGTCGGGATCGACCTCGTGCTGCCCGACTTCGCCTACCTGCGCGAGCGCGCCGAGGACATCGAGGCGATCGTCGTGACGCACGGGCACGAGGATCACCTCGGCGCTCTGCCGTGGGTCATGCGCGACCTCGGAGATCGCCTGCAGGCGCCCGTCTACGGCGGCGCGTTGACGATCGCGATGGCCCGCTCCAAGCTCGACGAGCACAAGCTCCGCGACGTCGAGCTGATCGAGGTGGATCCCGGCGACGGCATCGAGCTGGGGCCCTTCTCGCTCGAGCTCGTGCACATGACCCACTCGATCCCCGACGCGAGCGCCGTCGCGCTCGGCACCGAGCTCGGCACCGTGCTGATCACCGGCGACTACAAGTTCGACCAGACTCCCGTCGACGGGCCGCCGGCGGATGTCTCGCGCCTCGCCGAGCTCGGTCGCGAGGGTGTGCTGCTGCTGTGCGGCGACTCCACGAACGTGGACCGCGATGGCTTCTCGCCGTCGGAGTCGGTCGTCGGCCCACACCTCGAGGAGGTCTTCGCGCGCTGCGACGGGCGCATCGTGGTGACGAGCTTCGCCTCCAACATCCACCGTGTGCAGCAGGTCGTGGATGCCGCCCACGCGCTCGATCGCAAGGTCGCACTGGTCGGGCGCTCGATGCGCAAGAACGTCGGCATCGGGCGCAACCTCGGGCACATCGAGGTGCCCGATGGGATGCTCGTGGGGCCCCGAGAGATCAACGACTTCCCCGACGAGCGCGTCGTGATCATCTCGACGGGCTCACAGGGCGAGCCGCTCTCAGCGCTGCGCCGCATGGCCTACCGTGACCACCGCCAGGTCGAGCTGAAGAGCGGCGACACGGTCGTCTTCAGCGCCACGCCGATCCCCGGCAACGAGCGCGCCGTGAACGAGACGATCGACCGCCTCTACCACATCGGCTGCGATGTGATCACGCCCCGCGACGCCCCCGTGCACGCCTCCGGGCACGGCTATGCCGAGGAGGTCAAGCTGATGCTCAACCTCGTCAAGCCGCGCTATGTGATGCCCTTCCACGGCGACTTCAAGCGCCTGCGCCTGCACGCGCAGCTGGCCGAGGCAGTCGGGGTGCCGCCGGAGGACATCTTCCAGGGCGACAACGGGCTGCCGCTGGAGATCGACGAGCGGAGGGCGCGCTTCGGCACGCGCGAGCAGGCCGGGATGATCTTCGTCGACGGCGTCGAGATCGGCGACATGGCCGACGTCGCGATGCGCGATCGGCGCATGCTCTCCGCCGACGGGATCTTCATCGTCGTCGTCACGATCGCCGAGCAGGACGGGAGCTCTGTCGCCGACCCCGAGGTGATCTTCCGCGGCGTGCCGTTCCTGGACGAAGCCGACGAGCTCGTTGAGGAGATCCGCGTGACCGTCGAGGACTCCCTCGCCCGCGCGGCGCGAGAGGAAATCCGCGAGGTCGACCTGCTCCAGCAGGCGCTGCACGACGATCTCGCGAAGCTAGTCTACGACCGGCTCAAGCGCCGCCCGATGGTGCTCCCTGTCGTCGTCGAGGTCTGAGTAGGCCGGCAGGCGCACGACGAAGCGCGCGCCGCTTCCCGCGGCGCGGGGCTGCAGCTCGACCGAGCCGCCGTGGGAGACCGCGACGGCGTGGACGATCGCGAGACCCAGGCCGAAGGAGCCGCCGGCATCGCCCGCCCCGCGCACGAAGCGCTCGAACAGGTTCGCCACCAGCTCGGGGGGCACCCCGGGGCCGTCATCCTCCACGACGAGCTCGACCCGTCCGTCGGGGAGCGCCGCCGTCGAGACGGAGATCTCGGTCCCGGCGGGCGTGTGGCGCAGGGCGTTCTCGATCAGGTTGATCGCGAGGCGATGCAGCTCGTCACGCGCACCCTCGACGACCGCAGGCTTGACGTCGAGCGCGATCTCGTGGTCGGCGCTGACCGGTCCGAGCTCGCTCGCCGCCTCGACCGCGATGTCCGCCAGGTCGCACGGCTGGCGCGCGACGACGTGGGCCGCGTCCGTGCGCGCAAGCAGCAGCAGGTCGCCGACCAGGCGGCGCATGCGCCGCGAGGAGCGCAACGCCGAGCGGGCGGCGTCGCCCTGGTCTCCGTCGAGCGCTTCCGCCAGCAGCTCGAGGTTCGCGAGCACGCTCGTCAGCGGCGTGCGCAGCTCGTGCGAGGCATCGGCCACGAAGCGGCGCTGGCGCGCGAGCATCGCCTCGGTTTCACCGCGCGCCGCGTCGAGCTCGCGGAGCATCGCCTCGAGCGTGCGCGCGAGCTCGGAGACCTCGTCATCGGCCTGCGGCTGGGGGATCTCCAGCGAGGGGTCGCGCGTGCGCGCGATCTCCGCCGCGGTCGTCGTGAGCGTCGCGATCGGCGCCATTGCTCGGCGCGCGATCGCCATCCCGGCCAGCAGCGCAAAGCCCGTGCCCGCCAGCACGCCGAGCAGCAGGAACAGCTCCACGCGCCTGACCGTGGCCTCGGTGTCCGACACCCGGCGGCCGTACTGGATCACCACTTCGCCGACCGGCGCGCCGCCCTCCCTGATGATCGCCGGACGGCTGATCACGCGGTAGCCGTTGACCGTCTGTGCTTCGAGCCGCACGACGCCGAGCGAGGGAGCGTTCGCCGGCGCCTGCGCCGCGAGATGGCCGCCGAGGGTGTAGATCCTGATGACGGAGTGGTTCTCCTGGGAGGCCAGGTCGCTGAGCGCAGGTTCGACTTTGAATGGCGTCGCGGTGAACGGCGCCGCCGTGATGCGCAGCTCGGCCGGAAGCTCGGTCGCGTAGCTGAGCACCTGGCGGTTGAAGTCGGCGCGGATGCGGTGGACGGTCAGCGAGCCGATCGCGACCGCGAAGGCGCACAGGATCACGAACGTCAGAAGCGCCGAGACGGTCGCCAGGCGTACGCGGATCGGCAGTCGGTCGAAGCTCCCCGACAGTTGGGCGAGGACGCGGCGGACCGCGCCGGGGGGCCTAAGCGCGAAGGACGTAGCCGGCTCCCCGGATCGTGTGCAGCAGGCGCTCCTCCCCGTCGGCCTCGAGCTTTCGGCGCAGGTTCGAGACGAACACCTCGATCGTGTTCGTCGTCGAGAACGGGTCATAGCCCCACACCGCGTCGAGCAGGCGCTGACGTGAGATCACGATGCGCTCGTTGCGCATCAGGTACTCGAGCAGCTCGAACTCGCGCTGCGTCAGATCGATCGTGCGCACGCCGCGCATCACCTCGTGGGTGTCGGCGTTGAGCGACAGGTCGCCGACGCGCAGCGGCGCCGAGCCGCGGGGCGGCCGCCGGCGCAGGAGGGCGCGCATGCGCGCCAGCAGCTCCTGGCGCTCGAACGGCTTGACGAGATAGTCATCGGCGCCCGCGTCGAGGCCCTCGACGCGCGACTCGAGCGCGTCGCGCGCGGTCAGGATCAGGATCGGCACGTCGTCATCGGCGCGCAGCGCGCGCGCGACGTCGAGACCGTCCACCTTCGGCAGGCCGAGATCGAGGATCACGAGATCGGGCGCGAACGCGCGGCCCTGCTCGAGCGCGTCATTCCCGTCGGCGGCCGTGCGAACTTCGTACCCCTCCATCCGCAACGAGCGCTGGAGGGCCTGGGCGATGTCCTCGTCGTCCTCCACGACGAGGACGCGGGGTGAGCGAGAGAAGTCGTTCATGGATCTTTATGTAACCGCAGCGTGTAAAGCGATGGTAAGGCTCGCGGGCAGGTTCCGCGGCCCCGGCGTCGAAGTTGCGCGTGATGGCCACAACCCGCAAACGCGCCCCGGCCGGCGGCCGGAGGAGCACCGGCGCCTCCCCGCGGGCAGGCGCCGGCCGGCGACCCGCGGCTCGCGCGCGCCGCCGCCGGCGCGGCTCGCGCCGCGGCGGGCTGCTCGCCACGTTGCGCGCGCCCGCCCTGCCGGTGCTCGACCAGCGCCAGCGCGATGTCCTCGGTCTCGCGCTGATCGCGGTCGGCGTCTTCCTCGGCGTCGTGCTCTACGGCTCCGGCGGCTCGAGCTCCGGCGGGCGCGTCGGCCACGGCGTCGTGATCGCGCTCGGCTGGATGCTCGGGCGGGCACGGGTGTTCGCTCCCGTCGCGCTCGCGCTCGGCGGCGGCGTGCTGCTGCTCCGTGCTGTGCTCCCCGCCGTGCGTCCGCTGCGGACGGGCGCGATCTGCCTGTTCGCGGCGCTCACGCTCGCACTCGCCGCCGGGATGCTCGGCCTCAGCTCAGCGCCGAGCGCCACCACGCGCGCCTGGAGCAGCGCCCACCTGCAAAGTCACGGCGGAATCGTCGGCCAGGGGCTCTACGAGCTCGTGCACCGGCTCGTGCAGAGCGCGGGCGTCGACATCCTCGCCGTCTTCCTCGCGCTGGCCGGCGTGATCCTGCTCACCGGAGCCTCGCTCGCGGGCGTCGTGCGCGCGACCGGCAACGGCCTCGCCGACACGACCCGAATGATGCGCCGGTTGGGCGCGCGCGAGCCGGCCGGCGAGCCCGCTCGCGGCGGCCCCGAGGCGGTGCAGCCACCCGAGCCCGATGGCGAGCTGATCGTGCGGGCGACCCACGTCGAGGCGCCCTCGCGCGACTGGAGCATCGCGGGAGCGCTCGATCCGGACGCGAACGCCGCCGAGGCGCAGCAGTGGTGCGATCAGGCAGACGCGGCGTCCGCGGACCCCGGCCCACACGACGGCGAGCCCGACGAGGAGGCGGACGGGGATGAGGAGGAGGAGCAGATCGCGGGCGTCGCCCACGCCGACCCGGCGGCGGCGCTGACGCCCCAGGGGCGGCTGCGCGGGGCCGTGACGGACGACCCCGACTTTGTCTGGGAGCGCCCCGACGCCGCCAAGCTGCTGACCCGCTCCACCGGCGAGCAGGCGCGGCCGGATACCGCCGGGCAGGAGCGCACGGCGACCAGCCTGGTCGAGGCGCTCGGGCACTTCGGCGTGCAGGCGAAGGTCATCGGCACCGTCGCCGGGCCGCACATCACCCGCTATGAGCTGCGTCTCGCGCCCGGCACGAAGGTCGGCAAGGTCGCGCAGCTGAAGGATGACCTCGCATACGCGCTCGCGGCCACGGACATCCGCATCCTCGCGCCGATCCCCGGCAAGCAGGCCGTCGGCGTCGAGGTGCCCAACGCCCACCGCCGCATCGTCAAGCTCGGCGACGTCTTCCAGGAGCCGCCGAAGGACTGGTCGCCGCTGACGGTCTGGCTCGGCAAGGACGTCGCCGGCAAGGCGATCGGCGCGGATCTCGCGAAGATGCCCCACCTGCTCGTCGCCGGCACCACCGGCGCCGGCAAGTCCGGCGCGATCAACGCGATGCTCACGAGCGTGCTCCTGCGCGCCACGCCGCACGACGTCAGGCTCGTGCTCGTCGACCCGAAGCAGGTCGAGCTCAACCACTACGAGTCGATCCCGCACCTGCTCACACCCGTGATCACGAGCCCGCGGATGGCCGCCAACGCGCTGGCGAACCTCGTCAAGGAGATGGAGTCCCGCTACGGGATCATGTCGCTGTCGCGCACCCGCAGCCTGGTCGAGCTCAACAAAGCTCGCGCGCGCCGGGGCGAACCGGCGCTGCCCTACATCCTCTGCGTGATCGACGAGCTCGCCGACCTGATGATGGTCGCCCCCGCCGACGTCGAGGACTCGATCATCCGCCTCGCGCAGAAGGCTCGCGCGGTCGGCATCCACCTCGTCCTCGCCACGCAGAGCCCGCGGGTCGACGTGATCACCGGGATGATCAAGGCCAACGTCCCGTCGCGGATCGCCTTCGCGGTCTCCTCGCAGACGGACTCCCGCGTGATCCTCGACCAGAACGGCGCCGAGTCGCTGCTCGGCGCCGGCGACATGCTCTTCAGTCCCGTCGGCAGCTCGCGCCTGCAGCGCATCCAGGGCGCCTACATCGACGAGGCGCAGATCGCCAAGCTGACCGACATGTGGCGGCGCCAGGGCGAGCCGGAGCTGCGCGAGGAGCTGCTCGAGGAGGTCGCGCCGGAGGCGTCAGATGGCCGGGGAGCGGATGACTTCGACCCCGACGAGGACCCCCTGCTGCGCGACGCGATCACGCTCGTGGCCGAGATGCAGACGGCCTCCACATCGATGCTCCAGCGACGCTTGCGGCTCGGCTACACGCGCGCCGGGCGCATGATCGACATGCTCGAGCGGCGCGGGGTGATCTCGGGCTATGAGGGTTCCAAGCCGCGGCAGGTGCTGATCACCGAGGCCGAGCTCCCGCGCGTGCTGGACGAAACGGGGATGCGAGCCAAGGGCGAGCGTCTCCCAGCTTCGTCGGCGCTCGAGTCGCCACCCGCGCGGTCTGCAACCTCCGTCAGCGACTAGCCTCTTGGCCTAGATGCCCGAGATCGGAGCAACGCTACGCGAGGCGCGTATGCGCGCGCGGATCGACGTGTCCGAGATCGAGGCCACGACGAAGATACGCGCGAAGTATCTGCGCGCGCTCGAGAACGAAGAGTGGGGGCTGCTGCCGGGGCCCACGTTCGTGAAGAGCTTCCTGCGCACCTACGCGCAGGCGCTCGGTCTCGACGGCAAGTCGCTGGTCGAGGAATACCGCCTCAACGAGGAGCGCCCGAGCGACGCGATGCTCGAGCCGATCGTCTCCTCGCCTCAGCACAGCCGCCGCCGCGTGCCCTCCGGCGGACCGTCGCGCGGGTACGTCGCTGCGGTGAGCGCGATCGCGGTGGTGATCATCGTCCTGATCGTGCTGCTCGCATCCGGCGGCTCCTCGCCGACGCGCACGGCGAGCACCACCGGCAGCTCCTCGCACAAGCGCGCCGCCGCCACCCACCACTCGGCTGCTGTCACGCGGACGGCGGGCAGCTCGGGCGCGCTCGTCTCGCTGTCGCTCAAGCCGACCGCCAGCGTGTTCGTGTGCCTGCTCGGCGACGGCGGGCGCAAGCTGGTTCCCGGCACGATCCTGCAGGCCGGCGAAAGCACTCCGACGTTCCATGCCAGGCGCTTCGAAGTCAACCTCGGCAACAACGCGGTGACGATGTACATCGACGGTCGCCCGCGGACCGTGCCGCCGTCGAGCCAGGCGATCGGCTACACGATCACCAAGGCACGGGGACGCCAGTCGCTCACCGCCGGGCAGCTGCCGACGTGCCAGTGAGAGCGCCGTGAGCGCCCGCGCCGGGATCGTCGTGACCGGCACAGAGGTCCTCACGGGCAGGGTCAGCGACCGCAACGGGCCCTGGCTGGCAGAGCGCCTGCGCGAGCTCGGCGTCGATCTCGCCTACACCACGATCGTCGGCGATCGCCCGCAGGACATGCTCGAGGCGCTGCAGTTCATGCGCGCGCGCGGACTCGACCTCGTGCTGACGAGCGGCGGTCTCGGCCCGACTGCGGACGATCTCACGGCCGAGGTCGTCGGGCGCTTCCAGGAGCGTCCGATGGAGCTCGACCACGCGCTCGAGGAGCGGATCGCCGAGATCCTGCGCCCGCTCGCCAAACGCTGGCCGAACCTGGACATGGAGGCGATCCGCCACGGCAACCGCAAGCAGGCGACCGTTCCGCGCGGCGCCAGCATCCTCGAGCCGGTGGGCACCGCGCCGGGCCTCGTCGTGCCGCCGCCGCAGCCGGACGCCGGGCCGACCGTCGTCGTGCTGCCCGGCCCGCCCCGCGAGCTACAGCCCATGTGGGCCGCGGCGCTCGACAGCGAAGCACTGCGAGCGGCGATCACGGGCGCGACCGTGTACGTGCAGCGGACATTGCGCATGTTCGGCATTCCCGAGTCGGAGATCGCGGAAACGCTGCGCGTGGCCGAGCGCGAGGGCGTCGCGCTCGACCGACTGGAGGTCACGACGTGCCTGAAACGGGGCGAGGTCGAGGTGGTGACCCGCTATCAGCCCGACGCGGAGCAGGCGTATGAGGCGTTCGCGGCGCTCGTGGCGGCCCGCCACGCCGACACCCTGTTCTCCGACGACGGCAGCACCGTCGATCAGCAGGTCGTGGCGCTGCTGCGCGGCGACGGCTCGCGCCCGACGCGGACGGTCGCGACCGCCGAGTCGTGCACGGGCGGCCTGCTGGCGGCGCGGCTGACCGAGCGGCCGGGGTCCTCGGAGTACATGCGCGGCGCGATCGTCGCCTACGCCAACGACGTCAAGGTCCACGCGGCGGGCGTGCCGGCGGAGCTGATCGAGCGCCACGGCGCGGTCTCGGCCGAGGTGGCAGAGGCCCTCGCCGACGGGGCTCGCGCCCAGCTCGGGGCGGACCTGGGCGTGGGGATCACGGGCGTCGCGGGTCCAGGAGGCGGCACCGAGGAGAAGCCCGTGGGCCTCGTGTGGCTGAGCGTCGCCCGTCCCGGCGCCGCCGAGCACGACGAGCGCCTGACGCGCTCGATCAATTTGCCCGGCTCGCGCGCCGACATCCGCGACCGCGCCACGACGATCGCCATGCACCTGCTGCGCCGCGCGCTGCTGGAGGAGTGAGCGGCCCGGCCACAGCCCGCCTGTTCGTGGCGGTCGATCCGCCGCCCGAGGACTGTGTGCGCCTGACGGCGTGGGCACGCGAGCTGGCGCTCGCGGCGAGCGGCGCCGGGTGGCCGCTGCGCGTGCTGCGGGCCGACTCGCTCCACCTCACGCTGTGCTTCCTCGGCAGCCGGCCCGTCGCCGAGATCGATGTGCTCGCCGGGGCCCTCGCGCCGGCCGCGGGCCCGCTCGGCGAGCTGCGCGTCGGGGCGCCCCTGCTGCTGCCGCCGCGGCGCCCGCGCGCGCTCGCGGTCGAGATCCACGACGACGGCGACGAGCTGGCCGCGCTGCACGCGCGCGTGATCGCCGAGCTCTCGCGCGTCAGCGACTGGCAGCCCGAGCGCCGTCGGCTGCGCCCGCACGTGACGCTCGCGCGGATGCGGGCTGCGCCACGCGCCGGCGAGCGCCCGGCGGCGGCGTTTCCGCCGACGCCGGGGATCGTCTTCACCCCGCGGGAGCTGATCCTCTACCGCTCGCGGCTGGACCCCGCCGGAGCCTCCTATGAGGCGCTCGCCGCCTGCGAGCTGGCGGCTGGGGCCTGAGCGACGTGGAGCGGCTCCTGCGGCGGTCCCGGCTCGCCCGGGCGCAGGTCGAGCTGGAACCAGAGGACGTCGTGCCAGGCGCCCGCCTTCCACCCGATCCGCCGGTAGGTGCCGACGGGAACGAAGCCCATCGCGCCGTGCAGAGCGTTGCTCGCGTCGTTGGGCTGGGTGACGCCGGCGCACAGCGTCCATAGGCCGATCGCCCGCAGCCGCTCGAACAGCACCGTGTAGAGCGTCCGGCCGATGCCGCCGCGGTGGTGCTCCGCGGCTATGTAGACGGCCACGTCAGCCGCCCAGCGGTAGGCCGCGCGCGGGTTGTGAGTCGAGGCGTACGCGTAGCCCACGACGTCTTCGTCGCGCTCGGCCACGAGCCATGCGTGGGCTGCTGCGATCCGCGAGCCCAGCTCGGGAGCTCCCGGTGGCACCGCCTCGAAGGAAGCGACCGACTCGGACACGTAGGGCGCGTAGATCGCGGCGCAGGCGGCCGCGTCGCGCTGCGCATCGGCGTCGCGGACGAGCATGGCCCGGCAGACGATAGCCGCGGCCGCCGGAGCCCGCGGGCGCAGGCCTCTTCGGCGGTGGAGATGCTCGATGCCTACGGCTGGGACGATGAGCGGAAGCTGGCCCCGTTTCTCGCCGCCCAAGACGCCTATGACGAGATCTGGCGGATGTATGACGGGCAGCGGCGTCGTTCGCACCGACCGCCGAGTCGGGCCAAGCCCGCGAGCGATCTCTGAAGCCGATTGACGATTGAGCTCACCCGCGCAGCCCAGGACCCCGGCCGTCGATACGAACAGCTGTTCCGTCCGCAGCCCCCTCTAGCTTGTCCGTTCCATCTCGAACCGGAGGAGCCAGACCATGCCCGTGACCGATCAGGAGAAGGCAGCCAAGGCGCGCGACGCCGCTCTGCAGGGCGCGCTAACCCAGATCGAGCGCGAGTTCGGCAAGGGCTCGGTCATGCGCATGGGGGACGAGGGCGCGCAGGTGCGCTGCGATGCGATCCCCACAGGCGCGCTGTCGCTGGACCTTGCGCTGGGGATCGGCGGGGTGCCGCGCGGGCGGATCGTCGAGATCTACGGCCCCGAGTCCTCGGGCAAGACGACGCTCATCTACCACATCCTCGCCGAGGCACAGCAGCTGGGTGGCGTGTGCGCCTTCATCGACGCCGAGCACGCGATGGACCCGCTGTACGCGAAGGAGATCGGCGTCGACATCGACGAGCTGCTCGTCTCCCAGCCCGACTACGGCGAGCAGGCGCTGGAGATCGCCGACATGCTCGTGCGCTCGGGCGCGGTCGACGTCGTGGCGATTGACTCGGTCGCGGCGCTGACGCCGCGGGTGGAGCTCGAGGGCCAGATGGGCGACCAGACGGTGGGCGCGCAGGCCCGCATGATGTCCCAGGCGATGCGCAAGCTCGCCGGCAACCTCAATCGCACACAGACGCTGTGCGTCCTCACCAACCAGATCCGCGAAAAGGTCGGTGTCATGTTCGGCTCGCCCGAGACCCAGCCGGGAGGACGCGCGCTGAAGTTCTACGCCTCGCAGCGCCTGGACATCCGGCGCATAGAGACGCTCAAGGACGGCACCGAGGCGGTCGGCAACCGCGTGCGCGTGAAGGTCGTCAAGAACAAGGTCGCGGCGCCCTTCCGCCAAGCCGAGTTCGACATCGAGTTCGGCAAGGGCATCTCCACCTCGGGCTGCCTGATCGACCTCGGCCTGGAGCACAACATCGTCTCGAAGTCCGGCTCGTTCTTCTCCTATGGCAACGATCGCCTCGGGCAGGGGCGCGGAAACGCCAAGGCGCACCTCGACGCGAACCCGGCGGTGGCCAAGGAGATCGAAGAGAAGATCTATGCGGCCCTCAACCTCGGCAAGGACCTCGTGACGCCGATCGACCGCGACAAGGACGTCCCGGCGCCGATCGAGAGCGAACCGGCCGTCGCCGCCGCCTAGCGGGCCGTAGACGCGGCGCGGCGCTTTGTCCTCACCCCGAGGGCACGATGCGGTCGCTCGTGTGCGTCGCACACTTCGCTCCCTGCTGCACCTCGAGATTTGACGTTCGAGCATTACGTCCCGGCTGGCGCTGCCGTTGTCGCGTAGCTCAACTGTTGCCGCCGCGCAGCGGGCGTAGACGCAGCGCGGCGCTTGGTCTACGACCCACCACAGGGGCGTAGGACTTGACTCACGCGGCCTCGACGAGCAGCAGGTGGTTGGCGTCGGGGTCGCGGAAGAAGAACATCGCGGGGACGGTGCCGTCGCCGCCCATCAGCTCGCCGTCGACATCGACCCCTTTTCCTTTCAGGTCCTCGTGCGCGCTGCGGACGTCGGTGGACTCGAAGGCGATCCCGGTCATGCGGCCGGCCTGGTAGTCGCCGCGTGGCGGCACGAGCGCGAGCGTCGTACCGCCTCCGGGCGGAGCGACCTCGACCCAGCGCTCACCCTCGCCGAAGGCGACGTCGGCGGCGAGCGTGAAGCCAAGCGTGTTCGTGTAGAAGGCGATCGCGGCGTCCTGGTCGCCGACCGGGACCATCACCCTGCCAACCTGCGTAATCGATGGCATGAAGCTCCTTTCGAATGTCTCTGGAGTCTATGACCGGCCCCGTCTCGAGGAATCATCGCTAGGGGTGCTCGCCGGTACGCTGTGCCGATGCCGCGATACCACCTCACTACGTTCGGCTGCCAGATGAACGAGCACGACTCCGAGCGCATGAAGGGGATGCTCGAGTCGCTCGGCTACGCCGAGGCGCAGGAGCGCAGCGAGGCCGACCTGATCCTGTTCAACACGTGCTCGATCCGCGAGACGGCGGACCGGCGCTTCATCTCGCACCTCGGCGAGGCAAGGCGCCTGAAGCGCGAAGCGCCCGCGCGGATAGTCGGCGTCGGCGGCTGCTGGGCCCAGTCGCTCAAGGACGAGGTCTTCGAGCGCTTCCCGTTCGTCGACGTGGCGTTCGGGCCCGGACAGGTGCACAAGCTTGCGGAGTTCCTCACCAGCGACTCGCTGACGGCGCAGGGCTACTTCGAGTTCGAGGGCTTCACCGGGCACCTGCCGGCGCGGCGCTCGCGCCCCTTCCAGGGCTGGCTGCAGATCAGCGTGGGCTGCAACTGCGCGTGCTCCTACTGCATCGTGCCCTCCACGCGGGGGCGGGAGGTCAGTCGCCCGCCCGAGGAGCTCGTCGCGGAGGTCGCCGCGATGGCCGCCGACGGCGTCCGCGAGGTGACGCTGCTGGGCCAGAACGTGAACTCCTACGGGCGCGATCTGCCGGGCCGCTCGCTCGCGGGCGGGGGGGTCGAGCGCGCCGGCTTCGCCGCGCTGCTGGGGATGCTCGACGAGATCGACGGCATCGAGCGGATCCGCTACACGAGCCCGCACCCCAAGGACATGCGCGAGGACGTGATCCGTGCGCACGCGCAGCTCGCGAGCGTATGCGAGCACATCCACCTGCCCCTCCAATCAGGCTCGAGCCGGATCCTCAAGGCGATGCGCCGCACGTATGACCGGGCGCGTTACCTCGAGCGCGTCGCAATGATCCGTGAGCACGTCCCCGACGTCGCGCTCACCACGGACATCATCGTGGGCTTCCCCGGCGAGACGGAGGAGGATTTCCGTGAAACGCTCGAGGTGGTCGACGAGGTCGCCTACGACAGCGCCTTCACGTTCGTGTTCTCTCCGCGCCGTGGCACCGAGGCGGCCGTGATCGGCGAGGGCGTCGTCCCGCATCCGGTCAAGGTGGAGCGGATGGAGCGCCTCATCGAGCTCGTCCAGACGCGTGCGCGCGAGCGCGCACAGCGGTTCGTCGGGCGCACCGTCGAGGTGCTCGTCGAAGGTCACTCGCGCACCGACAGCGAGCGCCTGCGCGGGCGCACGCGCCACAACAAGGTCGTCAACTTCACCGGCCTTGCGGCGCCCGGCGAGCTGACCGACGTGCTGATCGACAGCGCGACGAGCCAGACGCTGCTCGGCGAGGAGCGCCTGCTGGCGCGTGTCGGCGAGCGGGGCGTGCCAGCGAGCCGATGAAGATCCGCGCGGCGGTACTCGAGGAGTTCGCCAAGCCGCTCGTCGTTCAGGAGGTGGACCTCTCCGAGCCGGGTCCCGGCGAGGTGCTCGTCCGGCTAGTCGCCTGTGGCGTCTGCCACACCGACATGTACACGGCGTCCGGCGTCGACCCCTCCGGCTACGCCCCGACCGTCCTCGGGCACGAGGGAGCCGGGGTCGTCGAGCGTTGCGGCGAGGGCGTGACACTGCTGGCGGAGGGGGACCACGTCGTGACGCTGTTCTCGCCACAGTGCGGCGAGTGCGTGCACTGCGCCAGCCCGCTGACGAACCTGTGCCTTGCCATCCGCGAGCAGCAGAATCTCGGCCACCTGCCCGACGGCACGACGAGGCTGTCACGCCAGGGAGAGCCGCTGCGCCACTTCATGGGCACGTCGACGTTCGCCGAGTACACGGTGATGCCGCAGATCGCGCTCGCGCGGATCGACCCGGAGGCGCCGCTCGACCGGGCCTGCCTGTTCGCCTGCGGCCTCTCGACGGGGCTGGGGGCGGCGATCAAGACCGCCGCGGTCAGGCCTGGCTCGACATGCGCGATCTTCGGCGCGGGCATGGTCGGCTTGGGCGCCGTCGCGGGCGCACGCCTACAAGGGGCGGAGCGCATCATCTGCGTCGAGAACGCGCCCGAGCGCCTCGCGCTCGCCCGCGGGCAGGGAGCGACAGAGCTGCTGCCCGGGGGCGAGGACATCGTCGCGCAGATCCTCGAGCTGACGGACGGCTTCGGTGCCGACTACACGTTCGAGGCGACGGGCAACGTCGCCGTCATGCGCCAGGCGGTCGAGGCCGCGCGAATGGGGTGGGGGCTGTGCACGGTCTGCGGCGTCGCCGGTCGCGGTGAGACGCTCGATGTCGTGCCCCGACTGCTGATCACCGGGCGGCGGGTGTGCGGTTCGTCCTTCGGCGGCCTGAAGGGGCGCGAGGATGTGCCGGCGCTCGTGCGCCGCTATATGGCCGGCGAGATCGACGTGGACCCGTTCATCTCGCATCGCATCACGCTCGCGGACGTCAACCGTGGCTTCGAGCTGATGCAGGCGCACGACGGCATCCGCAGCGTGATCGAGCTGTGAGCGCTCAGGCGACCGCGGCGACGCCGGCGGCCTCGGCGTCGGCACACACGCGGTTGCGGCCCCCGCGCTTGGCGCGGTAGAGGGCCGCGTCGGCCCGCGCGAAGACCGCGGCGTAATCGAAGGGCTCGCGCTGGTCGGAGGCGGCGACGCCGAGGCTCATCGTCACCGCCACGTCCTCGCTCAGCTCTTCGTCGGCGATGCCTTCCCGCAGCCGCTCGGCGAGCTCGATGGTGCGCCCCAGGTCTGACCCCGGCACGAGCACGAGGAACTCCTCGCCACCGAGCCGGTAGGCGAGATCGAAGGCCCGCAGCTGCTTGCGCAGGGCATACGCGATGTCGCGCAGCACGACATCCCCGACGCTGTGCCCCCGCGTGTCGTTGACGTCCTTGAAGTGGTCCACGTCGGCGACGATCACCCCGACCGGGTCGCCCGTGATCTTCGACTGCTGGGTCAGCTCGAGCAGGCGTCCAGCGAGTGCCTTGCGATTCAGCATCCCCGTCAGCGGGTCGATCACCGCGTCGCTGCGATGCTGGATGTCCGAGCGCATCAGCGGCGTCGAGAGGACCGCGACGCAAACGATCAGCGTGAGGGGCGCGATCACCAGATCCGGTTCGGTGACGACGGCGCCGGGATCCACCCCGAAGGAGACAGCGAGCACGAGCGCGCACGCG
>DASZNB010000030.1:0-4942 GCA_035551395.1 Solirubrobacteraceae bacterium | reverse complement strand
ATCGCTATTTCGATAACGTTCATTATCCACCCTGACGTATCGCGGCGATAGGAGCGACGATGGCGAGCGCAACCACCTCCCCCACCAACGTGGCCGGCCTCCCGGCTGACGCGATCTCCTACGAGGATCTCTACGCGCGCTGGGAGCGCGGCAACTGGAGCGCCACCGAGCTCGACTTCAGCGAGGACGCACGCCAGTGGCGCGAGGACTTCACCGACTTCGAGCGCCAGGCGGCGATGTGGAACTACTGCCTCTTCTTCTGGGGCGAGGACGCCGTGGCCGACAACCTCTCCCCCTACATCGACGCGGCGCCGCGCGAGGAGCAGAAGTACTTCCTCGCCACCCAGCAGGTCGATGAGGCGCGCCACGCCGTCTTCTTCAAGCGCTTCATGCAGGAGGTGTGCGGCGTCGGCGACGGCACGATGGCCAGCGGGCTGAGCGCGATCAAGCCCGAACTGACGGTCGGCTTCCGCAAGATCTTCGACCGGCTCGACACGATGGCCGACGAGCTGCGCGCCGACCGCTCGCCGGCGAAGCTCGCAGCCGCTGTGACCCTCTACCACATTGTGATCGAGTCGGCGCTGGCCCAGCCGGGGCAGCACTTCATCTGCAGCTACCTCGAGGAACGCGACCAGCTGCCGGCCTTCCGCGAGGGCATGCAGAACATCGCCGCCGACGAGCAGCGCCACATCGGGTTCGGCGTCAAGCTGCTCGCCGACCTCAACCGCGAAGACCCCGTCGGAGTGCCCAAGGCGGTCGCCCGCCTGTTGCGCGAGGTCACGCGCTTCACCTCCCAGGTGCTGATGCCACCCGGGTGGGACGAACGCTATCTGACGGTCTTCAACTACACCTTCGACAAGGTCGGGATCGAGGGCCTGATCTCAATGACGACGAAGCTGCGCTCAGCCGGCCTGGCGATCGAGACGCTGCCGGGACCGGCTCTGCTGCCGCCCGGCCTGACGCCGCTGGAGACGACTCGGCGCGGCCACGCGCTCGCCAAAGCCGGCATCATCGGCGTGCGCGAAGGGCCCAGCGACCGCGATCCCGAGACCGTCGAGCTGCTGTTCGACACGGTCCGCCGCCAGGTCAACCCCGAGCACGGCCTCACGCACCCGACGACGTTCCAGTGGGAGTTCACCGATCCCGACATCCCCACCTGGCACCTGACCGTCAACAACGGCTCCAGCGTCGTCGAGCAGGGTGCCGCGCCGGCCGCCGACGTGCGCTTCCGGCTCTCCTACCAGGACTGGGTCGACATCGTCGGCGAACGCCTCGACCCTCTCCGCGCCCTCGCCACCGGGCGCCTGCGCCCGCGCGGCAATCTCCTCGCGATGGCGCGTCTGAGCAAGATCTTCCCCAAGGGCTAGCGGGTGGCTAACCGGGCGAGAACTCACGCGCGGCCTGGCCCGCGCTCATCGTGGAGAGCGGTGAGCCCGAGCTAGCCGCGGCGACGGTGCGGGCGGGTTCGCCGGCTCCCCCGGCTGCTTCGCCGCCAGGACGCTGCTCGCTGCCCGCCGCCGTGGCCGCGCGCGCGGGGCGCTGGGATGCGGCCACAGGGCCGGACGACGCGCTCGTGCCCCCGCGCGCTCCCGCGACGAGCAGCTGCTCCGGTCCGAACTCGCGGCTCGCCCGCCCGGCGCCCGCCAGCGAGCGGGCGCCGGTGTCGGAGATGCCCGCAGGCGCCGAGTCGCGCAGCGATCCCGAGCTTTGCGTGAGGAGCCGCGCATCGCCCACGGCGCTCGCCGCGTGCTTCGCGCCGATCCGCGCCGCCGGCGCCGCACGGCGCTGCGGGTGCGGGCTGACATCGATGCGGCCTTCGAGCACCGCGCACCCGGCACCGACGCCCAGCGCCACCAGGCAGCCGACCGCGAGCTTCCCTCCCAGCGCTCCCCCGGCGAGCATCCAGCCCCCGCCGGCAGCACCGCCGGCGCCGGCGCCGGCACCGGCGGCTCCTGACGTCGACACCGCGCCACCCAGCCGCCCGCCCCATCCACCCGCGAGCCCGCCGCCGGCAGCGAGACCCAAAGGCCCGAGCACGGGTGGCAGCACGGCCGCCAGCCCGCGCAGAGACGCCACGTAGGCGCGACAGCCCGGACAGGCGAGCGTGTGCGCCAGCGCGAGCCGGTGGCGCTCGCCCTGCGGCTCGAGCACCCCGAAGGCGAGCGCGCGCATCAGCGACCCCTGCTGCTCGCACCAGTCTCCGTCGCGGATGCTCGCGACGAGGACACCGACCTTCCCGGCGACGCCCGGGCTGCCGGGACCGCGCCCCTCCATCAGCTTGCGCATGCGCGTCTCGCTCACGCCCATCCGCGCGGCTGCCTCCGAGCGCGTGAGACCCTGGAGGTAGCAGAGCACCGCCGCTTCACGCTCGCGCGCGCTCAGACGCGCTCGCAGGGCCTCGAACACCTGACGCAGGCGGTCACGGTCATCCAGCTCGGCGGCCAGGTCGCGCTCGCGCGCGCCCGCCACGGGGCAGCAGACGCCGCGGCTCGCGTCGCCCCCGCCGCGGCTGGCGCCGTCGCCGTCGCCGAGCGGTGTGCGCGGCACATCGCAGTGCGCCCGCGCGCGTGCGCGCCGCTCGTCGACCGCGCGACGGAACGTCGCGAGCACCAGCCAGCCGGCGGGATTGGCGACCTCGGCGCCCTCGAGCGTGGTCATGTAGAGGCCCTGCCAGGCAGCCGCGTAGCAGGACTCCAGATCGCACCGGTCGAGCTCCATCCCAACCGCGCGCAGGCGGCGATCGGCCGCGTTCATCACGCGCCATCGCAGGGCGTCGAACTCGCTTCTGAGAAGGCGCTCGGCGCGATAGCGGCGCAGGCTCAGCGGGCTCACGCGCAGAGGTTACGAGCACCGTGCCCATGTTGCGAATCGTGCGAGCTTCTCGAACCGCGGATCCCCGCAAACAGCGCTCAACGACGCCGCCGGCTGGCGCGGAAACGTCTCTCGCTGAGGCGCGTCAGGAGCCCGCGCTCGGGGAGGCGCTTGCGGACGCGCCGAAGTCGGCGATCTGGGCGAGGCTCACGGCGCGCATGTCCTCGCCGCGGCCGTGGGCGCCGTGCCACTCCACGACCCGGCCGAGAGCCTGTTCCAGGCCCCACTCGCAGGCCCACCCGAGCTCGCGCTCAGCGGCGCTCGAGTCGAGCTCGAGGTGGGCGGCCTCGGGCGGGTTCTCGGCGCCATCGAGCTCCCACGCGAGCTCGCCCTGCCACAGCTCGCTCAGGCGCCGGACGACCCAGCCGACGTCGCGAGCGTCGCCCGCGGGCGGCCCGAAGTTCCACGCGCGCGCGGCGCCCGCGCCGGCACAGAGCGCCTCGGCGAGGCGCAGATAGCCGCCCAGCGGGTTGAGCACGTGCTGCCAGGGGCGCACTGCGTGCGAATTGCGAACCCGCAGCGGCTCGCCCCGCTCGACGGCGCGCACGCTGTCGGCGATCAGGCGGTCCTCGCCCCAGTCACCGCCGCCGATCACGTTGCCGGCCCGCGCAGTGCCCAGGCGCGCCAGCCCCTCGCGCGAGAAGAACGAGCTGCGATAGGCGGCCGCGACGAGCTCCGCGCAGGCCTTCGAGCTCGAGTAGGGGTCCTCGCCACCGAGCGGATCGCCCTCGACGAAGCGGCGCTGCCGGTCGCCGTGGTTCTCGTAGCACTTGTCGGAGGTGACGACCACGACCGCCCTCACGCGCGGTCCGGCTTGGCGGATCGCCTCGAGCACGTTGACGGTCCCGATCACGTTGATCTCGTACGTGCTCGCGGGATCGCGCAGCGAGCGCCTCACGAGCGGTTGCGCCGCGAGGTGGAGAACGACCTCCGGATCGGCGTCGCGGACAGCGTCGAGCACCCCCGCGGCGTCGCGGATGTCGAGCTCGTGCTCGCTCATGCTCGCGCCGACTCGCGCGAGCTCGTACAGACACGGCTCGCTGGGGCGTCCACTGGCTATCCCGCTGACCGCGGCCCCGAGCGACTGCAGCCACAGCGACAGCCATGCGCCCTTGAAGCCGGTGTGCCCCGTGACGAGCACCCGGCGCGCGCTCCAGAAATGAGGGTCGACGATCACAGGGCGGCTATCTTCACGCAATCCCCGCACCGCCTGCTCGCCCCTCCTCGAGGCCGGTCCTACCGGCGCTCCCTGCGCGCGCGCTCGTGCTCGACGTGCCGCTCGCGGTTTCCGACTACGCGGAGGTGATCGACTGGATGCAGGCCGTGATCGACGCCGACGCGCGCGCATACGCGACGGCGGCCGCGGTCAACCTGGTGATGAGCGCGCGCGAGGATGCCGCGGCCCGCGCGGCATTGCTCGGAGCGACGCTGGCCGTGCCCGACGGGCAACCGCTGGTGTGGGCGCTGCGGGCGCTCGGCCACCCCTCGGCCACGCGCGTCTACGGGCCCGACCTGATGGCCCGCTTCTGCGCGCGCGCCGCGCAGAGCGCGATCCCGATCTATCTGTACGGCGGGCGCACAGCGGAGGCGCTCGCGCTGCTCGAACGCCGCCTGCGCGAGCGCTTTCCCGGCCTGCGCATCGTCGGCGGCTACTCGCCGCCGTTTCGCGAGCTCACGGCCGCGGAGGAGACGCGGGTGTGCGCGGCGATCGACGCCTCCGGCGCCGCCGTCGTATGGGTCGGAACGGGGCAGCCGAAGCAGGAGAAGTGGATGGCGAGGATGCGCCCCCGGCTGCGCGCCCCCCTGCTGGTCGGCGTCGGCGCGGCCTTCGACTTCCACGCGGGCCTCGTGCGCCAGGCGCCGCCGTGGATGCAGCGCAGCGGGCTCGAGTGGGCCTACCGCCTGATTCGCGAGCCGCGGCGGCTGTGGCGACGTTATGCCCGCTACAACCCCCGCTTCCTCGCCGGCTTCCTGCGCCAGTACCTCGAGCAGCGCCGGCGCACCACCTGAGTGCGTCGCGGTGCGCCGCTGCGGCGGCCCACCGCTAACCTCATGGCTTCGATGAACGCCT
>DASZNB010000029.1:0-26343 GCA_035551395.1 Solirubrobacteraceae bacterium | reverse complement strand
CCGAATTCGAGCGGCCGGTGCTGCTGTTCAGCGGTGGCAAGGACTCGATCGTGCTGCTGCGCCTGGCCGAGAAGGCGTTTCGCCCGGCGCCCTTTCCGTTCCCGCTGATGCACGTCGACACCGGGCACAACTTCCCCGAGGCGATCGAGTACCGCGATCGCCGCGTAGCCGAGCTCGGCGAGCGTTTGATCGTGGCGAGCGTGCAGGACTCGATCGACAGCGGGCGCGTCGTCGAGGAGACGGGCCCGCGCGCCTCGCGCAACGGGCTGCAGACCGTGACCCTGCTCGACGCGATCGCCGAGCACGGCTTCGACGCCGCTTTCGGTGGCGCGCGCCGCGACGAGGAGCGCGCGCGGGCGAAGGAGCGCATCCTGTCCTTCCGCGACGGCTTCGGCCAGTGGGAGCCCCACAAACAGCGCCCGGAGCTATGGAGCCTCTACAATGGCTGCATTCGCAAGGGGGAGCACGCGCGCGTCTTTCCGATCTCCAACTGGACGGAGCTCGACGTGTGGCAGTACATCGCCGAGGAGGAGCTTGAGGTGCCATCGATCTACTTCGCGCATGAGCGCGAGGTGTTCGCTCGTGACGGGATGCTCTACGCCGTCAGCCCGTTTGTGGAGCTGATGGACGACGAGCAGCCGTTCGCGTCGCAGGTTCGCTACCGCACGGTCGGCGACATGAGCTGTACCGGCGCCGTCGAGTCCAGCGCGGCCACGCTGGCCCAGGTCGTCGCCGAGATCGCCGCCACGGAGGTCACCGAGCGCGGGCAGACCCGCGCGGACGACCGCGTGACGGAGGCAGCGATGGAGGACCGCAAGCGGAAGGGCTACTTCTGATGGGCGCCGCCGAGCGTCCGCCGCGCGCTGTCGCCGCTCACAGCGGCAATGGCAACGGCAACGGCAACACGCCGAGCGTCGACCCGCCCGCCTCCAGCGCGCACGCGGGCGAGAGCGCCGGGGAGGCGTTCCGGCGGCTCACCGAGCGACCTACAGACCTCTTGCGCTTCGCCACTGCCGGCTCCGTGGACGATGGCAAGAGCACGCTGATCGGGCGCCTGCTGTACGACTCCAAGCAGATCCTCGCCGATCAGCTCGCGCACATGGAGGCTGCCAGCGAGCGCATGGGGCATGACTTCCTGGACCTGTCGCTGTTGACCGACGGGCTGCGGGCCGAGCGCGAGCAGGGCATCACGATCGACGTCGCCTACCGCTACTTCGCCACCCCGCAGCGGCGCTTCATCATCGCCGATACCCCCGGCCACGAGCAGTACACGCGCAACATGGTCACCGGAGCCTCGACCGCGGACCTCGCGATCGTGCTGATCGACGCGCGCAAGGGCGTCATCGCACAGTCCAAGCGTCACGCCTTCATCAGCTCGCTGCTGGGCATCCCGCATATCGTGGTGTGCGTGAACAAGATGGACCTCGTCGACTTCGACGAGGGCGTGTTCGACGCGATCGTCGAGGACTTCGACCGCTTCGCCGCGCGCCTGGAGATGCCCGACGTCACGTTCATCCCGATCTCGGCGCTGCTCGGCGACAACGTCGTCGAGCGCTCGGAGTCGATGCCCTGGTATCAGGGACCACCGCTTCTGTATCACCTCGAGCACGTCCACATCGCTTCCGATCGCAACCTGATCGATGCGCGCTTCCCCGTGCAGTGGGTGATTCGCCCGCCCGCGTCGAGTGTGGCCGACTACCGTGCCTACGCCGGCCAACTCGCCGGCGGCGTGATCCGCCCCGGCGACGATGTGGTCGTGCTCCCGAGCGGCCGGCACACGACGATCGCCGGCATCGACACGTTCGAGGGCGAGGTCGAGGAGGCCTTCCCGCCGATGTCCGTCGCGCTGCGGCTGGCCGATGACATCGATGTCGGCCGCGGCAGCATGATCGTGCGGACGCAGAATCAGCCGACCGTCGCGAGCGGCTTCGAGTGCCTGCTGTGCTGGATGTCCGAGCAGCCGCTGAGCCCCAAGCGCCGCTACCTGGTCAAGCACACCACCCGCACGGTGATGGTCGCAGGCGTCGACGTGCGCTACCGGATCGACGTCGAGACGCTGCGCCGCGACGAGGACGTGGCGACGCTCGAGCTCAACGACCTCGCGCGCGTGCATCTGCAGCTCAGCGCGCCGCTCGTGTTCGACTCCTACCGGCGCAACCGCGTGACGGGCAGCCTGATCGTGATCGACGAGGCCACCAACGAGACCGTCGGCGCCGGGGTGATCCTCGACACCGAGGTGGAGGGGGCGACGGAAGTCGAGCAGAAGACCGAGCGCAGCCCAAACGTCCGCTGGCAGGGCTCGCGGATGACGCGCGAGCGGCGCTGGGGCAAGCTTGGCCACGGCGGCGCGACGCTCTGGTTCACGGGCCTTCCCGGGGCGGGCAAGTCGACGGTGGCGGCCGCCGTCGAGGAGCGACTGCTCGAAATCGGCCAGCCGGCCTTCCTGCTCGACGGCGACAACCTCCGTCACGGGCTGAACGGCGATCTCGGCTTCGACGACGTGGCACGCAGCGAGAACGTCCGCCGCACCGCGCACGTCGCCCGCCTGCTCGCCGAGTCCGGCACGATCGCGCTCGTCAGCCTGGTGAGCCCGTTCGCCTCCGACCGCGCCTCCGCCGCGGCGCTGCATGCGAGCGAGCAGCTGGACTTCTTCGAGATCTTCGTCGACGCGCCGCTGGAGCTGTGCGAGCAGCGCGATCCGAAGGGCCTCTACGCACGCGCACGTTCGGGCGACCTCGCGGGGATGACCGGCGTGGGCGCTCCGTACGAGTCGCCGGAGAGCCCGGACCTGGTGCTCGGCTCGCACGCGGAAACGGTCGAGTCCGAGGTCGAGCGCGTGCTCGAGATGCTCGCCGCGCGGGGCCTGATCGCGCGCGGCGCCTGATCGCGCGCGGCGCCTGGTCGCGCGCGGCGCCCGATCGCGCGCGGCGCCCGATCGCGCGCGGCGCCTGGTCGCGCACGGGGGCCCCGGCTAGCCTTTTTTGCCTTTGGCGGAGGGTGGCGCGTGGAGTTTGAGGTGAGCGCTCGATCCCGTCACCAGGGCGCCTTCGGGCGGTTTGACGAGTGCGCGATAGTTGCCCGTCTGACGCAGGCGCACGATCGTGCTGAAGCGCGAGAAGCTGTGTGTGGCGTGCTTGACCTTGACCGTGAACTGGGTCGCGAAGGCGGTTTCCCGTTCTGAGCGTCCGGGCCGCACGGCTTTGGCGATCTGGAAGCGCACCTTCACGCCGCTGAGCGCGGGCGTGACGGTGCCGTACAGCCGGACGAGCCCGGCTGTCCCGCTCGCACGAGCGTGGAAGGTAACCTTGACCGCGACGCGGATGTGTACCAGCCCGCTGTAGATCGGCAGGACATCGAGCGTGCTGACCCGCATCTCGGCGCCGCGCAGCAGGTTCGCCGCGCGCAGGGAGAAGGCGCCCTGGGCGTTCGTGGTGACGGGCGCGGAGATCGTCGCGAACGGTGCGAGGTACGGGAACGGGCTGCTCTGCAGCACGACCTGGCGCCCTGCGTTCGCGGTCCCGCTGAGGTGGCCGGTGATCGCGATCGAGCTGCCGTAGACAGCCACGCGTGGTTCTTTTGGCAGTTCGAGCTTGTTGGCGACGAGTTGCGTGGTGAACTGTCGGTCGCCTCCGCTCGCCGCCCCGGCGCTGTTGCTTGCCACGATCCGGTAGTGGTAGCCGACGAGCAATCCATTGACGAGCTGGCCGACCTTGACGGGCGTCGTCCCCGCGGCGAGGGTGACCGCGGGAGTCATCGAGCCGTAGGCCGTCGTCGGCCCGTACATGAAGTAGTAGGTCGTTGCCAGGCCGGCGGGGTTGACGGTCCCCTCGAGCTGGCCGCTGCTGCCGTGGACGTGCGTCACGGCACCGGTGCTCACGCGTGGCTTGCCTGGTTTCGTGACGAGGGCCTGCGTCCCCGCGGGCAGCGCGAGGACGACGAGCGCGAGCGCCGCGGCGCTGAGCGCAATTCGCCGGCCATGGTTGCTGCGCCTCATCTCGGAGTCCCTTCCAGTCAGGTGTTTGCTCATCGCGTGTCCTCGCCCCAAGCGCGCCTCGCCGGGCCCTCCTCCATGTAACCCGCACGGCGCCGCCGCGTTGCGGTGTCGTGGCCGTGCCGGCGATCGGGGCGCCCACTGCACAATGGCGAGGCGCAGATGATACCGGCGCCCGGCCGGCTCTTCACAAGATGATCACGCCGGCCCGCGCGCCCGGCTCGACCATTGCCGCGGGGCATGTGCGCCGCGCGGCGCCCCATGCCCGGGATTGCTCCGCACCAGTCGGGCGTGAACCAAGGTAGCCACCCTGTCAACCGAATCGATCGTCAGCCCATCGTCAGCCCGCGGCGGTACGCCCACGGCTTGCGCCGTCTGCGCGGCGCCGCTCGCCGGCGATCAGCGCTACTGCCTGGAGTGTGGCGAGCGACGCCCGCAGATGAGCGGCTTCCTCTTCTCCGGCGCGGCGGTGGGCGCGGCGGGTGCGCCGGCGTCGCCGCCCCCCGTCACGCCTGCCGCCGTCGTTCCCGCAGTGGCTGAGCAGCGCGGCAACACGGTGGCCGTGATCGCCGGCGTCGGGGTCCTGCTGCTGGCGATGGGCGTCGGTGTCCTGATTGGCCGCTCCAACGCTTCTCGGCCTGCTGCTGCGCAACCCCAGGTGATCACGGTTGGCTCCGTCGCCGGCGGGAGCGCCGGCGCCCCCACGCCGGAATCGTTCAGCGACGATTGGCCGGCCGGTACGCAGGGCTACACGGTGCAGCTGCAGGCCCTTCCACAGGCGGGCACGACGGTCGCGCAGGTGAACGAGGCGAAGGCCGCTGCGAGCGCCAAGGGCGCCAAGGGCGTGGGGGCACTGAAGTCCGAAGACTTCAGCAGCCTGCCGGCCGGCAGCTACGTCATCTACGCGGGCGTCGACCACACGAAGGCCGCCGCCGAGAAAGTCCTCACCGGCCTGAAGAAGAGCTTTCCCGGCGCGAGCGTCGTGCGCGTGAGCAAAGGCAGCGCAGGCGCCTCCGGCTCGGGGAGCCAGCAGCCGGGGGGCGCAGGGGGCTCCGGCGGTTCGAGTCTCAGCCACCCGGCGCCGCCCTCCGTGCTCGAAAGCACGAAAGGCACGAAGGGCAAGAGCTACGAGGAAAAGTCCAAGAACCTCCCGAACGTCGTCTCGACGGGCTAGCGCGGTGGGCATTCCGGCTTCCGAGCTGAGCCGTCGGCGCGATCGTCTTGCCGAACAGGTCACGGAGCTGCACTGGGATCTCGGCGGCCTCGCCTATGAGATGGCGATTCGCGACCATTTCCGCCTCGACGTGCTCGTGCGCCGTGCGGCCAAGCTGCAAGAGCTCGACGCTGAGCTCGCGGAGGTCGAGCGCCTCCTGCGGATGGAGGGGGAGGGGACCGCGGGCAGCTGCCCGCAGTGCGGGGCGCCTCACAGTCGCGGCGCGTCCTTCTGCTGGCAGTGCGGGGCGGCCCTGATCGAGCAGCGCGCCGGCACGCTCGCGCGGGCAGAGGATGTTCCGACGGGCGTGATGGACGCCCTGCTCGCGCACGGCACGGCTGTGGCCGAGCCGCACGCGGGCTCCGCGGCGGACGGCTAGGGCGGCGCAGGGTGGGCGCCGCGCGAGCACGCCAGTGTGGCGCGTGCGGCTCGCCGCTCGCGGGCGACCAGCGTTACTGCCTCGTGTGCGGGGCCCGCGCCGGAGCGCGCAGCCCCGAGCTGCTCGCGCTGCTCGCCCGCATCGCCGTGCAGGCGCGCCAGCCCGTGAGCGAGAGCGTGGCCGCGGCCGCGGCCACGGCCACGCCCGCGAGCGCCGTGCATGCCGGCGTGCGCGTGCCGCCCGCGAAGGTCTCGGCCGCGCTCATCGTCTTGCTCGCGGCGTTTGGAGTGCTGCTGGGGATTGCGGGCGGCTCGCACCTGGACGACACCCTCGCCGCCTCCTCGCGCGGCCCGGTGCGCCTGCTGCTGCCTGCTCCGACGGCGAGCGCGACCCCCGAAACGCCGGTCTCCGCGGTGGCCGAATCGCCCGCCGAACGGCCCGCGGCGGAAACCCCCGCGGCCAGCCCGTCGACGCCGGTGAAAAGCACCGCCACGACACCATCGAGCAGCGAAGCCGGCGGCGGAGAAGCTGCGAACGGGGTCGCCGGCGAAGGCTCGGGCAGCACAAGCGCTACGAAGCTCCCGGCGTTCAAGCACGTATTCGTGATCGTGCTCGCCGACGAGCCCTACGCGAGCGCGTTCGGACCGGCCTCGCCGGCGCACTACCTGGCGGGTACGCTCGAGCGCCGCGGCGAGCTGCTCGTGCGCTATGACGCCGTCGCCCACGAGGAGCTGGCCAACGAGATCGCGCTCGTCAGCGGCCAGGGACCGACGACGCAGACGGCGGCCAACTGCCCGACCTACGCCGACGTGGCGCCCGCGAGCACCGGCGCCCACGAGCAGGTGCTTGGCGACGGCTGCGTGTATCCGCCGGCGACGGTGACGCTCGCAGGCCAGCTGAGCGCCGCGCATCGCAGCTGGCGGGCCTACGTCCAGGGGATCGATGAACAGGCCGGGCAGCCCCCCGCCTGCGCGCACCCGCCGCTCGGCCAGCCCGACCCGACCGCGAGCACTCCCGCAGCGCCCGGCGCAGCGTCAGCGGGGCCCTATGCCACCTTCCGTAACCCGTTCGTGTACTTCCACTCGCTGACCGACTCCTCGGCCTGCGCCGCGAACGACGTCGGGCTGGACAGGCTCCGATCCGACCTGGCCGCGCCGGCGCGCACTCCGAGCCTCTCCTACATCGTCCCCGACCGCTGCCATGACGGCAACGCCAGCCCCTGTGCCACAGGCGCCGCAGCCGGGATGACGGCCGCCGACGCACTGCTGCGCCAGCTCGTGCCCGAGATCACGCGCTCGGCCGCCTACAGGGAAGGCGGCCTGCTCGCGATCACCGTCGACGAGGCTCCCTCGAGCGGCGAATTTGCCGACTCGAGCTCGTGCTGCGGAGCGCCCGCGTTCCCCAACCTCGCGGCGCCCGCGCCAGGCGGCCCGGTGGGACGCGGTGGCGGAACGGTGGGGGCGCTGCTGCTGTCGCCCTTCATCAAAGGCGGTGCGACGAGCCAGGAACCGTACAACCACTTCTCGCTGCTGCGCACGATCGAGGACGTCTTCAAGCTGGGGCATCTCGGATATGCCGGGCTGCCGGCGGTGAAGCCGCTCGCCCCCTCCCTGTTCCTGGCCAAGCGCCGGGGCTGAGCGCGGCGCTCAGCCCCGGATGCCCGCCGGCGCGTGGCAGCGCGCGACGCCGAAAGAGTGGCGAGCGCTCAGACGCCGGCGAGCTCGCGGTAGGTGACCGCGTCGCGATGGCTGGCGCTGCGCGACAGCACCCACTCGAGCGCGAGCATCTGGCGCGGGTGCTGGAGGTAGCACGGGTGGATGTCCAGCCGCAGCGTGCTCCCCGACAGCAGCGAGCCGACGCGGACGAGCTGGGGCGAGAAGGCGCGGCTGAGCACGCCCGGCGCGGCGAGGCTCCACGCGGGCGCCAGCTGCGCCGGGTGGCGCTCCTCGCCCGTGCGGTGCACGCGCAGAAGCCCGGCCCACCAGCGGAAGCGGCTCGTGAGCGCCTCGCGCAGCGCTGACGTGTAGGCATAGGCGGGCGCGACGAAGCCGTCGGGCTCGATGCCGGCGAGCTTGAGCACGCGCCAGCCGGCGTGGACGGCGCGACGGGTCTCCTCTCCGTCGAGGCCGACGAACTCCCCGTTACGCTGCGGGCGCGCCCGGACGAGCAGCCCGCGCTGTGCGGCGGATGCTCCCGGGCGCGCGTGCTGGAAGCCGTGCTGCGCGATCGAGTCGCCGGCGAGGCTGCACTCGCGCAGCCACCGCACCATCGCAGGCGAACGCTCCCCGACGGGGTGCAGGTCGCGCGCCGGGATGACGAGCAGGGTCACGCGCTGCACGCCGTGGTCTGCGAGCCAGTCGCGGATCAGCGCGCAGCGTTCGAAGGTGGCCGGCTCGATCCCGTGGAGGGCAACGGCAATCGCTCGCTCGCTGCGCAGCACGGGCATCGCCGACATCGCCGACATCGCCTAGGCCGCCCGCGCGTGGCGCTCGGGTCCGAGCTCGGCGCCTGCGGCGCTGGCGAGAGCGCGACGGTAGCCGCCGGCGAGGCGCTCGAGCGTCAGCCCCCACGTCCGTCCGCGCGCCGCCGCGAGACCCCCGCGTACGAGCTGATCGCGCAGCAGCGGCGAGCCGGCGAGCTCGAGCACCGCCTCCGCCAGCTCGTCGGCGTCGGCGCGGCATAGCAGGCCGTTGTGACGGTGCTCGACCAGCGACAGCGGCCCACCCTCGGCGACCGCCACGACGGGCACGCCACTGGCCTGTGCCTCGAGGATGACCTGGCCGAAGGTGTCGGTGGCACTGGGAAACAGGAACACATCCGCGTCGGCGTAGGCGCGCGCGAGGCGCTCACCCTCCAGCCAGCCGAGGAAGCTCGCGCCGTCGCCGATACGGTCGCGCAGGCGTTCCTGCTCGGGGCCGCCGCCGGCGAGGAGAAGGCGCAGTCGCGGCTCGCGCGACCGCGCCGCGATGAAGGCGTCGGCGAGCAGCTCGACCCCCTTCTCGCGCGTGATGCGCCCCGAGTAGAGCACGTCGATCGTCTCGCTCCGGCGGGCCGAGCGCAGCGCGGGGTCGAAGCGCGAGGTGTCGACGCCGCGGTCCCAGCGCAGCACGCGCTCCGGCGCGGCGCCGATCGCGGCAAGCGCCGCGTCGGCGGCGGGGCTGGGGGAGAGGACCACGTCGCAGGCGCCGTAGAAGGTGCCGACGGCCAGCGCCATCGCGCCCGCGACACGCTCGTCGCCCGAGCGCAGGCCGGCGTAGGCGGTCAACTCGGTGTGGTAGCTGCCGAGCAGCGGCAGCCCCAGCGCACGGCCGATCAGCGCGCCGCTCACCCCGGCCGGGCCGGGCGAGCACACGTGCACGGCGTCGAAGCGCCCGTCGGCGAGGCCGTGTACGACGGCCGGGAGGCTCGGCACGCCGATCCGCAGGCCCGGGTAGAAGGGGACCTCGACGTCGGCGACGGCGGACAGGCGCCGATCGACATCGGGATCGGTGCCGAGCACCTCGATCTCGAAGCCGGGAACGCCGCGCTGACGGATCTCGGCGATCGTGCGTGTGACGCCGTGGGTCGAGCCGATCCCGTCGACGACGATCGCCACCCGCGGCAGCTCGCCGTCGGCGGCTTCGCCGCTTCGTGACCCGGCACCGTGCTGCGAGTAGGGGATCGCGGCGAGCTTGACCTCCTCCTTGGCGAGGAAGGCGCTCGCCGGCGCGTAGGGGATCGCCGCGATGCACGCTTCGAACAGTCCCCCGGCGGCGACGAGTGGGTCGGCGCGACCGGCGGCGACGGCGACGTCGACCGCGCTGCGCAGCTTGCGCTCGTGCAGGCGGCAGGCGCGGCGGTACAGCCCCGAGTGGGTGAAGTCGTCCTGCTGCATCAGCTCGATCAGGCCGCGCGCGTCGAGGTGGTCGAGCTCGACCGCGCTGAGCCACGCGGCCAGCAGGCAGCGCGCGTCGGCCGGGGACAGATCGCCACCAGAGTGACCGTGGCGGACGTCGGCCTCGCTCAGCAGCCGGCGCACCATGTCGAGCACCCGCAACGGATCGGGCGCTGGCGCCTCCGCTGTCTCGCGGTCGAGACCGAGCGAGCGCGCGGCGAGGGCGATCGCGGCGTGTGCCCACTTGGCGGCGCTGCCCTGGGCTCCGCAGGCGCGGACACGGCCGGCGCGCATGTGCTCGAGGAACTCTGCCGGCGTGCGCGCGGACGCTGCCTCGGTGAACGTGCGGCCGATGTCGACGCCGGCGTGATCGTCGCTACCGCCGATGCCGGTGCCCTCGCGCGTGACGACGTAGGTCGCGGCCGGGCGGTTGAGCGCTGGAGCGCGGGCGCCGTTGCGGATCTCCCAGACGTCGAACAGCTCGGCCAGGCGGCGGCGATGGCGCGCTTGCAACGGTGCGGCGACGGTGTAGTAGGGATGCGCCAGGGCGCATGCGATCTCCCGTTCGTACATGTACGCCGCGCACAGCTCGACGTCGTGGCTGTGCGCCTGGAGCCACTCGTGATCCTCCGCATTGATGCCGTAGCAGAGGACGTGGACCGCCTGCGGCTCACCGCGGAAGTGTGCTGTCAGCTCCTCGGAGACGAACACGTCGGAGCGCTGGGCGATCTCCAGCACGCCCGCGATCGTGTCGTGGTCGGTGATCGTGACGAAGTCCATGCCCCGGCGCTTGGCCAGCGCGTAGACCTCCTCGGGAGGCGTGGCGCACTCGGGCAACCCGACGGCGCGCTGCACCCCCAGGCGCGACTCCTGCGAGGCGGTCGAATGGCAGTGCATGTCCACTCGGCTCACGCGGCCTGTTCCAGACGCCTCTCCCATGTCTCGCATACACACAGATTTCTCTGCAAAGAGCGGTTTTTTGTGACCAAGCGGCAATGATCGTGTGAAGGCCCCGTGAACGCGGCGGGCTCAGCTGGCGATCTCAGCCAACGAGGGCGGGGCGGGGAGCTGCGGCGCCGCACGCGCAGGGTATGCGCTGCCCGGCGGCGAATAAGCTGTCGCGCCGGTGCACCACGATCCGATCTCCTACTTCCAGGCCATCATCCTCGGGCTCACCCAGGGGATCGCCGAGCCGTTCCCGATCTCGAGCCTCGGCCACGGCGTCGTGCTGCCGCGGCTGGCGGGCTGGCACATCCACCAGAACGACAAGTTCTTCCTGACGTTCCTGATCGCGACCCACCTGGCGACGGCGATCGTGCTGCTGCTGTTCTTCCTCCGTGACTGGGTCCATATCGTCAAGGGCCTGGGCCGCTCGCTGCAGATGCGCGAGATCCGCGCCGAGGACACCTACGCTCGCCTCGGCTGGCGGCTGGTCGCGGCGACGATCCCCGTGGGGATCATCGGGCTGCTGCTGCAGGAACCCCTGCGCAAACTGTTCGCCTCACCGCAGCTGGCCGCTGCGTTCCTGATCGTCAACGGTGTCTCGCTGCTCGCCTTCGAGCGCCTGCGCCGGCGCCCTCCCCGGCCTGGGGACTACGCCGGCGACGTCGACGCGCGCCTGGCGAAGCTCGGCTGGCGCCAAGCGATCGCGGTCGGCACCTCCCAGGCCGCCGCGCTGATCCCGGGTATCTCGCGGTCGGGCTTCACGATGGGAGGCGGCCTGATGGCGGGACTCTCGAACGAGGACGCGGCGCGCTTCGGCTTCCTCCTGGCGACGCCGGTGATCTTCGCAGCCGCCGCGCTGAAGCTTCCCGAACTGCTCGGCTCGGCCGGCAACGGCGTCCGCGGGCCCGCGCTGGTGGCGGGCCTGTGCGCGGCCGTGACGACGTTCTTCGCCGTCAAGTTCCTGCTTCGCTTCTTCAAGACGAACAGGCTGACCCCGTTCGGCATCTACTGCATCGGACTCGGCGTCACGTGCACGCTCGTGTTCGCGCTCGGCGGGTAGCCGATTCAGGCCTCGAGTGGGGCGCCGACTCGGGCCTCGGGTGGGCAGCCGGCTCGGGCCTCGGGTGGGCAGCCGGCTCGGGCCTGGGCGGGTAGCTGACCCAGTGAGTCAGGCGGGGCCGGCAGCTTCGGAGGGCCCGGTCCTCGGGCCGCTCTGAAACCACGCGAAAGCGAAGCAGGCGAGCGCCACGACCAGCGCGGCGATTCCGTGCTTGGTGTGGTGGTGATTGGCTTCCGCGCTGCCGGCGGAGGTGTGCCCGGGGAAGAAGGACGGCAGCGAGTGCTCGGGCTGGACGAAGTAGATCACGGCCACGACGATCAGCAGCACGCCGACGAGGACAGCGGCGGGGACCAGCAGTTTGCGTACGTTTGCGCTCATCGCCGCACGATCCTAGAGCACCGCCCGCGCGTGAGAGCGCTCACATGAACGAGCACACCCGGATCTCGCGCGCGTTCTCGCCATCATAGGGTCGCGATGCCCGTGCCGAGGACCCCGCCGAAGATGTTCGAGACGCGCAGCCAGGCCTGGAAGGAGGTCGGTCTGCTGCGGCAGATCAACCCCCAGGTGGTCAAGCGCGCGCGCCTGGAGGCGCTCGTGCTGCTGCCGCTGTTCGTCGGCGTCGTGCTGTTCTACGACAACCGTGTGAGCCTGCTCGGCAAGACCGAAGCTGCGCACCACGGCCAGCACGGCGAACGGATCGCCGGACACAAGGTCCTCGAACAGGCGCTCGAAACGCCCGTCACGATCATCACGGTCGTGATCCTGATGATCCTCGGCTGGGCGATCGCGCGCGACGTCGGGCGCGGGCTCGGGCCGGCGCTGTTCCGCCGCCTCGATCCGGCCACGGCGGGCACCATCGGCTTCCTGATCCGGCTCGCCACGATCGTGCTGGCGCTGCTCGTCGCGCTGCGGGTGGCGGGGATCGAAGCGAAAACGCTCGCGCTCGGCGGGGCATTCACGGCAGTGATCTTCGGGTTGGCCGCGCAGCAGACGCTCGGCAATCTGATCGCCGGGACCGTGCTGCTCAGCGCGCGTCCGTTTCGCGTCGGCGAGCGGGTCCGCCTGCAGGGGGGAGGACTGGCGGGTCAGATCGAGGGGACCGTCAGCTCGCTCGGCCTGCTCTACACGACCTTCGCGACCGGCGACGACTCGATCCTCGTCCCCAACAGCCTCGTGCTGAACGTCGCAATCCTGCCCCTGCGCGAGCCCGAGGCGGTCAACCTGCGTGCGCGCCTACGCGCCGGCATGAGCCCGGGCGACCTCCAGGAGATCCTCGAGAAGTCGCTGCAGACGCCGCTGCGCGACTCGCCGAGGATCACGCTGGAGGAGCTCGACGGAGACGAGGTCGTGGTGCGCATCGCGGCGACGCCACGGGTCGCCAGCCAGGGGCGTCATCTCGCGAGCGAGCTGCTCGCGATCGTCTCGCGCGAGACGCGCTCGCGCGCCGAGACGCCGTAGCGGAGAAACAGCGAGGAGCCCGCGCGCAGCACCGCGAGCAGCTCGAGCTCGACCACCGGGTCGAGCTCGGTCCCGGCGACTATCCGCAGGGCCTCGCCGCCGGAGGGCTCGCCCCCGGCGAGCTTCGGGGCGACCGACATGAACAGCTCGTCGACGAGCCCGACGGCGAGCAGCTGGGCGCAGAGGTGGGGCCCGCCCTCGCAGAGCACTCGCTCGACGGCGAAGCGCTCGCGCAGCTCGATCAGCCCGGCGCGCAGGTCGAGGATCCCATCGTTGGCCGTACGCACGTAGTCGACCTGGGCGCCGCTCGCGGGCAGGCTCGCCGGGGAGGAGGTCAGGATCACGACGCGCGCCTCCGGCTCGGCGAGCAGGGGAATCTCCTCGTCGAGGGCGAGGCGGCCCGAGACGATGCAGGCGAGCGGCTCCGCGCTCAACCCGCGCCGCCGGCGCAGCTCGCGACACTCGGCGTTGGCGATGAGGCGCCCGTAGCGCTCCATGCGCACGGTGCCCGCGCCGACGAGGACGGCGTCCGCGGCCGCGCGCAGCCCGTGAAAGAGCGCCCTGTCGGCGGCGTCGGAGATCGGACCCGAGCGTCCTCCGAGCGTCGCGCGGCCGTCCACTGTGGCGACCATGTTCAGCATCACGAGGGGCAGCTCCGCGGTCGCCGGCGAGCGCTCCCAGAGCCCGAAGTGCTCGACGATCTCCCCGACGCTCGCGGCCCCGTCGGCGGGCAGCAGGCGCTCCAGCGAGAGGGGATGCTCGGCGCGCGTCGGTGCGGTCGTGCTCGGCTTCGCGGCCATCGTGTCAGCCTAGCCGCGTCGAACGGAAGGCCGCCGGCGCACCGACCCGTCCTGCGCATCTCGGCGTCTCTCTCACACGCGATCACCTCGACGTGCTACGGTCGTGGGGAATGGCCGGCGAATCAGACCGGCGAAAGTAGTGCAAGCGCTCGCAGGTCGAAGCTTTGAGAAGCATCCTCCGCGTAGCAGCACGCACATACCGTGGAGGAGTACACACAATGCCAACTGGCACCGTAAAGTGGTTCAGCGACGACAAGGGCTTCGGCTTCATCACCCCTGATGACGGCGACAAGGACCTGTTCGTTCACCACACCGGGATCAACGGCGAGGGCTATCGCTCTCTGCAGGAGGGGGCCAAGGTCTCCTACGACCCGGAGCAGGGCGACAAGGGCCCCAAGGCCGTAAACGTCCAGGCGATCTAGTCGCCGGACCCCGGTCCAGCTTGGAGGGCCCGCTTAGGCGGGCCCTCTGTGTTTGCGGCCGATAATCTGGCGTCGCGCAGAATGTCGGGCGACGCCTCAACTCTTCCTCTCCCCGAGACACCGCTAGGCGGCGTCCGGGCGAGACTCGCCCGCAGGCGCGAGCGGCGCGGCGCCGGGACGCTCGCCGGGCACAGCGCGAGCGTGCGCCGCGGGGCGATCGCGATGGCGGCGATCGTGCTCGCCGCGCTGCTCATCGTGCTGATGGCAGCCGACCGTCCCAGCCTGCTCACGCCGGCGACGCACAACAACTTCTACCCGCGCTGGATGGCCGGGCCGCTCGGCGGCCTGTGGCCGTCGCTGACCGACAACGGAGTGGTCCTGAAGGACCTCTTTACGGGGGGGATGGGCCTGATGTACGTCGCCTACCTGGTCGCGCTGCGCTCCGCCCCGCGTCTGCCGACGCGCTGGATCGTCGCCGCGATCGTGGCGGTGCATGCGGTGATCCTGCTGGCGCCCCCGCTCGCGCTGACCGATGTCTTCAACTACATCAACTATGGGCGCATGGAGGTCGTGCACCACCTCAACCCGTACACGACCACGCCGATTTCCGAGCCGCACAGCGATCCGAGCTTCATCCTCAGCAACTGGCATCAGCTGCTGAGTCCATACGGACCGATGTTCACGCTGCTCACCTTCGTGGTGGTGCCGCTCGGAGTCGCCGGGTCCTTCTGGGCGCTGAAGGTGATCCTGGGGCTCGCCAGCCTGGCGACGATCCTGCTCGTGTGGAAGTGCGCGCGCATGCTGGGCCGCGACGCGCGCCGCGCGGTCGTGCTCGTCGGCCTCAACCCGATCGTGCTCGTTTGGGGGCTCGGCGGGGACCACAACGACTTCCTGATGCTGCTCTGCATCATGCTCGGCTTCTTCCTGCTGCTGCACGCCCGCGCCGGCGCTGCCTCGGTCGAGGAGGAGGGGGTGAGGCGACGCGCCGGGCTCCGCGGTCTGCTGCTGCCGCTCTCCCCCGCGGAGATCGGGGCGGGGGCCGCCTTCATGACGGCGACCGCGCTGAAGGCGTCGGGGGGCGTCCTGCTACCCGTCGTGCTGGCGGGGCTGGTGCACGCGCCGCGCCGGCTGATCCAGGTTCTGGCCGGGATGATCGCGGCGGCATTGCTCATCGCCGCGATCAGCCTGCTCGCGTTCGGGCTGCACATTCCCGACCTCAGCACCCAGAGCCGCCTCGTCACGAGCGAGAGCGTTCCCAACCTGATCGGCCTCGCCGTCGGCGCCGGAGGCGAGAGCGCAGGCGTGCACAAACTGATGAGCGCCGCGCTCGCGCTTTCGGTGATCGCGTGCTGCTGGCTGGCCTGGCGGCGGCGCGAGACGATCACGGCCTCGGGCTGGGCCGGCGTCGCGCTGATCGTGACGCTCAGCTGGGTGCTGCCGTGGTACGTGCTGTGGATACTGCCGCTGGCGGCGTTGTCGAGCTCGCGCCGCCTGCGTGTGACGGCGCTCGCGCTCGGCGTCTACCTGATCATCGCCTGGGCGCCGGCGTCGGGTGGGCTGTGGAGCGCGATCGGCTTTCACCCGGAACGGACCCCGCTCGGGCGTTTGCACCAGCGCTACGTGCGCGAGCTGCTCAACTAGGCGGCGAGCTCGGTGCGCGCGGGCGGTGCTAGCCATCCTCGCCGGCGGGCGGACGGCGCTCTCGCTTGCGCTGGCCTGCACGGCGCTTGGAGTCCAATCGCCGGGTGCGCGCGGCCGCGCTCGGTCGCGTCGGGCGGCGGCGGCGGGGGACGACGAGCGCGCGGGCGAGGCGCTCGGCCAGGCGCGCGAGCGCCAGCTCGCGGTTGCGGGCCTGCGAGCGCTCGTCCTGGGCGACGGCCACGACCCGGGCGCCGGCGCGGTCGAGCAGGCGCTCGCGCTGAGCCTCGCTAAGCGAGCTCGAGGCGAGCACGTCGAAGAGCGCTTCGACGCGCGAGGCGGTGACGTTCGCGTGCTGGCCGCCGGGGCCGGAGGAGCGGCTCGTGCGCAGCGTGACCTCCCCGAGCGGGATCGCCAGGTGCTCGTTGACCACGAGGACCCGCTCGGAGCTCTCGGCCTCCTCCACGCCGAACCTCCCTCCGCCTACGCGGACTCCCCGGCGGAGAGGTCGTGCACGGCGCGCACGCGCTGCTCCTCGCCGTCCGGCACGCGGCCGTCGCGTCCGATGTAGCCGTCCTTGCCGCCGATGATCACGTATACGGCCTCTGCATCGCCGACGTTGCGTATCTTGCGCGGCGTCGCCGCGTCCACGCGCGCGAGGCCGCCCTCGGCGAGTCGCTGGACGGAGCCGTCGCCGAACTCCATCTCGATCGCGCCGCGGTGCACGAAGTACAGCTCCTCCTGCTCGTCGTGGAAATGGAAGCCGGTTTCGACGCCGGCTGGGAGCACGATCGCATTGACGCCGAAGGCGTTCACGCCGAGCCCCTTGCGGACCTTGCGGAAGCCCGGCCCCTCGCCGAGATCGTCGAGCTGGGCGACGGCATAGCCGCCACCGCTTCTCACCTTCGGGTACTCGTTCGCTGCCCCCATCGCTGGCCTCCTGTCAGTGGTCCGCCACGGTTCCGCCCGCCGGTGAGAGCGGCCGGTCCTCCTGCGCCCAACGCTTGAGCCCGCCGACCATCGAGTATGCCTCGTAGCCCGCCGCGCGGAACGCCTGCGCCGCCATCTGCGAGCGCGCCCCCACGCGGCAGTAGAACACGACCGGCTGCTCGCGCGCGACCGTGCTCGCCTGCTCGCTCAGGCGCGCGAGCTCGACGTGGCGCGTGCCCTCGATGTACCCGGCCTCCCGCTCATAGGCCTCGCGCACGTCGATCACCTGGACGTCGCCGTCGCGCAGCCGCTCCTGCACCCGCGCTGGATCCAGCTCGATCGCGTGCTCCTGCGGCTCGGCGCTCATGTCCAAGCAGCGTAGCTCGCCAGCGTCATCGCGTCAGATGCTCGATCGCGTGACCGGCCGCCGCGGGGCGCAGTCAGCGGCGGGGGGCGCCAGTCAGTAGACCGGAGGTTCGCGGTAGGGATCGCGTTCGCCGACGCGTTCGTTACCGACTCGCCGGCGAGGGCTCCACGCGAGCATCCAGAAGATCGACAGGACGAGGCCGATGATTCCCACGATGATGAGGATCAGCCCGACCGTCTGGAGGTTGATCCCGGACGTGGAGGCCGTTATCGCCCAGCGCAGAATCGCGCCCACGGCGATCAGGAATATGGAGGTTCCGAGAGGCACCTCCTCTGAATACCCCGTTCGTCGGCCGCCAAACCGAGCTTGGCCGAGCGTCGCCGGCCCGCAACGCCGCGGAATCGGCCCTGCATCACTAGGATCAGCCGGCATGGAGGCGCTCAGCGACGTCTACACGATCCCGCAGGAGCACCTCGACTTCTGCGCCACGATCGGGCAGATAGCGCGCGAGCAGATCGCGCCCCGCTCGGCCGAGATCGACGAGCGGGCGGAATACCCCTGGGACGTGCGCAAGCTGCTCTCCGAGCAGGACATCCTCGGCCTGCCCTTCCCAACGGAGTACGGCGGTACGGGCACGGGCACGCTGATGCTCAACATGGCCGTCGAGGAGATCGCCAAGGTCGATGCGTCGTGCGCGCTGATCCTGATGGTCCAGGAGCTCGGGACGCTGCCGATCCAGCTGTTCGGCAGCCCAGAGCTGAAGGAACGCTTCCTGCCGCGTTGCGCGACGGGAGAGCTCTCGCCCGCATTCGCGCTGTCCGAGCCGGAAGCCGGGTCCGATCCGGCCGGCATGAAGACGACGGCGGTCCAGGACGGTGACGAATGGGTGATCAACGGCACCAAGAACTGGATCACGAACCTCGGCGTCGCCGACTTCTACATCTGCTTTGCGGTGAATGACCGTGAGACCCGGCGCATGACGGCGTTCGTCGTCGAGGCCGACCGGCCGGGCTTCAGTGTGGGCAAGCTCGAGCACAAGCTCGGCATTCGCGCCTCGCCGACCGGCCAGCCGATCTTCGACGACGTGCGCGTCCCGCAGGAGAATGTGATCGGTGAGGTCGGCAAGGGGCTGTCGGTGGCGCTGGGGACGCTCGAGCGCACCCGCCTCGGCGCAGCCGCGCAGGCCGTCGGGATCGCCCAGGGCGCGACCGACTACGCCGTCGCCTACGCGCGCGAGCGCCGGCAGTTCGGCAAGGCGATCAACGAGTTTCAGGCGATCCAGTTCAAGCTCGCCGACATGGAAATCCAGACTGCGGCGGCCCGCGAGCTGCTGTACAAGGCGTGCGCGATGGCCGATCAGCAGCATCCGCAGCGGGCGAAGTACTCCTCGATGGCCAAGGTATTCGCCTCCGACACGGCGATGGCCGTGACGGTCGAGGCGATTCAGGTGCTGGGCGGCTACGGTTACGTCAAGGAGTACCCGGTCGAGCGCATGATGCGAGACGCCAAGATCACCCAGATCTACGAGGGCACGAACGAGATCCAGCGTCTCGTGATTGCCCGCACGCTGAAGTAGCGGTCTGGGAACGAGTCGGCTGGGGATGGGGGAGTAGCGCGCGATGCTCGCTCGGCGGCTGCCTCCGCTGCTGCGCCCCGGCTGGCCCGACGAGGCGCGCAGGGTCGTGCAGGAACCGATCTTTCGCCGCGCCGTGGCGGCGCATCCGATCGCTGGCCGAATCCTCAACGCGGGCTGCGGCGAGGGCCTTTACAGCGCCTTCCTGGAGTCGTTCGTGGATGTCAGCGAGATCATCGACATGGACCTCGCGATGCCGCGGATCAGTGCGCTGCGCGCCGATCCGCGTCACACCGACATCGCCGGGTCGGTCGCGGCACTGCCGCTCCAGGACGCCTCGCTCGACTGGATCCTGTGCACGGAGGTGATCGAGCACGTCGCCGACGATCGCGCAGCTGGGCTGGAGATCGGCAGGGTGCTCAAGCCGGGCGGCTTCGCGCTGGTGAGCGTGCCCACGCCTCCGGCGCCCCACGATCCCGAGCACGTGCGCGAGGGTTACACGCTCGAGCAGCTCGCCGAGCTGCTGGCCCACGGAGGCCTGGAGGTGCTGTGGAGTGAATACTGCTTTCATCTCCAGATGAGATGGCTCGTCACCCTATGGCGATTTCAGCACGAGCGGCTCGGCCGCGGACGGCGAAGCCTGATGCCGAGAATCGCGGTGCTCGCCTTCGGTCACATCGACCGGCGGCTGCGGATCGGCAAGCCCTGGGACCTCGTGGTTCTCGCGAGGAAGACATGAGGTCGTTGCGCGTCCCGGCGACCGTGCTGGAGCGCTGGTAGCGCCCGCATGCGACGGCCACCGCCCTCGAGCTCCGCAGCCCCCCTCCGCCGCGTCGGGATCGCGGCGCTCCTGGCGTTGTCGGCCGGCCTGGTCGTGGTCGTTCTCGGGCAGGGCTTCAGCTCGATCGGCGCAGTGCGTGCGCTGGAGGACCTCGGCCTCGGCATCGTCGTCGCCGCTGCGCTGATGGGCAGCATCGCCTTCATCGCGGTGCGCATGGCCGGCTGGCGCGATCCGGAGTCCGAGACGGAGTTCGAGGAGATCGTCCGCAACTCTGAGCTGCTCGCCCGCGAAGGCCTCGCCGTGGCGCCGGAGGAAAGCGAGTTCATGGAGCTCGACCCACTCGACGACGGCGACTTCGAGGAGCTCGTCCGCGATGCGCTCGACGATCTGCCCGACCTGCTGCGCAACGCGCTCACGCATGTGGCGGTCGTGATCTCCGACGGTGGACGGCGTCGCGGCGCTTACGGGCTCTACCAGGGCGACGGCGCGGCGCGCGATCACGCCCACGACCGGATCGTGATCTTTCGCGACACGCTGCGACGGGACTTCGGGCACGACCCAGACGAGCTGCGCGACCAGGTCACCCGCACGGTCCGTCACGAGCTCGCACACCATGTCGGCTTCGACGAGCTCGGGGTCTCGAGGCTCGACCTCTGACACCGCGGCGGCGCCGCGCGGCGGTGGTCGGGTCGTGAACGCTCCGCACGGCTGGGCGCGTCGATCCCATAGGATTCCGTGCCTCGCGCAGCGCCGCGCAGCTCTCGTGGCGCGCCAAATGACCAAGGAGAACGCCCCTTATGCCTGAAGCCGTGATCGTCGACGCAATCCGTACGCCGATCGGGCGCGCGGTCAAGGGATCGCTTAAATCGGTCCGGGCCGACGACCTCGCGTCGATCCCGCTGAAGGCGATCCTCGCGCGCAACCCGCAGCTCGAGTCGAGCTCGATCGTGGACGTGATGATGGGCTGTGGCTTCGCCGAGGGAGAGTCGGGCTACAACATCGGCCGCAACGCATCGCTGCTCGCGGGGATCGATTACCACGTGCCGGGAACGACCGTCAACCGCTTCTGTGCGTCCTCGCTGCAGACGACGCGCATGGCCTTCCACGCGATCAAGGCGGGGGAGGGCGACACCTACATAGCCGCAGGCGTGGAGGCGGTCTCGCGCTCGGGCAACAGTGCGTCGTTCGAGTTCCACCCCAAGCTGGACGGCTCGGAGAACTCGATCTACAACGTCTACATCCCCATGGGCCTGACCGCCGAGAACGTCGCCGACCAGTACAACGTCAGCCGCGAGGCGCAGGACGAATGGGCCGTCGTGTCGCAGAACCGTGCCGTTGAGGCACAGGCCTCCGGTCACTTCGACCGGGAGATAGTCCCGGTCACAGCGCCGGCGCACAAGGACAAGGACCGCGAGGGCAATGAGGTGGACGTGCCCGAGCAGCTCGTCAGCAAGGACGACGGGCCGCGTGCGGGCACCACGAAGGAGAAGCTCGCGGCCCTCAAGCCGGCGTTCAAGCCCGACGGAACGGTGACGGCGGGCAACGCCTGCCCGCTCAACGACGGCGCGGCGGCGCTGCTGATCATGTCCGAGGAACGCGCGCGCGACGGTGGCTTCAAGCCGAAGGCCCGGATCATCGCCTCGACCGTCACGGCGATCCGCCCGGAGGTCATGGGGATCGGCCCGATTCCCGCGATCCAGCAGCTGCTGAAGGACACCGGCATGAAGATCGAGGACGTGGACATAGTCGAGATCAACGAGGCGTTCGCGGCCCAGATCGTCCCGTGCAAGCAGGAGCTCGGCATCGACGACGACAAGCTCAACCCGTTCGGCGGTGCGATCGCGCTGGGGCACCCGTTCGGGATGACGGGTGCGAGGATCATGACCACGCTGCTCAACGGCCTCGAGGCGAAGGACGGGACGTACGGGATCGAGTCGATGTGCGTCGCCGGCGGGATGGGTATGGCGATGCTCGTCGAACGCCTTTAGCTCGAGATGCCCCTCGCGTCATGAGCAGCGCAGCCGAGGGAGTCGGGCGCATGCCCGACTTCTTCATCGTCGGGCACGAAAAGTGCGGCACCACGGCGCTGTACAAAATGCTGCGGGCGCACCCGCAGGTGTTCATGCCCGACCGCAAGGAGCCCCGCTTCTTCTCCTGGGACCTCCGTGCCAGCCCGCCACCGCCGGGGGCCGACGTGCCGGCCACGCTCGAGCGCTACCTCGAGCTGTTCGCGCCGGCCGAGCCCACCCAGCTCGTCGGCGAGGCCTCGCCGCAGTACATCCGCTCGCCCGGAGCCGCGGCGCAGATCGCCGCCGCGCAGCCGGACGCGCGCATCATCGCGATCTTCCGAGAGCCGGTCGCGTTCCTGCGCTCGTTCCACATCCAGGCGGTGCGCTCGCGCCTGGAGACCGAGCGCGACCTGCGCCGCGCGCTCTCGCTCGAGCCGAGCAGGCGCGCCGGTCGCGACCTGCCGGCGAACACGCACCTGTCCTGGCTGCTCTACTCCGAGCACGTCGACTACGTCGAGCAGCTGCGCCGCTTCCATGCGGTGTTCCCGCGGCAGCGGGTGCTGCCGCTGATCTACGAGGACTACCGGCGCGACAACCGCGGGACGCTGAGGGAGGTGATGCGCTTCCTCGAGATCGACGAGACGATCTCCGTGGAGCCCGTCGAAACGAGGCGCGAAACCTACCAGGCGGTCAGGTTCATGCCGCTGCACGGCGTCACGCGCAGGCTGCGGATGGCACGCAACCGGCCCGAGCGCGCGGATCCGATCACGCGCGCCGTCGCAGCGCTCGCGCCGCGTCCGGCGCGCGAAGCATGGCGGCGCCTCGTCTACAAGGTCCCCGAGCCGCTCGAGCGCGAGTCCGAGCTCGAGCTGCGCCGCCGCTTCAAGCCACAGGTCGAAGCGTTCGGCGAGTACCTCGGCCGCGACCTCGTGGCGCTGTGGGGCTACGAGCAGGTGTGACGGGCCGTCCGGCATGCGCCGGCCGCGGCGCTCGCGCCTATCGCGGTGGCATCCGCAGCGCGCCGTCGAGGCGGATCGTCTCACCGTTGAGCATGCGGTTCTCGACGATCTGACTGACCAGATGCGCGTACTCCGCCGGGCGGCCGAGGCGCGGCGGGTAGGGGACTCCGGCGCCGAGCTTCGCGCGCGCCTCCTCGGGCAGGGCCGCGAGCAGCGGCGTGTCGAACAGGCCCGGTGCGATCGTGTTGACGCGAATCCCGTGCTGTGCGAGGTCGCGGGCGGCGGGCAGCGTCATCGCGACGACGCCGCCCTTCGAGGCCGCGTAGGCGATCTGCCCGACCTGTCCCTCGAAGGCGGCGATCGAGGCGGTGGTGACGCACACGCCGCGCTCGCCGTCCTCGCGTGGCTCGTTGGCGATCATCGCGCTGGAGGCGAAGCGCAGCGCGTTGAACGTGCCGATCAGGTTGATCGCGATGATCGTCTCGAAGGGCAGCAGTGGGTGCGGCCCGCTCGAACCGGCGACCTTCTGGGCCCAGCCCGTGCCGGCGCAGCAGACGGCGATGCGCAGACCGCCAGCGGCCACCGCGGCCGTCTCGACGGCGTTCTCGACGTGGGCTTCGTCGCGCACGTCGCAGGTGACGAACTGCGCGCCGAGCTCCGACGCGAGCGCATTGCCTTTCTCGGCATTCACGTCGGCGAGCGTGACCGCCGCGCCGCTGGCGTGCAGGCGGCGGGCGGTCGCCTCGCCGAGGCCCGACGCGCCGCCGAGGACGAGCGCCGAGCTTCCCTCTATCTCCACCGTCGCAGCCTAGTCCGCGACGCGCGAGAGCGTCAGCGCGAACAGCTCGTCGGGATCCGTCAGCCAGCGCACGAGCTCGAGTCCGGCGGCGGCGAGGTCCCCTTCGATCCGTTCGGGCGTGAACTTGGCGCTGATCTCCGTACGCAGCTCCTCGCCGGCGGCGAAGTGGACGGGCAGGTCGAGGCCCTGCACGACCGCGCTGACCTCGCGCCGCGCGCGCAGGCGCATCTCGATCCACTCGTGCTCGCTGTTGAAAAGCGCCACGTGGTCGAAGTCCTCCGGGTCGAAGTCGGCCTGCAGCTCGCGATTGAGCACGAGCAGCACATTGCGGTTGAACTCGGCCGTGACGCCCTGCGAATCGTCGTAGGCGGCCTCCAGCACGGTCGGGTCCTTGACCAGGTCGGCGCCCATCAACAGGTGATCCTCGGGCCCGAGCAGACGCGCGATCTGGCGCAGGAAGCGACGCCGGCTGCCGGGCGGGAAATTGCCGATCGTGCCGCCGAGGAAGGCCACGATGCGGGGGCCGGCAGCGCTCGGGACGTGCTCGAGGTGGCGCTCGAAGTCGCCGATCACGCCATGTACCTCCAGCCCCGGGTACTCGGCCGTGAGGGCCTCGGCGGATTCGCGCACCATGCTCTCGGTCACGTCGACCGGGACGTAGCGTTCGAGCGTCCCGGCCGCACTCAGCGCGTCGAGCAGCACGCGCGTCTTGGCGGCCGTCCCCGAGCCGAGCTCGACGAGCTCGACCGCACCGGTGAGCTCAGCGATCTCCTCGGCGCGTTCGCTGAGGATCGCGCGCTCGCAGCGCGTCGGGTAGTACTCGGGCAGCTCGCAGATGCGATCGAACAGCTGCGCGCCGCGGGCATCGTAGAAGTGCTTCGGCGGCAGCTCCTTGAAGGGGCGCGTGAGCCCGTCGAGCACGTCCTCGGCGAGCGAGCGTTCGCCGGCGCCGTCGAGGTGCGAGTCGATCTGGATGCGCGCGGTGAGCGCCGGCTCGGGGACCAGAGGCTCCATCATCGCCCCCTCGCCAGCCGCACTCCGGCGAAGATCTGGCGCCGCTGGGGCAGGTCCCAGTTGCGAAAGCGCGGCCCGGCCACGCGCGCGTGCGTCGCCCACGAGCCACCCCGCAGGACGCGGTGCTCGGAGCCGAAGAAGACCTCCGAGTACTCGCGGTAGGGGAACGCGCGAAAGCCGGGGTAGCCGGTGAAGTGACTGGCCGTCCACTCCCACACCTCGCCGACGTGCGCGAGTCGCTCGCCGTCCGCGTCCTGCTTGCCGTCCACGCCCGGCTGGTTCCAGGTCGCCGCCCTCTCCCACTCCGCCTCGGTGGGCAGTCGCGCTCCAAGCGCGCGCGAGAAGGCGTCGGCCTCGAACCAGGAGACGTGGCAGACGGGGGCCTGCGGGTGGCCGGCTGCCACGGCCGGATGATGCGTGATGTCGTGCTCCTCCTTCCACGCCCAGCCCTCGTCCGACCACCACTCGCGCCGCTCATAGCCGCCGCCCTCGCTGAACCGCATCCAGCTCGCGTTGCTGACGGGTCGCAGAGAGATCGCGAAACCGTCGAGCTCGCGCGTGTGGCGCGGGCGCTCGTTGTCGTACGCGAAGCCCTCGGGCCCCGCCCCCATCGCGAACGAGCCGGCCGGAATCTCCAGCCAGCCCGCGCCGGCGCCCATCGCCGCGAGCGGGGGCTCGCCGGCGGGGAGCAGCCCGGCGATCGCCATCGTCTGGCGCATCGTCTCGGAGTGCTGGAGCTCGTGCCGCAGCACCAGCTCGCAGACGACTCCGTCGCCCAGGCCGTGCGCGGCGAGGGCCGCGTGGCTCCGCTCGCTGACCTCGCCCATGTACGCGCGCGCCCGCTCGGCGTCGAGGGCCTCGATCTGCCCGCGGACCGCACGGGGCGTCTCGAAGGCGTCGTAGAGACTGGCGAGATCGGCGCGCAGGAGCTCGAGTCCGGCGTGGCGGTGGGCGAGCCACAGATCCTCGTACGCGGCGATATGGGCGAGGTCCCACGCGAGCGGGCTCATGATCGACGAGTGCACCCGCTCGAGCTGCTCGGCGCTGAGATCGGCGACGAGCCCCAGCGTGTGCGCGCGCACCTGCACGAGAGCCGACAGCGCCTGCTCGACGTCCGGGGAAAGGGGGGTGGTCTGTACCGCGCGGGCTGCCATGGCTGGCTTGCTGCGTCACTCTAGAACGTCATGGCGCTCCCCGGCCGCGGATCTTGCCACGATCACGCCCGCGCCGTCGTCCCCGGAGTCGCGAACGCGCCCGTGCCGGTGTCGTTCCAGCGCGCGAGGACCGACGCGTCGCGCTCGTGCGAAAGCAGACAAAGCGCGCCCGTCGAGAGGCCGAGGCGAGCGCCGGACTCTGGGCCGAGCGCGATCCAGCGCGCGCCGAGGACGCGCAGCATGTGCCCGTGGGAGAAGACCGCGACGGGGCCGGGTGCGCGCCGCAGCTCGCCCAGCACGCGGTCGGCGCGCAGGCCGACGTCGGCGGCGTCCTCCCCGCCGGGGCATCCGTCGCGCCACAGGTTCCAGTCCGGGCGGCCCTCCCGGATCTCGGCAGTCGTGAGCCCGTCGTAATCGCCGTAGTCCCACTCCTGCAGATCCTCCCGGGGCCGGGCTCGCGTGGATAGCCCGCTGAGCTCGCACGTTTCGCGTGCCCGCGCGAGCGGGCTCATGAGGACGAGCTCGAAGTGCCATTCAGCGAGTCGCGCGCGGAGCGCCCCGGCGGCGCTTCGCCCGGCCGCGCTGAGCGGGATGTCGCTGCGCCCGGTGTGGCGTCCGGCGCGGCTCCACTCGGTTTCGGCGTGGCGTACGAGCACGACGTCGGGCGGCGCTCGGACCCCGGTGCCGGCGCCCGCGGCGGGGCCCGCGCCGCTCATGGGCTCGGCGCGGGCGGTGCGGCGTCGTCATCGACGATCACCGTCAGGCGCTCGCGCCGCAGCAGGCTCGCGGGGACGTGGCGGCTCGGCTCGCCGAGCATCGCGCTGACCGCGTCGGCCTTGCCCGCGCCCGTCGCGAGCAGCAGGCAGGCGCGCGCGGCGCGCAGGACGGCCAGGCTCAGCGTGATCCGCTCAGGCGGAGGCTTGGGCGAGTCGCTGACGCCGAGGCAGACAGCGTCCGCGCCGGCGTCGAGCGTGCCG